>JBKQKO010000134.1:0-25360 GCA_052147455.1 Desulfobaccales bacterium | reverse complement strand
GGCGGCCAGAATCTCGAGTGTCGGCGTATCTCCGCAGCAGGCCATCACGACGTCCGGCCCGGCGGCGTCCTGGTCATTGCTGGCCCATTGCCAGATGCCGATTCCTTCCGTGCAGTGCACCACCGCGGCGTCCATGGTCAGCCATTGCGGGAGGGCGTGCTTGCCGGCCACCACCACGTTGACGTAATGCCGGCTGCGCAGGCAATGATCGAACACCGACAGCAGGCAGTTGGCGTCGGGCGGCAGATAAACGCGCACGATGTCGGCCTTCTTGTTGATCACGTGGTCGAGGAAGCCGGGATCCTGGTGCGTGAAGCCGTTGTGATCCTGCTGCCAGACGTGGGAGGCGAGCAGATAGTTCAGCGAGGCGATCTTCCGGCGCCAGGGCAGTTCCAAGGTTACCTTCAGCCACTTGGCGTGCTGGCTGAACATCGAGTCGACGATGCGAATGAAGGCCTCATAGCTGTTGAACAGCCCGTGCCGCCCGGTAAGCAGATATCCTTCCAACCAACCCTCGCACTGGTGCTCGCTGAGCATCGAGTCCAACACGCCTCCGGCGGGCGCTAGAAATTCATCATTTTCTACTTCCCGGGCGTCCCACTGGCGGTTGGTGACCTCAAAAACCGCGCCCAGGAGATTCGAGAGAGTCTCATCGGGACCGAAGATCCGGAAATTGCGCTGATCCTGATTGAGCTTGGCCACGTCACGCAGGAACTTACCCAGCACAAGCGTATCTTGGCCGTCAACCGCCCCGGGCGAAGGCACATCCACCGCGTGGGCGTGAAAGTCCGGCAAGCGCAGGTCGCGCAGCAGCATGCCGCCGTTGGCGTGGGGATTGGCGCCCATCCGCCGGTCGCCCTGAGGCGCCAGCTCGGCCAATTCCGGCAGGAGGCGGCCATCTTTATCGAACAGCTCCTCGGCCTTGTAGCTCTTCATCCAGCTTTCGAGCAGCTTGACATGATCGGGATGCTCGGAATCCACCAGCAGCGGCACCTGGTGCGCTCGGAACGTGCCCTCAATTTGCAGACCATCGACGACTTTCGGTCCCGTCCAGCCCTTGGGTGACCTGAGGACGATCATTGGCCAGCGCCGCCGGGTGGTGTCGTTCTGGTTCCGGGCCTTGCTTTGGATTTGCCGAATGTCCTCGATGGCCTTTTCCAAAGTGCTGGCCATAAGTTGGTGCATCTCTTCCGGATCATCGCCTTCCACAAAGTGGGGCGTCCAGCCGCAGCCTCTTAGAAATTGGTCCAATTCCTCGGGCTCGATGCGGGCCAGGACGGTCGGGTTGCTGATCTTGTAGCCATTGAGGTGCAGGATCGGCAGCACCGCTCCGTCGGTAATCGGATTGAGAAACTTGTTGGACTGCCATGCGGTCGCCAGGGGGCCCGTTTCCGCTTCACCGTCGCCGACGACGCAGGCGACGATCAGATCGGGATTGTCGAACGCGGCCCCGAAGGCGTGGCTGAGTGAGTACCCCAGCTCACCACCTTCGTGAATCGACCCCGGCGTCGTCGGCGCCACATGGCTGGAAATCCCGCCGGGGAACGAGAACTGCTTGAACAGCTTCTTGAGCCCGGCTTCGTCCTGAGTGACGTTCGGATAAACTTCAGTCCAGGTGCCTTCGAGGTAAACGTTGCCCACCAGCGCCGGGCCGCCGTGACCGGGACCGGCGATGTAGAACATATCCAGGTCATACTTCTTGATGACCCGGTTCAAATGCACATAGATGAAGTTCTGGCCCGGCGTCGTGCCCCAGTGTCCGACCACCAGCGGCTTCACGTGCGACAGCTTCAGCAGCTCCTTCAGCAGCGGATTGTCGTAAAGATAAATCTGGCCGACCGACAGATAGTTGGCGGCGCGCCAGTAGGCATCCATCTTGTGGAGCAGTTCCGGGGAAAGGGTTTTGGTCTCCATGGTTCAATTCTCCTTTTTTTCAGCCAAGGCCGAGAACGCGGCAAACCGTCTTGGCTATCATCCATTCTTCGTCCGTGTGAATGACGCGGACCGCCGGTCCCAACGAGGTTTTGGGGCCTCTTGGCCCGAATAAAATCTCCCCAGCGTCTAAGTAATTTTCCATCAATTCAGGCGCAATAATCCAGGAAGAAATGTTAGTTATGATAGGGAAAGCAATCCCTTACGTGCCTGGCCTGAGGCGCAGACTTTGACGCAAATGGGTGCGGTCCCCCAGTACCCGCAGTAATGGGCCTTGTTCGGTCATTTCCACGATACTCAACGCGGCCACCGGCATGCCGAGGCGGTCGCGATAGCGGCCCACATCGATGCCCAACAAGGAGCACAGCATGATGCGCCCCGTGGCTTTGTGGGATACTATCAGGACATTCCCCGAGGGCTGCCTCCGTTCAATCTCATCCAGCACCGTGGAACTGCGGCGGGCTACGTCCACCCCTCGTTCGCCGCCGCTGGGCGCGTTCCAACCCGGATCGGCCAGCCAGCGGATGTATTCATCATGGAACTCGCGGTTCACTTCCTCCGCGGACTTGCCCTCCCACTGGCCGTAGGCGATCTCTTTGAGCCCCTCCCTCAGGTGCGGATTTAGTCCCACGGCTTTACACAAAGGTTGGGCCGTAGCCACGGCGCGTTTCAGGGGACTGCAAAAGACGGCCTCCCAGGCAAGGTCTCTATAGGCCGCGGCAAAATCCTGGGCCATTTGGCGACCCTCGGGGGTCAGGGCCACATCCGAAACCCCGCAATAACCGCCGGTCTGGCTGGACTGCGTCTCCCCATGTCGAAGAAAGTAGAGAATAAGGCCCATGAGTCAGGCGCCTCCTTTCCGCAGAGTGGCAGGACCACCCCAGCAAAGCCCTGCTCCCGCAGTTTCAGGACTGCATCAAAAAATCAGTTAGTTGAACCCACAATTATTGAGAAAACTGGTTTCCTGGGGTTCATATTGCGACCTTCCATGAATGTGGTCTTCTAAGGCTTGATTTTGCGAGAGGAATTTTTTCGGAAGGTCAGATAGATGCCTTATAGTTTTTAGATAACCATTTTGTATGCCCTGTCAATTCGTAACTTTTTTTTACCACTCATAAAATGAATTTCTAATCTTCCTGAAGGCAAAAGTAAATAAGGGCGAGAGACAATGCCTGGCAGAGGCTCAAGGTTAAGAAGTCTGTTTTTCAAAAGGGAGATATCATGAATTATACAGACTATGTGGTTGAGGCGGCAGAGGCGTTGGATGCTCCCGGGGAGATTTGGCTCTTCCGCGACAAGATCTTTTACGATCCCGCCAGCCGGGAATGGTATTTTATCGGCTCTCATTTAAAGGGATTGAAGTTTATCGGAGAAACCAGGTATTGGATTCTTAAAATTTGCGGCTGGCTCCAATTCAAATATCCAGAAGGGCCTATCTGTTCCATCTGACAGCCATCCCCAGCGGGCGACAAGCTATCTTTTGCGCAGGAAGGTAAAGGACCATGAATACTGCCATAGATGAATCAGCCTCTCGGGAAAAGCAGCAGGCCATAGAGAATATTCGCAATGAATTGCACAAGATATATCGAGACCTGGTTGGCAAAGAGCCTGACCCCGAAATAATCTACGCCGAGGCTGAAGAGCTTATTGCTAAGTATGGGCCAAATATTGAGCTAAAGGATTTTTTTTGAAGATTTCCCGGCTCCAAACATCACCCCAGCCAGGCTCCATGGCATCGTTGCCCACCGCATGGGTCCAGACCAGGCCGCAGGTTCTCGACTAAGACCATGGAGTCCATCAGGAATTGCATCGAGTGCGGCGCCTGCGTGGAGTGCTGCCCTTAAGGGCTGCTGCCCATCACGAGCCGCATCCAGGAAATTCTAGCCCTTTCCGACCTGCACCGCCAGGAGAGTCCGGAGAAAGCTGATTAAACATAGTTAAGGCTCTTTTTCAACAGGCGGGAGGTTCGACGGCGATGAGTCATTATGGCTGTTTGAGCTCACACAGCTTAGCAACCCTTTCCCTGACCGCTTTAATGATCTGGGGCATGGTGCTGCAAGTACCCTGCTTGACAAGGAACCCGGGAATGGCGCCGCCGGGATCGGTATTAAGCCTATAAATGGCCTTGGTTTTAGCAGTGCCGAATGGCGTCAAAATCCATTCGCCGGAATTTTCCCGCAGGTTGCCGACCACCAGCGACCAGGAACTGTGATAACGATGCTGGGCCGCGCTGGTCTCATCATACAACCCCTTAAGGATGTACCAGCGGTTGCTGCAAGGCCAGGGGAATTGCAGATTACTATAATGATATGCAGAATATTTTTCGCCAGGGATACGATAACTGGCCGGGTTCGCGGGGATGGGGCCCAGTAAGGCCTCCACTTCCTCAGCCCGGCTCGGCCGCCTTTGCAATATCAAGGGAATCTTCTCCGCCGGCACCGCCATACTATTCAATGTCCGGGGCATGAAATTCTTAAAATTATTAACGTCACCAATCACCTGCCAGACGATTTCCGGAGAAGCATCTATAACCCCGGTCATCTCGGCGCGCATAAGGGAGGTTCCAGGATCTTCTTTCGTAGTGACAATGATCTCTCCTGCGGCTAATCGGCGGTGCAGATCATCCGGAGCCCCGGCGCAGAGTGCAAAGCCTGGGAAAAAGATCATCCCCGTATACCCCAAGAAAATCCAGGCTCCCAGACACCCTTTCATTAGGGATTTCATTTCGAACCTCATGGCGCCCCATCCCGCCCCGGTTAAAAGGTGAGGCAGGTCCAGCCCGTTTTCAGCATCTCGGTCAAGGGACCGCCCATGTAAATGACTTCGATGCCCAGCGACTTGAGCTTATCGGTTACCCCGTAAAGATCTGCACAGGCTTTGCACGCTTGCAGTTCAACTCCCGCGGCCTTCAAATCTTCCAGTTCCTCTTGAAGCTCCAGGTCCACGGTCAGTAGCTGGGCTGAGGGGCCCCAGACCACTAGCCTGACGCGACCCCACCAGCCCTGGAGCTTGGAGTTCTTAGCGTACATAAAAACCAATTTTTTGGCAATTTCCCGATCTCCCGAAGACCATATTACCACCATATTTTCGGAAACTGGAGTCTCAACCATGTTCCCTCTCCCTCTTTATTAATCAAGTAGTCGCTTCAACCTTGGCATCCGGACAGCTTGTGGTGGCCAAGGCGGGAACCCAACTCCTGGAAAATGACAACTCCAATAGGCGCCCTAGAGGCTCGCTTTATCCGAAGGACCCAAGTGGTCTCCAGGCCTGAAAAAATGATCGGCTTGATTATGCGCTTATGGGCCTATTTCGAGCAAGAACATTATCTTGCAAAGTATCAGAAATTGTTCTCATGTATATATCTTAAAATAACATTCTCCAAAATATTTCCTAGGTTTTCTTCTTATCCTCTTGCCGCTGCCCCCGGCCAGCATGCGATGAGCCCTTGGGGTACATGAATGACTGCTGTGCTCCACCGTTTATACGAAAATAAGAACTGCCAATATCCAGATCAACCCCGCAAATTTTAAGATTTTGGGGATAAGACTCTGGTTTGGCAAGGTACCTCGAATTTCTGAGCAAACGCCACCTTCGCTTTCTCTCACTTTCCCAACAGTAACCGCGGCCCGGCGTGCACACGTTGCCGACTCACGAAGAATCTGCTCAAAAGGAGTGGCATGCCGAACATCTTAAAGAAATTCACTTTTTCGTTGAAATTTATGCTACCGTGTCGTCCACCAGACAGTTCGGCTATTAAAAAAGGAAACCATCCGGTATTAAGCTCGGGGAAAATTGCTTCCAAAACCATTCTTGGGCTGTGGTGGCCAAGGCTGCCGCATAATCCCGGTTTAGGTGGGACGATCAGATGCCTCTCCTCAGAAAATACAGCATTCAGGAATCGGGAGCCTTTGTCGAGATCGTGAAATTGCCGCCCACGGCCCCGGGGCCTTTGGACGGATTGCGCTTTGCCATGAAGGATATCATCGATCTGGCAGGCCACCGCACCTCTTGCGGCTCGCCCGACTGGGCCAAGACCCATCCCCCGGCCGCAGCCAACGCCATCTGCGTGGACCAACTGTTAGGGGCGGGGGCTCAGTGCATCGGTAAGGCCATTAGTGATGAGCTGGCCTTCAGCCTGGACGGGGAAAATTATTTCTATGGAGCGCCGCTGAATCCAAGGGCCCCGCATCACGTTACGGGGGGTTCGTCCAGCGGTTCTGCCTCGGCCGTGGCCTGTGGCCTGGCCGATTTTGCCCTGGGCACCGACACCGGGGGCTCGATCCGGGTCCCGGCCGCCAATTGCGGTATTTTCGGTTTGCGCCCGTCTCATGGATTCATTTCTCTGGCCGGCGTCACCCCCTTTGCCCCCGGCTTTGATACCGTAGGCCTCCTGGCGGAGTCAGCCGACCTCCTGAGCCGGGCCGGCTCGGTACTGTTGGCTGCCCCAGTGCCGGGTGACGTTGAAGTGGGTACCCTCCACCTGATAAGAGAGGCTTGGGCTATGGGCGACCAGGAGATCAGGGCGGCCCTAGGCCACGCCATTCAGTTATTGCAAAGACTTTTCGGCGACAAGGTCCGGGAGACTTCCCTGAGGGAAATCGCTGGCCAGGCGGCGGGCTCGGGTTTAACCAGTTGGTATGAAACGAGCTCCACCCTGCAGTGGTGCGAGATGTGGAACTGCTTGGGGTCCTGGGTTGAGAGCGCCAAACCGCTGCTTAGCCCCAAAGCCGCGAAGTTTTTTGACCACATCAAAAATACCGATCGTGGCAGGCTGGGGGATGCCACCCGCACCCGGGAGCGCTATTTTCGCCGACTGGAAAACTTCCTGGGGCCGCGAGATCTCATCTGCTTCCCGACTGTGCCGGCCCCGGCTCGGCTTAAAGGCGGCCTGAAAGTCGAGCGGCCTGATAAGCCCAAAACCAGCTACTACCCGCGCACCCTGTCATTGACGGCCATTGCCGGCATCGGCCGCCTACCTGAGGTCTCTTTGCCCCTGGCCGAGGTGGGTGGCGTCCCCGTTGGTCTTTCTCTGTTGGCCGCCCATGGGCGGGACGCTTACCTGCTCGGGGTGGTGCAGCTAGTGGCCGCCCGGTCCGGCCTATCCGGGTAAGCTCCGCCTGTATCCGCCGGAAATATGGGCATAAGGGTGAAATTAATGGACATTTTGAGGGAAGTTTGTGCTATCCTGGCTCTCACCAGACGATCTGGCCAAAAAAGAGAAACTTTTTCGGGAGTGAACCCGGGATGGAAGGCCCCAAAACCATTTTTTTGCCCGCAATGGCTAAGCCAGCGGCATAATCTTAAGTTATTAAGGTTCTTGGAGGTGAGGCATGGGTGACGAAGTCGAAGTGAAAGCACAAGCAACCGCAAAAGCCGCCCCCCTCGCCCGGGTGGGCGAAGCCTTGGCTGATTTCTGCGAGCGGTATTTTCCTGACGCCTTCGTATTTGCGCTTTGCGCCGTCATTGTTGTTTTTCTCGGCGGCCTGGCCCTGGGAGAAAAGCCCCTCAAACTTGTCCAAACCTTCGGTGAAGGCTTCTGGGTTCTGATTCCCTTCACCATGCAGATGGCCCTGATTATCATCGGCGGCTTCGTGGTCGCCAGTTCCCCTCCAGTGGCCCGGCTGATCCAGTGGTTGGCGGGGGTGCCCAAGACGCCGCGGGGCGCCGTTGCCTTCGTCGCCCTGCTCGCCATGCTCAGTTCGCTGATTTCCTGGGGATTGTCCCTGATCTTTACCGGGTTGCTGGTCCGGGAAATCACCCGGCGGGTGCCGCGCATCGACTACCGGGCCATCGGCGCCGCTGCCTATCTCGGCCTCGGGGCCGTCTGGGCCTTGGGCCTTTCGTCATCGGCAGCGCTCCTACAGAACACCAAAGGTTCCATTCCGGCAGCCCTCTTGCCCATCACCGGGGTCATCCCCCTGACCCAGACCATCTTCCTGTGGCAGAGCGGGCTTACCGCCGCCATCCTCATTGTCCTCTCGGTGGCCGTGGCCTATTTCTCTTGCCCGAGTCCCGAAAAGGCCAAGACCGCGGAAGAGATGGGGATCACCTTCGAGCCGCTGGAAGTGACCGCGGATAAGCCCAAGACCCCGGCGGACAAACTCGAATCCAGCCCGGTCCTGTCCCTGTTGGTCGCCATTCTGATGCTGGCCTACATCGTTTTCCTGTTTGCGCAGAAGGGGGTCATGGCGGCCACGGACCTCAACGCCTTTAATTTCATCTTTCTGACCGCGGGTATCCTGCTCCACTGGCGCCCCGGGGCCTTCCTGAAGGCCGTGGCCAAATCCGTGCCGGCTACCGCCGGCGTCATCATTCAGTTTCCCTTTTACGCCGGCATCTTTGGGATCATCTCCAAGACCGCCATCCAACCGTTCCTGGCCGACCTCTTCGTGAGGCTCACCTCGCATGGTACCTACCCCATCCTGGTGGCTGCCTATTCCGGCCTTCTCGGCCTCTTTGTTCCCTCCGGGGGCGGCAAGTGGGTGGTGGAGGCCCCTTACGTCATGGCGGCCGCCAACACCTTGCACGTCCATCTGGGTTGGGTGGTGCAGATCTACAACGCCGCCGAGGCCCTGCCGAATCTGGTCAATCCTTTCTGGATGCTGCCCCTCATGGGCATCCTCAACGTCCGGGCCCGGGACCTGGCCGGTTACTCCATCCTCCAGCTCATGTTCCACATCCCGGTCGTGTTTTTCCTGTGCTGGCTGTTCGCCAAAACTCTGCCATATCTGCCGCCCAGCGGTTTTTAAGGAGACGAGAGACAAAAGATTGGTGCGCGCTGAATTGAAAGGATGGAAGGATCATAGTTTACCGGGGGCTTAGGAGCCCCCCCCGGATTCGCCTTCCAGGGCCGAAAATCCTCAGGCTGTCGGTGGCGCCAGAGAGGGCCGCGGCAAGCAGTTGGTGCCTGGTGGAGGATAGGGGCCCGGTGCCAGGCGACGCTGGCGGGCCACAGGCGGGACATAATGCTCCAGGCTATGAGGCAAGGCTGGGCCATGGGGGCCGATAACCGCCTTGTGACCCGTGCAGCTAAAGTGTAGTTCGGTAGATGAAGGGCGCCCTGGGCTTGGGCGCCTGTTCCATTTTCAGGCCATAGCACCCTTAAATTTGCTAGCCATAATAAAAATGGGTTAGCCAATATAGCTAACCCCTTGTTTTCTTTGGTGGGCCGTCGGAGACTCGAACTCTGAACCTAGTGATTAAGAGTCCTATCAAAACCATTTTGCAGGAGAAATCAGGATAAAGCAAAAGTAATTTCTTCTTAATGCTTTCGGTTAGTTAGCTTTTGTGCTATTGTGCTTATTAAAAAAACACCGTCCCCGAGAATTGGTCGTCTTTTGTGATTAAACTCGGACAAGGGGTCCATAACCATTTTCTGGCTGCGGTGGGTGAGTCTGCCGCATATTCTCGAAGAACATCCGAGGCAACCGCTCTACCAAGTTGGGCAACCTAGGATCAAAAGGAGCGCTAACATGGATGCCGGGAACAGAAGTTCTTTTCAGGCCCATTCTGGGGCCGCGGCCAAGGCCAGCTGGCCCCGCCTCGCCTTCATAGCCTTGCTGTTAGCGGCGTTTTGCTTCCTGGGCCTGGGACTTTGGGCTGGCTCGGGAAATTCCCAGGAGCGCCGGCCGGCCCAGGCGGGCGCCATCGCGGCCGGGAACTCTCAATTTACCATCCTTAAGATCGAGCCCGACGCCCAAAAGGAAGAGGTCCGCATCTTTTTTGACAAACCCCTCCTTCTGGAGGGCTTGAAAGACAACTTGCGCCTGCTGCCCTTGGTCAAGCTTGACTGGCCCCACGCCGCCATGAGCCCAGAGGGTCAACTCACCCTAAAAGGGCGCTTTAAATTCGGGGTCGGATACGTGGTAACCTTGCCGGAGAATTTCAGGTTGGGCAGCCTGACCTACCGCCCTACGGTGACCACCTTCTTCCTGCCGGATCGGCCAGCCAAGCTGGAATTCGTCGGGCGCAAGAGCCTCATCGAGCGAGATAGCCGGGAGCTCCTGCATGTCCGTAGTCAAAATGTCAAGGCCCTAATCCTGGAAGGCATAAGAATTCCGCCCTTGTTGCTGCCCCGGGCCCTGGCCGTGGAGGAATCTCCATCCGACTGGGGCCGGACCCTGGATGAGCTTAAGTCGGGGGCGGAGCGCCTCCATGATCTGGCCAAGGGAAACCAGGCCTTAACCCCCTTCCTCCTGGAACCTTTTGCCGAAAGGCAGCTCTTCCCTGCGCCCGGTGAAAGGAACAAACCCCTGGCGGTGTCTCTACCCCTGAGTTTTCGCAAGAACAAGGAAGTCGGGGGCCTGGAACTTATCCGGGTGAGCGAGGATCGGGCCGAAGGGGCCACCGCTTCCAGCCCTCGGGTCTTTGCCATCAGCGACCTGGGCCTGACTTACAAGGTGGGAGGCAACAGTCTGCTCCTCTGGGCCACCTCCCTCAAAACCGGGATGCCGGTGCCTGGGGTGCAGGTGGTGGGCTTCACTCGGGAGATGGAAGCCTTCCCCCTGGGACAAACGGATGCCGACGGCATCCTAACCTTTCAGGAAAAAGACCTGGATGGGCTGTCGCTGAAAACCTTGGGAGACTTTCGCCAGGTAAAGCGCCACCTGGACCATGGGGAGGTAGTCTGCCTGCTGGCCGCTACCGCCAGCGACGTCTCCTTTATCCGGATGACGCCGGCGGACAGCCTCAAACCCCAGGGAATCTGGCAGGTGAAAGCCGGAGAGAAGATCCGCCGCCTCAAGGGCCAGGTCTTTACCGAACGGGGGGTCTACCGTCCCGGAGAGACCTTACATTTTAAGGGCCTGGTTCGGGAATACCAGGAAGGCCGCATCTTCTCACCCCAGGGTGAGGTCTGCTCTTTTGAAATCAGCAGTCCCAAAGGGGAGCAGGTCTATTCCCAGGAATTGCCCCTGTCGGATTTTGGCAGCGCCTCCGGTGAGGTGACCGCCGCGGGCCATTGGCCCCTGGGCACCTACACCATGACCATGTCATTCGGCCCTAAGCCGCCGGAGACCAAGGCGCCGGCCAATAGCGACCAGCAAGCTCCGGGACAGCTCGACGAGGAGGGTGAGGGGGAGCAGGAGCAGGCCAACGGGGAGCAACAGGATTCCGGCCAGGCGCCCAACAATGCCGCCACCTGCACCTTCCAGGTCCAGGAATTTAAGGCGCCCCGCCATTTCGTGGAGATCAACTTTAAGAGGTTGAGCCGGCCGGATACCAGCTTTGTCAATTACCAGGGCCGCCAGCGGGACTTTGTCCGTATCGGCCTCAGCGGCGCCTACTATGCCGGAGGGCCGGTGAAACACGGACAGGTGCGCTGGAAGCTGCATAAATCCAAGACCAGCTACCAGGTGCCCGGCAACGATAATTTCGAATTTGGCTATACCCGGGACGAGCCAGGTGAACTGATCGAAAGCGGCCAGGCCATCTTGGACGAGAAAGGGCGGGCCGAACTGGAATTCCCCCTGGACCGGGAAGTTTTGGCGGGAGAGTCGGGCTATCTGGTAATTGCCACGGTGGTGGACTTTGATGGGCGTGCCGCGTCCAACAGTAAAACTTACCAGCTCGTGCCAGATTATCTGGTGGGCCTCAGCCCCCATGCCGATGAGGTGCCGCCCGAAACGGAGCAGTTGCTGAAAGTGGTGGCCACGAACCGCGACGGCAAAAGGATCGGCAAAGGACAAATCCAGGCCGCAGTCCTGGAGCGGACTTGGGTCTATGTGGTCAAGAGAAACGAACAGGGTGACATCTATTGGGCCGACCAGGAGACCTGGAAGAGGAGCTACGCCACCAACCTGCAAATAGAGAAAGGCGAGGCCAGCTTCCGCTTCGACTTCGGCTGGTCCGGCCGCTACCTGGTGACCTTCACCTACCGGGATGATCGGGGCCGGAACTTCACCTCGGCCACCATTTACCAGGTGGCCAGCCCAGGCCGCGATGAGGAGGGCGAAAAAAAGGAAAATGCTTATCAAATCTTGTCGCTGTCCGCGGATCGCCCGGCCTATGAACCGGGCCAGACGGCCAGGATCGCCCTGCGGCCCAAGCGGCCGGTCTCCTGCTACCTGGTCACCCTGGAACAGGAAGGCCTGCTGCAGCACCGGGTGGTGACTGCCAGGAAAGAATTGCCGGAGATAGAGATTCCCATCAAGGCCCAATTCGCCCCCAATGTCTACCTCTCCGTGCTGGCTCTCACCCCCAGGGGGGAATTTCCGGTCTTTGCCGGGCGCTATGATACCGAGGCCCCGGGGTTTTATTGGGGAAATATCAACCTGCCGGTTCGCCTGGAAGTGGAGCATTTGCAGGTGGCCATCAGTCCGGAGGTCAAGGAGCTCAAGGCCCAACCGGGGGCCGAGGTCAGCCTGGACTTCACGGTTCTCAACAAGCGCGGCCAGGGGGTTCTCGCGGAACTGGCGGTGGCGGTGGTGGACGAAGGGGTACTGGCCCTCACCGCCTTTAAGACGCCCACCCTGGAGCAATTGACTCGGTTTGACGGACCCCTGGGGGTCTTCACCGGCGAATTGCGAACCCTTCTCCAGCATCAAACCCCCTATTATCTTGCCCACAATGAACCCTTAACCGGGGGCGCCGGTCTGAACGCCGAAATGATGGCCAAACTGCGACGCCGCTTTGAGCCGGTCGCCTATTTCAACCCGTCGCTGCGCACCGCCGCCGATGGCCGGGCCCGGGTAACTTTTACCTTGCCGGACAATATGACCAGTTACCGGGTTTACGCGGTGACCGCGGACCAGGGCAGCGGCTTCGCCAGTCCGGAGCGCTCCCTGGTAGTCAGCAAGGATTTTTACCTGGAGCCGGGCCTGCCCAGCTTTTTCAATCAGGGGGACCGTTTCCGGTTTCAAGTGGCAGCCTTCAATAACACCGGTGACCGCGGGCCGTTGAAGTTCAAGACCGCATCTGAAGGTGGGCTCTCCCTCAAGGCGGAGGAACCCTTCCCAATCCTTGGACCCAAGGATAGCGTGAACCTCAACGTCAGCGGCGAAGCCACCCAGGCTGGATCGGCCACGGCCCGCTTCGGCGCTGAATTCCAGGGGCGGCCCGACGCGGTTGAGCTAAAGATTCCAATTAAATCCGGGCACATCCAGGATACCGCCATCCGCTTTGGGAGCCTGGGGGGCGCCACCTCTATCAAGATCAGCCTGCCTCCTTATCTCACCGGCGAGGCTGCCCGCAAGCTCAACCCTGAAGAGGTCAAGGCGGTTTTTACCCTCTCAGGCTCCCCTTTCCTGCGGCTGGGCGAGGCTTTGCATTATCTGCTCAATTATCCTTACGGCTGCATAGAACAGACCTCCTCCGGGGTCCTGGCCCTGGCCGCCTTGCGGGGCGTGGTCCAGGACAGCCAGGTGCCCGGCATCAGTCTGCCGGAGGTGGATAAGTACCTCAATCGAGGAGTGGGGCGCATCTTGGGCATGCAGACCGATAACGGCGGGTTCGCCTACTGGCCCGGACAGTCGGAGGCGGACGGCTGGGGCTCGATTTACGCCGGGGCTGCCTTGGGTATCGCCAAGAAAAACGGAGTGGAGGTCCCAGAACTACCCCTGACCAAGGGCCTCGATTATTTTCATGCCCAGTTGCGCGACCCCAAGACCCCCTACCCAGCCAAGGCCTTCGGCGCCTACATCTTAGCCTTGAATCACCATTTGCAGCGAGACGAATTTGAGGGGCTGAGGCAGAAATATCAAAACTTTAACCGGGAGGGCCAATTACTGCTGCTCCTGGCGGCTCGGGAAGCCGACCTGCTGCCAATGGCGGAGTTGCAGCGGAACCTCAAACCCCTGTTAGGCCCGGACCTCGCCAAACAAACTAGTTGGAGCCATGATGAATTTAACGCCCTGGCCCGGGGCCCGGCCCTGGCTCTGCTGGCCGGGAAAGCCATCCTGCCCGAGGACCCGCTTACCAAAGAGGCGGCGCTGGTTCTCCTGGGAGGCCTGGACCAGCAAGGGGTCTGGATCTCCACCAGCAGCACCGGGTGGGCCTTGGTAGCTTTAGGGGAATATTTCCAGGGGCAGAAATTCAGCAGCCAGGGCGCTGAGTTTGCCATCAGCCAACCCGGCGCCACCGGCAAACAGCGGATTAAGCTCGATCCCAAGGGATTTCGCACCGTGGACCTCGACCCCAGGGCCCTCCTGAAAAACCCGGTGGTGCAGGTGGAGACCCCAGCCGGCCCCACCTGGCTCTACGAACTGGCAATTAGCGGCCCGCGGCTGGACCTGGCCACTTCCGGAGCCGATCAGGGTTTCAAGGTCAGCAAGACCATACAGAATACCGACGGCTCCCCGGAGATCAAGGTGGGGGATCTGGTCAAGGTCACGGTCCTGGTGGAGGCCGGGAAACCCCAGCGCTACGTGGTCCTGGACGATCCCTTGCCTGCCGCTCTGGTGGCGATCAACACTGCCCTGAAAACCGAGGAAGCCACCCCGCAGGCCAACGACGAGGAAAACGGCGATTTCCAGGGTTATGCCCTCATGGACGGCACCATACTTTATCACCCCAATTTTTTTGAAATTCGCGATGAGCGGGTACTGGCCTTCCGGGATTGGCTCTACTCCGGGCGCTACCGCTTCGAGTATTATGCGCGGGCGGTGTGCGAGGGCCATTTCCTGGTCCCGGCCACCAAGGTGGCGGCCATGTACTCTCCCGGCGTGAACGGCTTCACCAGCCAGACCGATATCACCATCAAGGCGCGGTGAGGTTGGTCTGGGCGGTACCGGCTTTCAGCCTGCGCTAAAGCACCGGCAAGATGCCGCTGCCGCAAGGAGGTTCAAGATGGCCGATGGCCCGCCATGGAGTTTGCGGGTGGCTGCTCTGCGGCGATGGCGCCGCCACTGGCGGCTGTGGCTGGCGGCCGGTCTGTTTATTTTCCTGGCATGGGGCATGGAGATTGCCACCCGCTTCGATTCCGCGGCCCTGGCCCCCACCCCCGGCCCCCTGGTGTTGGACCGCAACGGGCAAATTCTCCGTCTGGGTCTGGAGGCCCAGGGGCGCAAATTGATCACCCTGCCTGCGGGGGAACTTCCCGAAAAGGTGGCGGCGGCTTTTATCTCTGCGGAAGACCAGAGATTCTGGCGGCATCCGGGGGTCGACCCGCTGGCGGTCCTGCGGGCCCTGGCCGCCAATGTGAGCGCCGGTCACATCGTCTCCGGGGCCTCCACCATCACCATGCAGCTGGCGCGTTTGACCTTTACAGAAAAAACTAAAAATCCGGGGCCGCGCACTTATTGGCGCAAGCTGATGGAAATGGGGCGCAGCCTCAGGATGGAATGGTCTTTAAGCAAACCCCAGATTCTGAGGTGCTATCTGGACCGGGTTCCCATGGGCAATAACCTCATGGGGGTGGAGACCGCGTCCCGCCTCTATTTCGGGAAAACCACAGCCCAGTTGAGCATTGGCGAAGCCGCCCTGCTGGCGGCCATGGTCCGGGCCCCGGGAACCCTCAATCCTTACGGTCCCCACCTGGCCCGGCTACTGCAACGCCGGGAACGGGTGCTCTCGCGGCTGGCCCAACTTGGCAGCTTAAGCCCCCAAGATGCGGCCGCGGCCGCCGCCGAACCCGTCATGCTTCAGAAGGCCAGGACCTCAACCCCCAGGTTTCCCTTTGAGGCGCCCCACTTTACTACCCTCATCCTCTCCAGAGGTGGTCCGGCGCCAAGCGGCGGCGCCATTGACACCAGCCTGGATCTGGAGTTGCAACACCGGCTTGAGGCCATCGTCGCCTCCCACCGGGCCGCCTTGATGAAATACGGAGCCTCCCAGGCCGCCGCGGTTATCGTGGACAACCGTTCCCTGGAGCTTTTGGCCCTGGTGGGCTCTTTTCGTTACGGCCTCAAGGACCGCGGCTGTAACAACGGCGCCGCGGCCTGGCGCTCACCGGGATCTGCCCTGAAGCCATTTCTTTACGCCCAAGCCCTGGACCTGGGGTTCACTCCGGCCTCTGTTCTGGAGGATGTCGAACGGCGCTACCAGACCCCCAGAGGAGAATTCACCCCGGCCAACTTCGACCGCCACACCAACGGCCCCATCTCCTTCCGCGAAGCCCTGGCCAATTCCTTGAACCTGCCCACCGTCAGCCTCCTCTCCCTCATCGGGCCCCAAACCTACTATGACACCCTGACCCACCTGCAACTCATTAATCATCCGGAGCATGGCCCGGATTATTACGGTCTGGGACTGGTGGTGGGCAACCTGGAGGTGAACCTGCTGCAAATGGCCGCGGCGTATGCCTGTTTGGCGAACGGCGGCCTCTATCGGCCGCTGCGACTCCGGACCTCGGAGATCGCCATCCAGCCATCCGTGCGGGTCTTCTCCCCCCAGGCTGCTTACATCATCAACGATATCCTTTCCGATCCCATGGCCCGCTTCCGCATCTTCGGGGCTTCCAGTGCCATGAATCCGCCCTATCGCCTGGCCATCAAGACCGGCACCAGTTCCCATTATCGCGACTCCTGGGCCGTGGGCTACAACCCGGAATACACCATAGCGGTCTGGGTGGGCAATTTCGATGGACACTCCACCTTGAAATTGAGCGGCGCCGCGGCTGCGGCCCCCATCCTGGCGGACCTGGCTGCGGCGCTGTTTCAGGGGCGCCCGCCCCTGCCCTTTATGAGACCCGCGGGGGTGATCGAGGCCTCGGTTTGCCATTTTTCCGGGATGAAGCCCGGCCCGTTTTGCCAGCATGTGCGGCGGGAGCTGTTCATCGCCGGCACCGAGCCCAACGTCACCTGCACCTATCACCGCGCCGGGCAGCCCTGGCACCAAATCTCCACCCCCTTTGCCGGCTGGCTGCATCAACGCCTAGATCAGGGAAGCGAGGGGCGATTCCGACTGGCCGACCTTGACTTCGATCTGCCCAGGTTATTTCAAGGGCAGGCCGGGGCAGGGCCAGGGGTTACCCTCAGTCCAACCCACAAGGGCAAAGTGACCCTGGGGGCTCCTCGGGATCGGCCCCCGATGCCGGACTCGCAAGAGCCCGCGTTGACTATCGCCTATCCCCTGGACGGGGACCGCTTTCTCCTGGAGCCCTGGACGGAGGTGCTGGCCATCCCCTTAAAGGCCGTTTCCCGCGAGCCCCTGAAGTCGCTTACCTGTTTTGTGGATGACATGGAAGCGGCCACCCTCGGGCCGCCCTACGAAACTACCTTGGAGCTTGGCCGGGGCCACCATCGCCTCCTGGTCGTTGGTCCGGATGGTCTGGGCGCGGCCGTGGAAGTCCAGATTCAGTGAGGAGAGCAGCAAAGGGAACCCTTGGCGTAGGGCGCGTCTGGCGCGCCAACTCCAAAATTAAGGGGAGAAGATGACAAAGAAGCAAGTTAGTGTGCAGCGATTCAGCGTGACTTCTTCCTTCCTGGCTTCCTACGGAAGTGCGGAAGCCATGAAAGTCGCCCAGGATCTGGACTCCAAAGTCGAGGCCCCACTAACGGCAACGGCAACCTAATATGCGGTCTCCGAGTGATGCAGGAACTTTTTCTCTAACTAGCTCCATAGCAACCCCGGCCATTGAGATAAAACCTGGTTGCAGCTTGGACAAGTGCTCGAATGGCCAAACTGGGTAAAGTGGTGCTAACTGCTATGACTGGTAACTTATCAAGACCATGAAAACTTCACCTATCCAGATCATATCCGCAATTTTCTCCTGCCCAATGATAGGTGCCGATCCTGGCAAGTTAGCTGGCATGATTGCAGTGGGATAATTCAAGCCCCAAAGGGCTTGGCTGATGATTGACAGTCAGACTATTGGCCCAGCTGGATCCATTTTTAGATCCTCTGACTAAAAGGAACGGCAGGCAAAGCCTGCCACCTAATTTCGGGCTAAAGGGCAATTTTTTGTTAACAATGTTCTGAAAATTGTGCTTTAGTGATACACCTCAATTCAAGTCCAAGGAGACATATCATGCGTGAATTCAAGATCGCCGCGATCCCGGGTGACGGCATAGGCAAGGAAGTTGTGGCTGCCGGCCTCGAAGTTCTCGATGCGCTCGCCAAGCGCGACGGCGGCTTCCGCCTGAACGTCGAGTCCTTCGACTGGGGATCGGACTACTACAAGAAACACGGCGTCATGATGCCGGAGAATGGCCGTGAGACGCTCAAGAAATTCGACGCCATCTACTTCGGCGCGGTGGGCGCCCCCGACGTGCCCGACCACATCACGCTGTGGGGGCTCCGTCTCAACATCTGCCAGCCGTTCGGCCAGTACGCCAATGTCCGCCCTACCCGCATCCTCCCCGGCATCAAGAGCCCGCTGGGAGGGGTCAAGCCCAAGGATCTAAACTGGGTTATCGTCCGCGAGAATTCCGAGGGCGAGTATGCCGGCCAAGGCGGGCGTTCCCATCGAGGCTTTCCCGAGGAGGTCGCCACCGAGGTGACCATTTTCACCCGGGTCGGCGTCACCCGCATCATGCGCTTCGCCTTCGAACTCGCCCGTTCGCGGCCGCGCAAGCTGCTGACCGTGGTCACCAAGTCCAATGCCCAGCGCCACGGCATGGTGATGTGGGACGAGATCGCCGCCGAGGTCGCCGCCGAGTTCCCCGATGTGACCTGGGACAAGATGTTGGTCGACGCTATGACCATGCGGATGACCTTGAAGCCGGAAACGCTCGACACCATCGTGGCGACTAACCTCCACGGCGACATCCTGTCCGATCTGGCTGCGGCGCTAGCCGGTTCGCTCGGCATCGCGCCGACCGCGAACCTCAACCCCGAGCGCCTGTTCCCGTCCATGTTCGAGCCGATCCACGGCTCGGCCTTCGACATCACTGGCAAGGGCATCGCCAACCCGATCGGAACCTTCTGGACTGCCTGCATGATGCTGGATCATCTGGGCGAGAAGGCGGCTTCCGCCCGGCTGATGCGGGCGATCGAGCGGGTGACCGCCGATGTGTCGCTGCACACGCCTGACCTCGGCGGCATGGCGACCACGCGTAAGGTCACCGATGCGGTGATCGCGGCGATCCAGGCCGACAACGAGTAGGCGTGTTGAAACAGGGGCAGGTCACGCCGATTAGACCGATAGACCGCATGACTGCCAAAATGTGGGCAGATTACCCAATATTCAAGGCAGCGGGACTACTAGATGATAAATATTTCAATGATTACCAAATATATGAATGAGGTAAACTTGTATGGACAAGAAATTGCTTAGAAATGCGCTGATACCTGTTATTGTCTGGATCGTTATTTTGTTGATACCTGTTCCCCAGGGTTTAGAGCCTCATGCCTGGTATTATTTTGCTTTATTTGTGGGTGTCATCTTAGGTGTGATACTGGAACCTATACCTGCAGCGGCGATAGGCATAATTGGTGTGACACTCGCTACTGCTTTGCAGCTTATCTCCACTAAACCGGGCGAAGCTCTCAAGTGGACTCTTTCAGGATTTTCAAATGGCACTGTCTGGTTAATCTTCGTAGCCTACATGTTTGCTTTGGGTTATGAAAAGACTGGTCTGGGTCGCCGCATTGCCCTTTTTCTGGTGAAGCACCTTGGGAAGAAAACGCTGGGGCTCGGTTATGCAATTGCCCTATCAGACCTTGTTTTGGCTCCTTTCATTCCGTCAAATACAGCACGTAGTGGCGGAATAATCTATCCTGTTATTGAAAACATTCCTAGATTATACGGGTCATCTCCAGGGGAGACATCCCGAAAGATTGGCGCTTATATCATGTGGACTGCGTTAGCTACTACTTGCGTCACCAGTTCCATGTTTCTCACCGGGCTTGCTCCGAACCTCCTGGCTTTAGAATTGGTGAGTTCAATAGTAAAGGTAAGTATTACCTGGCGGGAATGGTTTTTAGGTTTTCTGCCGGTAGGCGGGTTACTTTTTATATTCCTTCCTTATCTTGTGTATAAGCTTTATCCACCGGAGATAAAATCCAGCGAGAATGTCCCTGTATGGGCCCGCGAGGAGCTATCCAAAATGGGTAAAGTTACACGGAATGAGCTAACTATGGCAAGTCTTGCGACCATTGCGCTGGTACTGTGGATCTTTGGCGGAAGTTGGTTCGATGCTACGACAGTAGCTCTGATGGTTCTTTCGCTCATGATTCTGACGGGTATTATAAAGTGGAGTGATATATTGAATCACAAGCAAGCCTGGAATATATTAGTATGGTTTGCTACACTGGTTACCCTGGCTGATGGTTTGAGGCTTGTAGGATTTCTCAAATGGTTTTCTGCAATCACTGCAGGGGCTATGAAGGGCATACCGGTTATGTGGATGGTAGTTTTGTTTGTTGCCATCTTCTTCATTGTCCATTATATGTTTGCCAGCCTTACGGCCCACACCACAGCACTACTCCCCGTATTTTTGGTCACTGCCATGGTAGTACCTGGGATGCCCATAAAGCTGCTTGCCATGCTTCTTTGTTATACGTTGGGGCTGATGGGCATTTTAACCCCTTATGCCACAGGTCCGAGCCCTATTTACTATGGGAGCGGGTATGTGACCCCTAAAGATTTCTGGATATTGGGGCTCATATTCGGCTCGATTTTTCTGGTAGTTTTGCTGATTGTTGGTGTTCCTTATATGAGGTGGTATATTCCTTAAAAAATATTGAGAAGAATCTCTGATAAAAATTTCTTTTCAACGAAAATTTTGCTATTATGCCGTCGACAAAAGGATGCGCCTTCAAGAACAGATAGCTCGGGGGATTTTCCCCGGGCCCAAAGGCCCCCAAAACCATTTTTTGACTGCGATGGCAAAGGTTGCCACATAATTTCAGGTTATAGGTCTATCTGAGGTAAAAACAACATGACGGCAGAAGAGCATTTCAAGAAAAGATATGAATCGGGCGATACTCCTTGGGATATTGGCAAACCTGATTTCAATCTTATTCAGACTGTGACCACGGTGGCCAGCGAACCCTGTAAAGCATTGGATATTGGATGCGGAACTGGCGATAACTCCATATGGCTTTCCCAAAAAAACTTTCAGGTGATAGGTATTGATACTTCAGAGATTGCCATAGAGAAGGCTATAGGGAAAGCTTCAAAAGCTAATGTCAAATGTACCTTTATTGTGATTGACTTCCTTACAAACAGAATTGAAGGGGCGCCATTTGGCTTTGCGTTTGATAGAGGCTGTTTTCATTCATTAAACTCGGATGAAGAACGGAAAAGCTTTGCTGAAAATGTGGCTGCCCATTTAAAAGAAGGTGGCCTGTGGCTGAGTCTTGTGGGCAGCGCTGATGAACAACGTCAGGGGCCAGGTCCACCACAGCGGACCGCCAGAGATATGGTTAACTCTGTGGAGTCCTACTTCGAAATCCTTTCGCTCGTTTCGAGCTATTTTGGATCTAACCGCCCAAACCCGCCTAAAGCCTGGGTTTGCCTAATGCGGAAAAGGCGTTTTGCATAAGTACTTGGCAAATCAATAATAATTTACCATATAATAAGCGCTTGCAACTGACGCTCGCTTTGACAGTATCCCCGCAGGACATGGGAGAGTGAAATGAAAATCGTCTGCTTGCTCGGGAGCCCAAGACAGAAAGGGAATAGTGCTACCATCGCCAAGCGATTCTGCAACAGCGCCGAAGGACGGGGTGCAGAAGTGAAGACTTTTATCCTGAATAATCTCGAATTCCGTGGATGCCAAGGATGTATGGCATGCAAGACCGAACTCGACAGATGTGTGCTGAACGATGACCTCACAGAAGTTCTGGATGCGATTCGTGAAACCGATGTTCTCGTGCTGGCATCGCCCGTTTATTTTTGGGATATCTCCAGTCAACTCAAGGCATTCATGGATCGTACCTTCTCATATCTGGTGCCCGACTTCATTACCAATCCCAAGAAATCTCGCCTGGCGCCGGGGAAGAAGCTGGTCTTTATTCTCGCTCAGGGCAATCCGGATCAAAGCAGCTATCCCGATATCTTCCAAAAATTCGACTACTTCTTCAAAGGGTACGGCTTTGTTGAGAATCATTTCATTCGTGCGTTCGGAGTTCGGGAACTGGGGGAAGTCGAAGGTCATGAGGACGTGATGAAGCTGGCTGAAATTATGGCTGAAAAGCTAGGCAATGGGGTTTAAAAGTGTGGAGAAGTTCCCGAAGTCAGAATCCATTTCTAAGATAAAGGAACCATTTCGGGGTTAAACGCGGGGAGAGATGTCCCCCAACCCCTTTTTTTACTGCGGTGGCAAGGCTGCTGCGTAATATGGGATATCACTATCGAGGGTATCATACCATGGACCAAAACGAGGGATTGATCCTGAAGGTTTTCTCCGATTACGTCTGACCGTGGTGCTACTTCATCACCGGGCGTGTTGAAAGGCTAAAGGAAGAATACGAGATAGGGATCAGGTGGATTGCCTTCCCCCTTCATCCGGAAACACCGGAAGAGGGCACGAGCCTCGAGGAGCTTTTCCAGGGACGGGGCCTAGATCTCCCTTCGTCCATGGGGCATCTGAAGAAACTCGCTACCGAGCTGGGACTTCCCTGGGGTATGCGCACGAGAACCTACAATAGCCGCCGGGCGCAAGAACTCGGGAAATGGGCTGAGGCATTGGGAAAAGGGGATGAGTTTCACAAGGCTGTATTTCAAGCATACTTCGCTGATGGAAGGAACATCGCCGATATTTCAATCTTGAAAGAAATCGCCGGGACCATTGGCCTTGATGGTAGGATGGCGGAACAGGCCTTGGCTGAGAGGACTTTCAAGGAAGCAGTAGACCGTGACTGGGAGTATTCCCGCACCTGCGGCGTTACAGCAGTTCCAACTTTCATGATTGAGGGGCGGATAGTGGTCGGCGCCCAGCCTTATCAGGCTCTTGAAGACCTTGTACGTGCCGCGGGGGGGAAAATGCGAAAATGATGGGCGCAGTCCAGTATGGCCCATTGCCTTTTCTGGCGGTAAGCTAACGTTTTTCAAAAATGGGCACCTCAAATCATCCTCCCCACAAACGCCTTTGGAGATATGAAGAGCATATATGCAGTTTTTGCTGGCTCGGTGATAAGAGAAGGGTTTGGCAAGTTATCTTTACCGGTCAAACCAGAACTTGGTCCTGGCGTTAGGTTAGATAATTATTGGTGACATTTTGAATTTTGCTTAGGATAATTGGGCCATGCAGACAACTTCCTATCTCTTGGAAGCCTTCCGTATCGAAGGTCTTTCCCATGTCTTTTTAGTGCCGGGAGGTCTCCTAGACCCCTTTTTGCCGGCATTTTCGGCTACGGAGGGCATAACCCCGATTGTTGCCGCCCACGAAGGTGGCGCCGCCTATATGGCCGATGGTTATGCCCGGGCCAGCGGGCGTTTTGGGGCGTGCTTCGCCATCGGGGGGCCAGGTATTACCAATATGGTCACTGCCATTGCCGCGGCCTGTACGGATCAATCATCTGTGATGGTCATCTCGGGACAAGTGCCGTCGGACTGGGAGGGGCGCGGCGGTTTCCAGGATTCCAGTCCCGCCACCTTAAATGATGTCGCTCTCTTTCAATCTTTGACCAAGTCGTCCTTGGCCGTGGAAAATCCTCATTTGATCAATTACCATTTGCGGGCCTCCTTCATGAAAATGCTGGCTAGCCCGCAAGGACCGGTGCATATCAGCCTCCCCATCGACATTCAACGCACTGAGGTTCGCCTCCCCTGGGACAAACTCGATGCCTCGGTTTATTCCCCCCGCTTTGTTGACCTGCCAGCCCTGGAAAGGCTGTGGCAAATTCTCCTTCCTGGCGACCCGGGGCCAGCCCCTTCCCGGATAGTGGCACTGGCCGGCGCCGGGGTGGAGAAATCCAGGGCACACCGTGATCTTCTGGCATTCGCGGAACGGTTTGAGATTCCGGTGGCCACCACCCTGCGGGCCAAGGGGGTGTTCCCCGAGGACCACCGCTTATCTCTGGGAATCTTCGGCTATGCCGGCCACCGCCATGCTATTGAGACCATCTTATCCGGGGAAATGGAGGTGCTCCTGGTGCTGGGCTCAGGCCTCAGCCAGCGGGACACATTATTTTGGGACCGGAAAATGTTACCCAGGCGTGCCTTGATCCATGTGGACCTGGACCCCAAGGTCATCGGCCGCACCTGGCACACGGAAGTACCCTTGGTGGGTGATTGCGGGCAGGTGTTGCGGCACCTCCTGGAAGCCGAGCCGCAGCGCCTGGCCGGCTTGGCCGCCAGCAACCAGGAGCGCCGCACCTGGCTGGAACGCCTCCGGTCTGCAAGCCCGCGCTATTACGATGAGGAGTTTATCAACAGCGACGCAGTGCCCCTGCATCCGGCGCGGGTGCTCAGCGACCTGCGTCGGGTCGCGCCCCGGGACACGGTGCTCCTGGTGGACTCGGGGGCCCACCGGGCTTTTTGCGGGCATTATTGGGAGGCGTATGAGCCGCTCAGCTACCTTTCGGCAACCAACCTGGGCCCCATGGGCTGGGCAATTGCGGCTGGCATCGGGGCCAAGCTGGCCCGGCCGGAACGGGCGCTGGTGGTGGTCACCGGGGATGGCTGCATGTTGATGCACGGCATGGAGATCCAGACGGCCGCTCGTTATGGCATCCCGGTGATCTTCCTCGTCATCAACAATAGCGCTCTGGGTAATGTCTGGTTGCGGGCCCACCGGGAAGGACCCGGCCCGGCGACCCTCGCCGAGTTGCCTACCCATGATTGGGCCGGTTTCGCCCATTCCCTGGGTCTGCAGGCGGCCACGGTGACGGCTCCGGCTGAGCTTGAGCCGGCTTTTCAGGCGGCCCTGGCCGCAGGCGCCCCTTATCTCCTGGACGTCCGCTGCGACCGGGCCTTTACCACCCCCGTGACGCCCTACAACCAGGCCAAGAAGGAGTGGGTGGACAATGACTAACCCAGCGCCTCAGGCGGGAGCCCGGTCCCATGGCGAGACTTCCTGACCCCACTGCTTCATTAAGCCCCCAAGGCCGGGCACTTTATGCGCAGTTGGCAGCCAAGCGGGGGCGTATCGACGGCATGTATCGCAGCTTGTTGAACCACCCGGAGCTCACGCAGCATGTCAGCGACCTGGGCACGTTTTTGCGGTTCGGGTCCGGGGCCTTGCCCGATGCCTTGCGGGAACTCCTGATCCTTTGGGTGGCGAGAGAGTTGGGAGCCGCATATGAATGGGTCAAACACGAACCGGTGGCCAGGAAATTTGGCGTCTCCGCCGCCGTGATCGAGGCGATTCGCACCCGCCACGAGCCCCAAGGACTCGAAGACCTGCAGCAAGCCACCCTCACCGCAGCCCGATGCGTGCTCTCCCGGCGCTCCATCCCCCAGATAGTGCAAGACGAACTGACCGCGGCCTTAGGGTTGCCAGGAGTGGTGGAACTGGTAGTGCTATGTGGCTTTTATGAGATGATCGCGGCGGTGATTTTTGCCTTCGATGTGCCCCTTCCCGAAGGTGCGCCAGACCCTTTTGGGAGCAACGGCACTGCTCCCTAGCCTGGAAAAGTCCATAGCGATGTGAAAAATATTTTT
>JBKQKO010000133.1:0-36322 GCA_052147455.1 Desulfobaccales bacterium | reverse complement strand
GGCGAACCCGGACTCCATCTTTCGTGGGTAACATCGCTTACTGCTTCCAAGAAAGGTATGAATTACGCATATCCTCTTGGTACCGGCGCTTCCTGGGCATCGCCAATTGTGATGACCAGCGTTTATGTTGTAGCGCCACAAGACCTTAATTTTGGAGATGAGTCTTTAATAACATTTCTGGGTTGACAAAGGAGCTTTTGCCCTCCAGATTTACGGATTGCACCAATGCGGTGGGATAGAAGGTGACATTTTGGAAATCATGGAAATTAACGCCAAAGAATAAGCGCAACAAATAATAATTGGATAAAGACACCAAAGCTTTTTTAAAGTTGTCGGATCGGGACTTAACACGGTAAATGGAGCGGATTAAAGGAATATGGCTGAGAATCCGCTCGGGAGTGGGACGAATCCCCTGGACTACATCAAAATAATTTAATAATTCTAAATAGGTGCGGAGGTGGGTAATATCATAGGACCAGTCCACCGTCTGCCAGAAGAGAAATTCTTTTTGGGCTGCAGCTACCGCCCGGCGGCAAGAAAGGCCGACATTCAAGTTCCGTTCATTATGAAGGACCCGGAGCCGGGGTTCCTGGCGAGCATACGCATCGGCAATCCGGCCAGTACCATCGGTGCTGCCATCATTGACGAAGACCACTTCGTAATCATGGACGTTGGCCTCGAGCAGAGCAAAAGCTCGATCTAGGAAATCCTTTAATAAGGCCTCTTCATTATAGCCCCAGGCCAAAAGAGATACGGAACGATCGAATTTATTTTCTAACCCCATAGGTAGAATTCCTTAATGGATATGGGTGTCTTAATTGGCAGATTATCCGCTCCGAGGAACTCAGTCCGGCCGCTTGGGAAATGGCTCGGGGCCCAAGCCAGGCAGATATTCCCGGCTGCGGGGCCCGCAATTCATGAGCAGATCCAGGGCGCTCAAATGAGACACGAATGCCCCGTGGAGCTGGGGGTAAGGGTGAGGATGATAGTCCTGAAAGACCACCTCCACCCCGGCTGTGGCAAACTGTTCCAGGTGCAGGTAATCGCGTCCGGAGGCCCCCTCATAAAAAATATCGGCGTCTAAATGGCGGCATATGTCCACCAAACGCCCCGTGGGGTCGTCATTCCCGCAACCGAGGCTGCTGGAGAGAATGAGGTCAGACTCCAATTCTATCCACTGGGCCAGCAAAGTAATCAGCACCAGATTCAAATCCAGGAGCCTGGTCCATGAACGTTGCAAGATTGTTTCCAGGGTGGGAAAATACTCGGAGAAAAACGGAGCTTTTGCATACAACTGCCGGACAGTGGCCAAGTGCTTCTTCCCCCATTGAGGATTGGCCGGATTGATGATTACTTCGTTGATCTTGGGCCGATTGAGCCCGCGGATGCGCACCGGCACCGTCAGCCAGACCGGCCCCTGGGGTCCCTTGACCCGGTTGCGATTGCGCCAGCCGTGCTTGTCGTACTGGACATCGTCCAATACGACAAAAATATCGGACCTCAGCATTTGCTCAAAAAAGCCCAGCCACGGTAAGTAACCGGCCTGCAAGATGCCGATGACTTTCAAGGGGTTTGGTCATCCCTCTGGGCTAGTTTGGCTTGGCGGGTCTTTTCAGCAGTTTGAACGATTTTCCAATAATTATGCTTCCAGGAGCGATACTTCCAATCCGGGCACTGGGAGCACAGCGGGATCTCCGTGCCTCGCCGCTCTAAATGCAGCCGGCGGTAGTATTCAAACCCTTCACCTTTCCAGATTTCGGTAATGCTTTGCTCGTGGATATTGCCCATATCCGTAATCGCCCGGATATCAAAGCCGCAAATCATGACTTTCCCCCGGGAATCGATATTAAGGCGCTCGAATATAAAGGGACAGGGAATCTGCTCCTCCGGCCGGAGGTAAGGCTCGGCATTACCCGAGTGGTCTTCATTGATTCCCCAGGTCAAGTACTTGCGCCTTTGAAATTCATCGACGATCCCAGACCAGAATGCCGCGACCTGGTCGATATCAACGCCTTCCTGATTGATGCCGCTGGCGATGATCTTCGTTGGAGAACCCATCTGCTGGCGTAACGATACCATGGACTCCACCGTGGACACCAGCCGCTCCCAATCCAGGCCAGGGCGAACCAACCCATAGGTGTCCGGATCACCTGCATCCACGGAGAATTCGATCATATCCGTGCCACAAGCCAACAAGCGCTGGATGGAATTCTCGGTAAAACGAGAGCCATTGGTAATTAAGCCGATCCGGGCCCCTTTGGATTTGGCATATTCGATCAATTCCACCGCCTGCGGGTGCAGCATCGGCTCCCCCCCGCCCGACAACCTGATCCAGGCCCGGTGAGGGCCGCACTGATCAGCGATGATCTTGAACGTATCTTCCTGCATCAGAGGGCGATCGCGATATTCCTGGCGAATATCGGAATTGGTATAGGGGCAGTTGGGACACTGGGCATTACATATATACACAAAGGACAAAACGCACATCATGGGGAATTCGGTCGCTTCCGGTCGGACCCCATACTCGTTTTGGGTATGTTGTATCTGAGCCATTATTCCCCCAGAGATTTCAGTGAATTCGATTGATTACCGGTGCAGGCTCTCCATACCAAAATGGTCTTGAACCTTCAGACTCGCCTTCTTCTCCGATATATTGGGCGCCAACTACCTGCCAGTCCGGACACCCCTGGCAAATCTCGGGAATTTTATCCCATTCATGCCGCCGGTGGAGATCACGCAAGGCGATTTTATGCCGGCCGTGCCAGATTGCCTCGATGGAATGTTCCTTGACATTCCCCGCGACGAAGCGTCCCTCATAATCCACGGCGCAGGCTACCAGATCGCCGTTTTGGTGGATGGCCGCGGCATTATTTCCCCAGGGGCAGGCAATCCGCAGGGGGACATCGTTGGAAAGCCCCGGTACCACGATGCTGCCGGTTGAGGTCCAGGACAACATGCGGCGTATCTTAACTTCAGCGCCCCGGGCCCGCCAGTAGTCGGTGAATTCCTGGACCTCAGCTTCATTCTCTCTCATTACCGAATACTGGCATTGGATAATGGGGTAGGTTTGGCCCCGGGCTTCCTGCCGTTTTAACAGCTCCTCGACGGCATGGAAAATTTTATCCCGGCTGCCCCCCACGCGGATCTTCTTAAAGGTTTCGGGATGGAAGCCGTCCAGACTGACAATAAACCTTTTTAAAGGCGAAGCCAACACTTGATCGATCATGCGCCCCAGCAAAATCCCGTTACTGTTGAGGACGATATTGCGGCAGCCGGCCGCGGCGGCATAATCCAACCAACGCCACAAGGTATCGCCCAAGAGCAGGGCTTCGCCATAAAAGGTGGGCCAGATTTCGCATTCCGGCATTTCCCGGGCGACTTCATCCACAATGCGCCTGAAGACCGATTCCTCCATGTCAGCGCGGGGCCGCCGCATTTCCTTGTGAGAACAATGTATGCACATCATATTACAGCGGGAGGTGGTCTCAATCACTAATTGCGGTGGGAAGGGATGATCTTTTAAACCTGCCTCAATGCGTTTCAGTTCTTCAGAACGATTATTGAGAACCAAGCTTTTTGCTTTATTATAACTCATTGCAATATATCACCTTTATTAAGCGGCCGGTCCGGAACCAACCAAACTACGCCGTCACCCACGGCAATTAAGCAGCCTTCCGAGGTCGAAAGGAGAACCTCTCCCGGCAAATCACTGGCTAAGTAATTACGAAAACTTACTTTACTGCCGTCGGCAAGATATGCATAAGCCCGATATTGATCCATACTTGCCCGAACTTTATTTAAAGAAGTAACAGCATTTTCTTGCCAGACCAATTTCCCCTCCTCAGGACGGCGTTTGCGGAAATATCGGCTTCGAGGCGACTGGGGCGGTAAAGGTTCAGGCAATTGTTGCTTCTCCAACAAGTGATATAGCTCAACCAGCATATCTGCTGCCATCTCGGCCAATTCGAGCGCAATTTCCCCACACTTTTCGTTAATGCCAAAACGCCGTTTCCGCACCAGGAGGTAATCTCCCTGATCAACCTCAACGGTCATGCGGTGTATCGTAACTCCCAATTCTTTCTCGCCACCGGCGATAGCCCACTGAATGGCATGTCGCCCACGATAGTCCGGAAGTAAGGAAGGATGGGCATTAAAGGCGCCTCGCGGGAAGGCCTCAATCAGACTTTCTTTCAGGACCTTGCCATAACCTGAACAGAACAAGGTCTCGCCCTGGCCCTGGCAATTTTCCTCCGAGAAGAAGGTTATTCCAGAGAGCTGCGGTCTCTTTCCCGTATCATCGTCCCAAACTATACCGGCTAAACAATCCCGCGCCAGTTTCCTGATGGCCGCTTCTCCAGCCAGCCCTCCCCCAAAGAGGACAACTTTCAAGTGCCATTACTCCCATGATTATAAACCGAATCGTACCAAATCTGAAAGCACAATAGATTCCATAAGCGCGCCGAATGGAGGAGGCGTGCGGATTGTTCCTGTCTCAGCAAGTGGCTAACCCCTCCTCTTTTCCTGTCGGCCATTCAGAGATTAGCAGACGCATCCGAATAACATCTCGAAAACTCCCCCGAATAAAATATTCCTGGGCTAAATCCCCCTCTTTTACAAAACCTAAGGATTGATACATTGCAATAGCAACTTGATTCTCCCTGCCAACATGCAGATATATTTTATTAAGGTCCAGGCTATTAAATCCGTAATGCAACAACAGAGAAAATGCTTCCTTTCCTAGTCCTCGACCCCTTAAAGATTTATCCCCTATATAACCCCAGGCTTCGGCACGACGATGTAAGAAATCAATTTTATACAGTCCCACATTGCCAATATGATTATTATTATAATCTATAGCCCACACCATTTTGTTTGATTGTTTACAGATTTCTTCGAACCACTTTTCTTGTTCTATTTCGGTTACGGGTAAAATACGCAATAAAGCCGTACCAATCTCCATATCATTGACCCAGGCGCGGCTGCGATCCAGATCCTTGCGTTCCAATGGCCTAAGAATTAAGTTATTTCCAATCAAAATCATCATAAGACTATCCCCAAAATTTAATATCAGTTTAAAGCTACTTATACCTTGATATCATATATTTTATCATACCAAAGTTGAAAGCAAAGGAGATTCCATAAGCGCGCCGAATGGTCAGCCACGCCGGCATAATGCTCCTGGACCAGGTGGGCTACGCGGGCGGCTTGAAAAAACCCATGCCGAGACAGGCGCTCTTTGGAGAGAGTGGCTAAAACCCAAGGCTTGAGGGAAGTCCGCATCCAGGTATAGATAGGTTGCACAAAGCCTTCCTTGGGCCTGTGGAGCAAATCATCCGGCACCAGTCCCTGCATGGCTAGTTTATGCACATATTTATTGATACCCTGAAAGATTTTCATCCTGCCCGGCAACCTATTGGCAAATTCGATAATGCGGTAATCGAGATATGGCGACCGGATTTCGATGGAATGGGCCATGGAGAGGCGATCCATAAAGGGGAGGACCTGATTGGGGAGGAGTTCCTGTTGATCCACCTCTAAAATGGCGTTAAGCGGATCCTGGGCAGTTCCATGGGAGACCAGGCGTTCATAGATATCCCCACTGTCGACTGCCCCAACCGCCTCCAAGAAAGACGGGCTTAACAATTGGCGTTTGTCACCTTCACCAAAAACGGCCAAGCGCATGCGCCAATCGGATTGATCAGCAGAAGCAATGGATTTTAAGAAAGTAAATTCGGTTTCCTTATCGAATGGCGTCAGAAGTTCTCTTTCCGACTCGCTGAACTCGGCAAAATTTTCCTTGCCCTGCCCTTTCAGCCTTAAATAGTGATACATGGGCCACGCCAGCCGATGAGATAAATAGCTGCCAAACAATTCATCCGCACCATCCCCGGAAAGGGCTACCTTCACGTGTTGATGAATCAGGATGCTCAAAAAAAAGGTGGATACCGTCCCGGAAAACGGCTCATCGAAAGACTGAAGCACCTCGGGCAGGCGCTCGGCAAATTCTTCTGAACTCAAGATAAACTCATGGTGACTGGTGCCCAGGCGTTGGGACATCAATCTGGCATATTCTACGTCCAGCATCTTGCTGGCAAACTGGCCGGAGGGTGGCTCGGCATACCCAAGACTAAAGGTAGTGACAGGCTGCGATTGGTGGCGGCACATCAAAGTCGTCACCGAACTTGAGTCCACTCCTCCGGAGAGATAAGCCCCATAAGCAACATCGCAATCCATCCGCAAGCGCACGGCGTCATCCAGAAGGGTGAGAAGATGGCGCCCGGCTTCTTCGGGGGTAATGCCTTCCAGGGGGTGGCCGAAGTCCAACTGCCAGTAGGGCGCCGTGTGAACCCGGCCGTTCTCCCAGACCAGATAGTGTCCAGGGAGTAGTTGCCGGATGTCCCGGTAGACTGTGGCCGGCGCGCTGGTATTCTTGAGGCTCAGATAGTGATATATCGACGGTAAATCGAGCTGGTGCGAAACTGCGGGATGGACCAATAGCGCTTTCAGTTCCGACCCGAAGACCAGTTGGTCTCCCACGCAGGCCCAGTAGAGGGGTTTTTTGCCGATCCGGTCCCGGTACAGCAGGAGCCGCTGCCGCCGATCATCCCACAGGGCAATGGCAAACATGCCGTTAATTCCGCCCAACTCCGGCCAGAGATCGCCATACTCTTCGTAAGCGTGGACAATAATTTCGGTGTCGCTGTGATCAGTGCGGAAGCGGTGTCCCGCCGCCAGCAGCGACCGGCGCAAATCCCGGTGGTTGTAAATCTCGCCATTAAAAACCACCCAGATGCGCTGATCTTCGTTGGTGATGGGCTGGTCTCCGGTGGTCAGATCCACAATGGCCAGACGGCGCATCGCCAGATGGACTTGTTCCCGTTCATAGTAGCCAGCGCCGTCGGGCCCCCGGTGCCTGAGGGTGGCATTCATACGTCGCAGCAAGTCTCCATCCCCAGGACCGATAAACCCGCAAATACCGCACATCTATAGTAAATCCCTATGTCTGTACCCAAAAAAGGATAGCAATTTTTTCTCTCTTTATACATAATAAACAGATAATTGCAAGATCAGGCGGTGGATTAACCTTATCGTGTAGAGTATCGGAAGCCATTTAAAAATTATAATGAGTCTCTCCGAAATCAAGAAAGAATCTAAATTTAAAAATTTCATGAGCGCATCCCCTTGGTATAAGACGACTGCCCCGGACCAGCGCCTGCGGCTCTGGGGGCTATGGGTTCTCAAGCTGCTGGTCGCCACTTGCCTGGTTGGCTATCTGCTCTATACTAATAAGATCTCCTTGACTTTGTTTCGAGCCTTTTGCGGTTGGCAGGGGCTTATGCTGGTGGGCGGAGCTGCGCTTCTAATTATCATGGCCCAGACCCTGGCGGCCTTCCGTCTCTTTCTGCTGTTTCAGGGTCAAGTCTTGGATATCCTCTGGTCTCTATGCTGGAAAAGCACCTTTATCGGCTTGTTTGCCAACAACTATCTCCCGACATCTTTCGGAGGTGATGCCGTTAAGGCCTATTATCTGTCCAGACGGCGGTCGGGGCTGGTTTCTAAGGTCATTGCCACCTTGGTCTATGACCGAGTTTTGGGCATGACGGCTTTGGTCCTCTTAATCCTGGGTTTTTTGGGTATTCTGAGCTGGACCGGCCAGCTGAGCTTGGGTATCTTCCGCGCCAAGTTGCCGGCAGTAAGCCTTTACCCGATGCTGGCAGTTCTGGTGGTGGCGGGCGCCTGTCTGCTTCCGCTTTGGCGACCCCAATTCCGGCACGTGATTGGCCAGTGGTTGCACCGCCACCCAGTCGGCCAGGCTATCCACCAATTTTTCTGCAATTTGGCCGCTTTCCGGCATCTCGGCCGGGTTTCCCTTGCCTGCCTGGGCCTGTCGTTTTTCATCCACCTCTTTTGCGCCATGTCCCTTTATCTGGTAAGCCGGGCTTTGAATCTGGAGGCCGGGTTCGTATTGACTCTCATTTTGGCCCTGCTCATCTTTGTCAGCGGTATCATCCCCGTGTCCCCCGGTAACTTGGGTTGGACGGAGTATCTCGGCTCTCTCCTCTGGTCCTCCCAGGGTTTGGGCTGGGGAGGCAACGTGTGGCTGAGCTACCGCTTGGTGACAGTGCTTGTTAGTCTTACGGGTCTCATCTTTTTTTTGGGTTTACGCCGAGAGCGGTCGCAGACATCATGAAAGTGGAATTTTTCCGTCACCAACTGGGCGAGGCCAATTTACAGCGCTTTGCGTCGGTCATGCGCACCATCTTCCTTACCACCGGCAAGGAAGTTGAACTCTTTGAGAAAGAATTTGCGCAATATTTGGGCCAGGGGCATGCGGTTGGCCTCACCAGCGCCACCGCGGCCCTGCACCTGTCTCTCTTGGCCCTGGGAATCGGCCCCGGGGACGAGGTCATCACCACCCCCATGACTTTTGTGGCCACCGCCCTGGCCATTATGCACACCGGCGCCCGCCCCGTCTTTGCGGACGTGGAGCCGGATACCGGCAACCTGGATATCAACCAGGTTGCCGCCGCCATCACTCCCCGGACCAAGGCGGTGATGCCCGTGCACCTTTATGGTCAAATGGTGGACATGACCCACCTCGACCAACTGGCTAAGGCCCACGGGCTGATCATCGTGGAGGATGCCGCCCATTGTCTGGAAGGGGAACGGGACGGGATTCGGGTTGGCGACTTGGGCCAAACCGCCTGCTTCAGCTTTTACGCCACCAAGAGCATTACTTGTGGCGAAGGTGGCGCCGTCACCACGAACGATCCCAGCTTGGCTGAGCTGCTGAGGCAATACCGGCTTCACGGCATGTCCACCGGGGCATTGGACCGGTACACGGGACTTTACCGCCACTATGATGTCGAGCTGGAAGGCTGGAAGTATAACATGTCTAATCTGCAGGCGGCCCTTTTGATAGACCAGATCAAGGAAATAGAGCCCCGGCGTCAGGAACGGGAACGGATTGCCACCTATTACCGGGACAGTTTCTCCGGACTGGCGGGCCTGGAGATGCCGGCTCTTCTCCCGGGGGTGAAGCAGGGCCATCATCTCTTCACCATCTGGGTGCATCCGAAACATCGCGATAAAATTCTCTGGGATCTCCAAGAGGAAACCGTCGGGGTGGCGGTGAATTATCGCGCTTGCCACCTGTACACCTTATTTCGAGAGAGATACGGATGCCGGGAGGGTGACTTGCCGGTGGCCGAGGCCATTGGCAGTCGCACCCTTAGCCTGCCTCTCTATCCTGGGCTCCAGATGGCTGAGGTGGAGTATGTGGTGGACACAGTTCGGAGAGTGGTAAAAAGTGCCGGCTGAACCACGAGAGCCGCGGTAAGACACCCAGGCGGGCCCACGAAGAACCTGAATGAGATTGACGACCAGGAGGCAAGAGCGCCGGTATATGGAATCCAGTGGATATGTCTTTGTAACCCCGGAACTTTCCCCATATTTCAAGATCACCGGGATAGGGGATCTTCTGCAAAACATCATTGGCGAACTGGCCCGCCGGAACCTGCGAGTGGCGGTCATCTGCCCCGACTTCGGGGTAGATCCTCGCCACCTGAGTTTCACCAAGTCAATGTCCATTTACTCCACCTCCAACGATCAGCCCACCTCCCTACAAGTCAAATGCGCCCGGGATGACCGCGGGGTGGATTATTTTTTTATTAAGGATGAGGAGATCCAAGGATATCTGAGCGAGGTCTCCTCCTTAAAGCTGCGTCAGGATAAAGTCGGCCATATCTGTCTCACGTTTTGTTATGGGGCTTATCTCATACTGGATGCCTTGTGCCGGGGAGAGCTGGATTTTCCGGCAGACCGACTGGTAATGCATGCCTTTCACTGGCAGACTTCCCCCTTGGTGGCCCTGATCGACCAGGCCCCCTGGCGGGACCGGGTGCGCACCGTGCTCACTGTGGACATCCTCGATACCCAAGGACGCTTTGAGTCCGATGTCCTGGAGGCACACGAAATCTATCGTTTGCTCAAACCGGACTTTGAACCGGAGATCAACTTCCTGCGCCTGGGCATTCAAAAGGCGGATGTCCTGCACACCGTCAGCCCCAACTATGCCTTGGAGATTCAACATGCACCCCATGGGCGCGGGTTGGAGAGTCTTCTCAAGGAACGTTATCAGCAGGGCCGGTTGATCGGCATTTTAAACGGGCTGGATCCTCAAAACCTGGATTGGCGTCAGATTCCAGTCTTAAGAGATCACGACTTGGCCGTTAGTCTCGAAGCCAAGAATCTCTTGGAACAGAAGCAGCGGGCCAAACTCCTGTTCCAACGGACGGCCGGATTGCCGCAAGACCCCTCGGCCTTTCTCATCAGTATGGGGCATCGTTTTGTCAAGCAAAAGAATTTTAATTTGGTGGTCAAGGCTATGGAAGAGCTAATGGCTCTGGAGCCTAGACCCCAAATTTATTTGCGAGCCTGGCCTGAACCTTGCCAAGGCGATGCGGATTGGGACCTGTGGTGGCAGATCGTCCGACTCTCCAAGCGCTTTCGCCATAACCTGGCCTTTCTTTCCCCGTTCGACCGGGATCAATCGCTAAAGAATGAAGGGGTTTTTATTGACCGTTTTCTCTATTATGCGGCTTCCGACTTGTTCCTGATGCCTTCCTTGTGGGAACCTTGTGGCTTGTGTCAGCTTGAGGCCATGCATTTAGGGGCTATTCCCCTGGTTACCGCAGTGGGGGGCCTAATAGATACCGTAAAACCCTTTGAGGGGGGAAACGAGGGCTGGGGGTTCCGCCTGGAGGACCCCTTTGATTCCAAAGCCTTAGTGGAACTCGTGGCCCAGGCCATGGACCTTTGGGCTAATCATCCCGGCGTCTGGCATGAGATGGTCCGCCGGGCCATGTCCTTCGAATCCAGCATTACCCAAACGGTGGACAATTATCTCAATAGGCTTTACACGCCCGGATGAAGACTATCATTTTATTGATATTATTTTTGAGTTAGCCTATCACTCTTTTCCAGGCTTCTCGATTTATCAGTATGACATAACGTAGTGCTATTGGGATTATTTACTCCAAAGACTGTCGAAGCCAAGATATTACCTTGACGATCGATAGCCACAATATCGAGGCCGCCGAAATCCTTGGAATGTTCCACTCCCGCGATTTTTATGGACGTCTTGTTGCCAAACGGTACGCCGGCAGAATAGAGCTCAATGTCTTGGTCAGCTATCACCTGCCCGCCTGAAGGTGCAACCTGCCGCCGCACTTCGACCTTTACGGCGCTCTTATCACTGATCTTCTCAACCACCTTTTCTCCCCGGCTAAATACCCCCACATAAGACCCTCGAAAACCGAGACCCGGCAGCTTAGAACCTTTCTCAAGCAAATATTGTTTAATTTCTTCTGGCATCAGCGCCGGGGCCAAATATTCTCTGGCAGCAATCAGCATGGTATTTCCCTCATATTTCTTAAGAAAAGCAAGAAATGTTAGCGTTTCTACTTCCAGTCTATTGGAACCATCAAGAAAGCGACCATCTGTGGTATAGACAATATATCCATCCACCAAGGCACACTGATCCCATTTGTGGAATAACTTCAATGTTTCAGAATCGATAGGATCCGCAAATACGTAAATCGCTTTTGGATCCAACTGGTCATTCCGGAATGATGCCTTCAGTTCTTCTTGATAAATCTTCATTTCTTCTAAAGGAAGTCTTCCCACGCCGCCCATGTTGATGGATAGATGATGTTTTAATGAATAAAGCATAAAATATTCGCGATCCTCCAAATTGGTTATTGCATAAAGGAAAGGGGGGTAAACAATGATCTTGTCAAAGTCCTGGCCAATCGACTGCCATGCCGGCGATTTCAAGGGCGAGGCAAGCGGACTCGCGTTATGGAAATCCGGGGAATACAACAATTTGTGGATATCCGCCACCTGGATTAACAGACAGGCCGACATCAATGCGATGGACAAGGTCCTGCGTTTTATTGCCACTACACAAAATAATGCGCCATATAATATAGCATAAAACAACTGCCATCCAAAGCGCCCCCCGACCCTAAGTATATTGGCGATCCTCAGTAAAGGTTCAGGCAAGGGGTATTTGAAGAGAACCATACTGGACCAGGTTACTTTGTTCGAAATCGCGTAAATAAAAATAAGCAATAATGTAATTAAGAAGGGAAGTAAGTATTTTACATTATTAAATTTTGGTCTTTGCCAAACTAAATAAATAATGCTATAACCTACTAAAATGATTATTCCTAATCCTAAATAGTTAAAACCCTCCAGCTGGCCCAGACGATAGGGTAAAGCTGGTATAAAAGCAGACCATTCTAATGGATTTATAAGAAAATTAAGATTAAGAGAATAAGTAGTGTAGCTAGTTAAATCGCTGTATTGAGCAGAAATTCCTGAATTGAAATATCCCAAAGAAGCAAAAGTGGCTACGACTAGCAAAAGATATAAAGCCACACTCCCGATTAACTTTAATCTAGAGGCTGGGGTAAAAACCAGGTGGCCAAAAGAAAAGGCTAAAGCGAGACTAAGAACCATCGCACCCATATAGGTGAATACCGAAAACGACACAATTATGAGTAACGACCACCATAGAATAACATGTTTATACTTAATAGAGGAATAATTTTCAAAATAAATGGTGAAAGCGGCCAATATCATCCAATGACAACCCGCATCAAGATGACCTTGGGTGATTCTCCATAATAATGGTGGACTAAGTAGAAAAAAACAGACTCCCAAAACCTGCTGAATGAGGTTAGGGGTAATTAACCTCATTAAACGGTAGCCAAAATATGCTTGTAAACAATAGTGGGCGAGCAATAGCCAACCGAAATATTGAAAATCTGACGGGAGAAAGGGAGATAGCAATTTAAAAGGTATAGCTAAGAATATATCAGCACCAAGAAGACTGATATATGTGCCGAATGGTGCAAGGTATCCGGTAATTTGGCCAAATGGGAAGGACCAGGGGGATTCACGAAAAAAAGCCCAGCCGAGGTACGACACACTCAGGTCTCCACCCACTCTAAAAATAAAACCGAGATTAGTTGGGTTGAGGCACCGAAAACCAAATTTATATAAGAAAAGGCAAATGCCGAGACTTAGAGAACACAGAACAGCCAACCTGGAAGAATTATTAAACGATTTGTTCATTTCCAACTCCAATCTAAGATGGTAGAATTATGGCGGGGGTAAGCCAACGGAATATTAAGAACTCCCTCGAAAGGTTACCTTGAATCATCATTTTTACCATTAATTGAGAAGTAAATATAATAAAATAATAAATTTTTAGCAACCCCAAAAAATAAGTTAACCCGAATAATGAATAAAAAGTTCTTAGAATAGGAAAGGGTGTCTGCCAAGATGCTGTTGTTCCTCAACAATCAGCTTCTCGGGCGAGATACCCTTTGAACCCAGTCTGCCCTAAATAGATCCGCATTGAAAGTCTATTCTCCAAGGAAGCGCGCCTCCGGGAACATTGCCGCGGCTTCGGCAAATCTGCGGCCACTCCGCCGCGGTCCGCCTCACTTACTTCGGCATAGTGGAAGATTTCCCACTTTGGAGATAGAGACCTCCATGTAATGGGATTGGAATCTTTTTAAAGCCTAATCGGGGAGGCTTTCGAGGCGCTGGGAGCCGCCTTCGGAATAGATGTGGAAAGTAACCCTCTGGGTTATAATAGGCATTTGGGTTTTCCCGGGAACCGTTAGCCCACTTGGAGAACTGCCCATGCTCAACCATTGGTGGCCTTATTTTGCAGTGCTGCCGCTCCTGGCCCTGGTGACCGGCTGCCGGGAACCGGCCTATCCTCCTAAGGGGGAGCGCCTGATCCCCCTGGAAGACTTCTTCCGGAATCCGGAGAAGACCGACTTCAAGATTTCCCCGGACGGCCAATACCTGGCCTTCCTGATGCCCTGGCAGCGCCGTCTCAATGTCCATGTGCAAAGGATTGGCGAGGATCGGGTTACCCGGGTCACCCAGGCCACCCAGCGGGATATTGCCGGCTACCTGTGGGCCAAGAATGGCCGTCTCGTCTATCTGCAGGATCAGGCCGGCAACGAGAACTTCCGGGCCTATGCAGTGAATGCCGACGGCAGCGACCCCAAGGACCTGACTCCGTTCCCCCAGGTGCGCGTCCAGATCCTGGACGACCTGGAAGGGAGTCCGGACGACATCCTGATCGGCATGAACCGGCGGAACCCGAGATTCTTTGATGCCTTTCGGGTCAATGTCTATACCGGCGCCTTAACCCAGGTGGGAGAAAATCCGGGGAACATCACCGCTTGGCTGGCGGACCACCAGGGCCGGGTGCGAGTGGCGGTGGCCACTGACGGCCTCACCGACACCCTGCTATATCGACCTACCGAGGCCGAGGCCTTCCGCCCGGTGGCCGCCACTAATTTCAAAGACGCCCTGGAACCCCTGTTTTTCACCTTCGACGACCGCGATCTCTACGTCTCCTCCAATCTGGGCCGGGACAAACAAGCCATTTATCGTTATGACCCGGAAAAGGGGAAAATGCTGGATTTGATCTACGAGAATCCGGAAGTGGACGTGGATACCCTGCTGCGCTCCAAAAAACGCCGGATCATCACCGGGGTCTCCTTCTTCACCGACCGGCGCCACTACCACTTCTTTGACCAAGATCGGCAACGGCTCCAGGAAGAGCTGGAGCGGCGGCTGCCCGGCTATGAGGTGGTGGCCGCGGACGGCCGCAACCTGCAAAGCCAAGACGAAACCCGGGTTCTGGTGCGCACCTACAGCGACAAGTCCCTGGGCGCCTATTACTATTACGACCGGGTTAGCGGGGAATTCCGGAAGTTGGCGGAGGTCAGCCCCTGGCTCCAGGAAGCGGAACTGGCGGATATGCGGCCCATCTCCTACCAGTCCCGGGACGGGCTGGCCATTCACGGTTATCTTACCCTGCCCAAAGGAGTAGCGCCCGGAAACCTGCCGGTGGTGATCAATCCCCACGGCGGCCCCTGGGCTCGGGATCACTGGGGTTTCAACCCGGAGGTCCAGTTCCTGGCCAATCGGGGTCTGGCGGTGCTGCAGATTAATTATCGGGGCTCCACCGGCTACGGCAAGGCCTTCTGGGAAGCCAGCTTCAAGGAGTGGGGACTCAAGATGCAGGACGACCTCAGTGACGGGGTGGCCTGGCTGGTGAAACAGGGTCTGGCCGATCCCCGGCGCATCGGCATTTATGGCGGCTCCTACGGCGGCTACGCCACCCTGGCCGGGGTCACCTTCACCCCGGACCTCTATGCCTGCGGAGTCGATTACGTGGGGCCTTCCAACCTTTTCACCATGTTGGCCTCTTTTCCGCCTTACTGGGAATTGGATCGTCAAAAGCTCTACGAAATGATCGGCGATCCCATCAAAGACGCCCCCTTGCTCCGGGAGGTCTCTCCTCTGTTCCACGCCGAGCGCATCAAGGCGCCCCTGCTGGTGGCCCAGGGGGCCAACGACCCCAGGGTAAAAAAGGCGGAGTCGGATCAGATTGTCCAGGCCCTAAAGGAGCGGGCCATCCAGGTGGAGTACCTGGTCAAGGACAATGAAGGCCACGGCTTCCGCAACGAGGAAAACCGCTTCGACTTCTACCGGGCCATGGAGCGTTTCTTCGGCGTCTGCCTGGGCAGCAAGGTGGAGAGCCGGGGAAAATCCGGCCATTAGTTGGGCTCCCCAAAAACAATTTTTGGCCGCGGCGGCCAAGGTTGCCGCATAATTCCAGAGGAGCTCTTTATGCGGCGGCCATACAATACTGCAAAGCCTCACAGTGCCTTGAATTATAGGCCACCTGCACCCAAGGCCATCCAGGTGATGCCCGGAGATCCTGGCGCAGCACAGCTCCGCCAGGATCTCCGGCTTGACTTAACCCCCATCCTAACTTAAAACTTGGTACAACTACTGGGTGCAGGTCAGTTAAACCTTGTTTCTCCTTTGGTGATGATTACCTTTTGAGCGAAGAACAAGGACCTCAAGGATAACGCGGACAGTTCGCTAACGATCTAGACAATTTCAAGGAGAAAGGGAGGCGAGACTAATGGCGACCGAGGAAGAGAAAAAGGAATGTGCCCTGTGCGGCTTTACCGCTTCCGGCAAATTCACCGGGGATATCTGCCCTCAATGCAACTTGAGTTATTGGCGATGCAGCAAGTGCAACTTTACGATCAGCGCCACCAGGCCCCCGGAAGAATGTCCCAGTTGTCACCAGAAATGCGAGTTCCTGAATATCACCTGCTATACGCCGGATTGTGGCGGCCCCGGCCATATTGATCCCCAGTTGTAATGCCGGGCGGCGGCGCGGGTTCAAGGATTTCAGGGGTCCTGCCAATCCTGGCAGGTGATCCTCTATCTTGCTCTTGGGTTGCCCGTAAAAAAGGCAGGGCCTTGGCTGGCCCTTCCTGGAACTTGCCAAAATTGGTAAATTGTTAGTGGAGATTGTGTTGTGCCCTACAACGGCCCCTCAGCGAAATTTGAACTCGCGCAACTTTGACGGCCCATCAGCAACAGTTGAAGGTCAGCACGCACGCGTGAGGAACCGCGCGCCGAAGGGGACGAGTAAAGCATGTCCCTCGATCCCCTTGACTCGCGCCGCGACTACTTGGCCCGTTTCCAGACGCTATAGTTCGTTCCGCCAATGCCCCCCGTGGGGTTGGTTACCGTCATCTCGTCTCCTTTGACGGTCATGACCCGCTTCTGATCTTGGCCATCCCAGTTGGGGAAGGTGCTCGCCTCCATGTGCAGGTTCACCAGGTGCTCCTTTGCGCTGGCCACCGCATAGGTGCCGTATGCGGCGGAGGACCCCTGGACCACGGCCTGATTCTCCTCGGCGGTGCCCTTGGCGCGGTTGTTGGCAGCAAACTTCGGTAGGCTTGCCCGCATCAGGATCTCCAAGAAGCGCCCGTCGGGAGTAAAGATCCAGGAGCCTCTCGGATTGGGACCGAACAATTCGATCTTCTTACCATCCTGCTCGTTGTCCATTGACACGAGAAACCAGTCTCCCTGAAGCTGCTGCGCCAAGGTGCTACCCTTTTCCTGGGCTCGGACAGCCGCAGCTCCGGACAGCATACCACCAGAAAGCACGGCAACGACCAGCAAGACCCTTGCCACTTTCCAAATAGACCAGGTCATGATGTTCCTCCTTTCACTGTTCAAAGAAAAAGCCGTTCGCTCATCCACCCCCAACAGCCCGCCGCTGCCTGATGGGTCCGGCGCTGGCCTCCAGGCATCAACCCAATAATCAGCAGCTTCCCCGGCCCCACGCATGCTCCCTCCTGAAACGCGAGGGAGCACCTTCATTTTGTAATGGTCGGACTAGACCCAATGCCTTTCAATGCTTACGCAGTAAAGTCATACCGCGTTCCGGCCGTGTTCAGCACAAATTCGCTGGGCATCTCCCGGCTGAAGGCGACGGTCGCCTCGAATCCGGTACAGTGGGCCGCAACGATCATGTCAGGCTTCATGGCCTTGATATCGGTCACCGTGCTTTGAATGATCTCGGGCTTGGCGTTGATGAGATGGAAACCGCCCATGATCGCGTGGATCTTGTCCATGCCGGCGATTTTCTGCGCCTGTCTGACGGTATTGACGATCCCGGCATGGGCACAACCGGAAAGGACCACCAGCCCTTTTCCTTTTACCTTGAAAAAGAGCGCTTGCTCACCGGGGAAGGTATCCTGTTCGAGGTTTTCGCCGCGCTTTATCAGAAACGTCTTCCCCACCTTCTCATAGGCGGTAACCCGTTCGATGTTCCCCGTAAAGTACGCACCAGGGACGATCTCAACCGGGGTTTTCACTTCAATCACCTTCAGCCCGAGAGCCTCGAGGTCTTCTTTCTTTAGTTGCCCAAGGTCCGTGGGTTCCTTAGCGCCGGGACGGAGCCCAAATCTCCGGGCAAATGCCTCCTCACCGACGTAAAACGGGGTCCCGCCGGCGATCCGTGACTGGTTCTGTTTGAGGATACTGATCGCGCCTGTAAAGTGATCGAAATGGCCGTGGCTCAGGCCGAAGGTATTTGTCTTCCCAACCTCGATCCCGAGAAGTGCGATATTGTTCATCACGCCCACGGGGTCGAGCCCGAAATCATACATACAGGTGCTGGCTTTGCCGTTCACCAGCGTTTCTATGTAAAAAGAAAGCCCATGCTCCGCGTGGATCGATTTCCCCGGCAAGGAACGGTAGCGTTTCGTGTTCTTGACGTCCAATCTATTGCGGTCATAATAGTTGTCGGTCAACACCCAAACGGTCAACTTGTCCACCTCGGTAACACCCCTGGCAGTCTGTGCCATAGCGTTTTTCAGGATCCCCTCTCCGGCAGCAAGGAGAGCACCTGTTGCGAGAGAATACTTCAGAAACTCCCTGCGGCTTACCTCATTGTTCATAATCCACCTCCTCTCAGCCTAGAATGCATATTGCTCAAAAAAATGGCCGAACTTATGGAAAGGCTTTATCTGAAATATACCTTGCCTCAACCACAATATGTTGGACCCTCAGGCCGAAATCCTCACTTCAGCCCCGCCTGGCGCAGGGCCTCCAGGATGCGGTCCCTTCTGGGCCCTTCCTTCCATGGCATTTCTTTGGCGTACCTTATTAGAGAGAAATTGGGATCTAGGCGCTGGAGCTCCGCGGCGGCAGCCCGGGCCTCAGCTTCGCGGCCGGCGTAACTATACAAGGTGACCAGAGCAATATGGGCAAGCAAATATTTGGGGGCCAGCTGCAGGGCTTTCTTTTCTGCTGCGATCCCCTCTTCATACCTTCCGGTTTCCCGAAAACTGATACCTAATTGATGGTACGCCATCGGGAAAAGAGGATTGAGTCGAATAGCCTGCCGAAGCAAAGGAAAGGCCTCCTCACTCCTAAAAGAATAATTCAGCGCCACGGCCAGAAAGTAGAGAGCTCTAGCGCTGTTGGGGTCAAGCCGCACAGCCCGCTGTTCTACTTCAATCGCCTTATCAGGTTGATGCAACAACAAAAAGACGTTGCCAACAGCAGCCAGGGCCTCAGCCGAGGAGTTGTCCAGTTCGACGGCCCTTCGCGCCTCTTTCATGGCCTTGGCGAGCGTCTCTGGGGGCGATTCGCTGGCGCCGAGCCACACTTCCTTCGCAATCTCCATGGATAGAACGATATGGGCCATGGCGTAATTGGGGTCCAGTCTCACGGCTTCCTCTGCAAGCCGTTGGGACACCGCATCCGCTTCTTTGTTGAATTGATATCCGTACCCAATCGCTTCCAAAACTTTCAAGTAAGCCTGGAGGTTGTTCGTTCCCTTTGCCTGTATGCGCACGGTTTCGCCCTCGGTGAGCTTCACCCGCAGTTCCGTGAGGATCTTCATGGTAATCTCATCCTGCAGGTCGAAGATGTCTTTGAGGCTGCGGTCGTAGCGCTCTGACCAGAGCTGCTGTCCTGTCAGGGCATCGATGAGCTGCGCCGTGACCCGCACCCGATCCCCGGCCCTCTGCACGCCCCCCTCCAACACATACTGCACCCCCAGCTCCTCGCTCACCTGTTTGCTCTTCACCCCTTTGCCTTTGTACCTGAAGGTGGAATCCCGAGCGATGACGAATAGTTGTGGCACCTTGGAGAGAGCCGTTATCAGGCTTTCGCTTAACCCATCGCAGAAGGAATCCTGGTTTGGCTCACCGGTCAAGTTCAGGAAGGGTAGGATGGCGATGGACGGCTTGTCCGGCAAGGGAAAGGCCATCTGCTGCTGGGAGGCTTTCTCCACCTTAGGTGTGGCAGGGTGAAAGGAGAACCGCCAAAACACCGCGGCACCCGCGGCCATTAGCAGAACGGCTACCAGGGCGATGATCATGGGCCTCCGCCTGGCGCCCTCCTTGGGCTTCACCTTAGCCTTTACCGTTACCCGTGGCTCCATCAGGACCTTGTAAGCGGGCACCGGTTTGGCGATATTCTTGACGGTCTGTTCCCCCAGATACTCGTACCCTAAGGGCAGCTTGGTCTCGATGTGATCAAAGGCGGTCTTGGAGACACAGATTCCACCGGGCTCCGCCAGGGACTCCAGCCTCGCCGCGATGTTCACCCCGTCACCGTAGAGGCGATCTTCCTCCTCGATCACATCCCCCAGGTTAATCCCGATGCGGAACTGCATTCTCCGGGTCTCGGGCAACTCCAGGTTACGGGCCTGGATCTCCTTCTGCGCCGCCACGGCGCCTTGCACCGCATCCACCACGCTGGCGAATTCGGCCAGGATATTGTCCCCCGGAGCATCCACCACCCGGCCGCGATGTTGCTGGATCAGATCCGAGATGACCCTTTTATAGGTCTCCAGGGTCCTCACGGTCGCCGCTTCATCCTCACCCATGAGGCGGCTGTAACCGGCGACGTCGGCGCTCAAGATGGCAGCGAGTTTACGTTTGAAACCTTCTGTGGCCATGAAATCGCCTCCGAAGGTCTTGGGAAGGGATAGGGGCTTCAAACCACCATGAGTTTGAAGCCTGGTCGGATTAGCCAGGACGTTCGAGTTTCACTAAGTGTTCTCGAATATGGGGAATTGAAAAAGTTAATTGTACCTGTTTCAACTAATTATCTGAACTTTAGCACTTTTTGATTAACCCGAGATTGTACGGCAGCCGTAGCAACCGCGGTTACAAAATGGTTTTGGGAATCCCTCTTAGCCCGAGCAAAATCCTCAAGAAGATTCTCTTCGCGAAGCCATTTCTCCTCGTAGGGGGCATTATAGCACAGAAAATAGCACAAAAATTCTCTAAAAAGTATTTTCCCACCTCCCCTCCACCCTTGACATCGCACCTTTGTGTAAGGCAGTATCGCGGCGCCAGGATGCGGGATAATCTCGGTTTAAGTTTACCCATACCTCCCGGTAATATAATCCTCCGTCCGGATATCCCGGGGGCGGGTGAAGATCTGGTCCGTGGAGCCGAATTCGATGAGTTCGCCCAGGAGCATGAAGCCCGAGTCGTCCGAGGCCCGGGCCGCCTGGTGCATGTTGTGGGTAACGATGATGATGGTGTAGTGCTTTTTGAGCTCCTGCATCAGCTCTTCGATGCGCAGGGTGGCCAGGGGGTCCAGGGCCGAGCAAGGCTCGTCCATCAAGAGAATCTCCGGTTCCACCGCCAGGAGCCGCGCGATGCAGAGGCGCTGCTGCTGCTCCTCGGTGAGGCTCAGGGCCGAGGCCTTGAGCTTGTCCTTGACTTCCACCCACATCTGCACGGCCTCCAGGGAGCGCTCCAGGATGGCGTCCAGTGCGGATTTCTTAGGCCGGCCATGCAGCCGGGGCCCGTAGACCACATTGTCGTAAATGGACAGCGGGAAGGGGTTGGGCCGCTGGAAGACCATGCCTGCCTTCTTGCGCAGTTGGGTGAGGTCCACCTCCGGGGCGAAGATATCCTGCCCGTCGATCATCACCTCGCCTTCGATACGCACCCCTTCGATGAGGTCATTCATGCGGTTCAGGGTGCGCAGTAAGGTGGATTTGCCGCACCCAGAAGGGCCAATCAGGGCGGTGACGGTGTGGCGCTGAAAAGCGCCATTGATGTTCTTTAAGGCATGAAAGTCGCCGTAATAGAGGTTGAGATGCCGGAATGTGATGAGCCCTTCGAGGGGGCAGAGCAGGGCGTTATCCGAAGCGGCCGGAGATATAGTCATCGGTGCGATTATCTTTAGGGACGGTAAAGACCCGCTGAGTGTCGCCCACCTCCACCAGGCTCCCCATCAGGAGAAAGGCGACGCGGTTGGTGGCCCGGGCAATCTGCTTGGTGTTGTTGCTCACCAGGATGATAGTATAATGCTTTTTCAATTGAGACAAGGTTTCTTCGATTTTCGCGGTGGAAATGGGGTCCAGGCCACTGGTGGGTTCGTCCAGCAGAATGACTTCGGGCTCCATGGCCAGGGTGCGGGCCAGGCATAAACGCTGCTGCTGGCCGCCGGAGAGCTTCAGGGCCGAATCCTGAAGACGGTCCTTGACTTCTTCCCATAACTGGGCCGTCTTGAGGCTGGCCTCCGCCAGGGCGGCGAGCTCCCCAGGGTCCTTTTTGCCGGCCAGACGGGGGGCCAGGGTGAGGTTTTCCAGGATGGAGCGGGGCAGGGGCACCGGCTTGCTCAGCACCAACCCCACCCGGCGGCGCAGGCGCACCAGGTCGTAATCCGGGGCCAGGAGGTCTTCGTCGTCCAGCCAGGCGCCGCCCTCGACCCGGGCGCCGGGGATGAGATCGCACATGCGGTTCAGGACCCTGAGAAAGGTGCTCTTGCCGCTCTTGGCCGGACCCATGAGGCCGAAAATCTCCCGGGAGCAGATGGTGAGCGACAGGTCGGCAATGGCCGGAACATCGCCGTAGTAGAGGGAGAGGTGTTCGACCCGGATTTTGGCTTGGGGTTGTTCAGTCATAAAAGTTCAAGATGGGGCGGGGCCGTGTCCGCCTCCTAGGGCGGCCTCAGACCGCCCGATAGCTGACTGTTGGGGACGAACCCAAGGTTCGCCCCGACTCACGAATATTTCTTCAGCAGCCGATGCATCATGGTATAGGCCGACAGGTTGATGGCTAAAATCGAAATCACCAGGACTGCGGCGGTACCGTAGGCATTGGGCATGGAGAGGCCTTCCCGGGCCAGGATGTAGAAGTGTACCGCCATGGTGCGGCCGGAGTCGAAAATCGTCACCGGGGTGCGCAGGGCGGCGCCGGCGGTGAACAGCAGCACCGCAGTCTCCCCCAGGGAGCGGCCGACGCTGAGCATGATGCCGGTGGTGATTCCCGGCAGTGCTGCGGGCAGCACGATGCGGGTGACGGTCTGCCACTGGCTCATCCCAAGGGAGAAGCAGACCTGACGATACTCCTGGGGCACCGCTTTAATCGCCTCCTCCGAGGTGCGGATAATGATGGGCAGCACCATGATCCCCAGGGTCAGGGCGCCGGAGAGCACCGACCAGCCGAAACCCAGCTTCATGACAAACAGGACAAAGCCGAACAGGCCCAAAATGATGGAGGGCACCCCGGCCAGACATTCGGCCCCGAAGCGGATGATGCGGGTGGTCCAGCCTTCCCGGGTGTATTCGGTCAGGTAGATGGCGGTCCCCACCCCAAAAGGGGCAGCCAGCACGATGGCCAGGAGCGTGATGTAGGCGGTAGCCACAATGGTGGAAAGGATGCCGCCATGCCGGCCCATGTCCTGGGGTTCGTGGAACAGGAACCCGAAAGTCACCTGGGGCAGGCCCTTGATGAAGATGTCCAGGATGATGAAGACCAGGATAAGCAAGGTAAAGCCGGTCAAGGCCCACAGCAGGGTCTTCATCAAAGTTTGGACAGTGCGGGGCGGCAGACGCATGGGCGGTTTACCTCCGGCGGGTGACCAGGGTGGCGCAGAGGTTGAGGATCATGATGATTACAAATAAAACAATGCCGGTGGCGAACAGGGCCTCCCGGTGGCGGCCGGCGGCGTAGCCCAGTTCCAGGGCGATGTTACTGGTGAGGGTGCGCACCGGATCCAGGATGGAGGTGGGCAGCTTCAGGGCATTGCCCGCCACCATGATCACCGCCATGGTTTCGCCCACCGCCCGGCCCATGCCCAGGATGATGGCGGTCATGATGCCCGAAGCGGCCGCGGGCAGCACTACCCGGCGCACCGTCTGCCATTGGGTGGCCCCCAAGGCGATGGAGCCATCCCGGTAGAGGTCCGGCACCGCGCTGAGGGCGTCAATGGAGATGCTGACGATGGTGGGCAGGATCATGATGCCGAGGATGATGGCCGCGGCCAGGAGCGATAGCCCGGGCCCGCCCAGGTAGTCCCGGATCAGCGGGACCAGCCAGACCACGCCCAGGAAGCCATAGACCACCGAGGGGATGCCGGCCAGGAGTTCCAGGGTGGGCTTCAGGACGAGCTTCAGGCGGCTGGGGGAGAATTCCGCCAGGACGATGGCGCAGCTCAAACCCAGGGGTATCCCGATGACCATGGCCCCCAGGGTCACCAGCAGGGAGGAGACGATCATGGCCAGGATGCCAAAGTGGCCCTTGGTGGGGGCCCAGTGGCTGGAGGCCAGGAAATTCTTCAGGCCGGCAAAGTAGATGAGGGGCGCGCCTTCCAGAAAGATGAAGATGGTGATGAGGGCCAGGGAGCTGATGGAAGAAAGGGCCAGGAGAAACAGCACCCGTTCGGTGAATTTTCCCGGTTGCATTACTGGATCCCCACCAAGCCTTCTTTTTCCAGGATTTGCTGGCCTGGGGGGCTCAGGACGAAATCGACGAATTGTCGGCAAGAGCCGGTGGGGGCTTCCCGGCTGAGCAACAGGAAGCGGCGCCGCAATTTATAGGTATGATTCTTGATATTCTCCGGGGTGGGAGCGACGCCCTCGATGGTCAACGCCTTAACCCGGCGGTCCACCAGGCCGGCGGAGATATAGGCGATGGCGTTGGGGTCGCCCGCCACGATCTCCCGGACCGCGCCGTTGGAGTCCTGCACCATGGCGGCGGGGCTCACTTCGGCCTTCCCCATCACCAGGTGTTCAAAGGCCTCCCGGGTACCGGAGCCCTCCTCCCGGTTGATGGCGTCGATTTCTCGGGGCGGCAGGCCAAAGTCCCGCCAGTTGGTCAATTTGCCCATGAAGATCTCTTTCAATTGGGCGACGCTGAGGTCGTTCAGGGGATTGGCAGGATAAACGATGACTGCGATGCCGTCATAGGCGATGGGGACCTCGATGAGCTGCTTTTCCGGGCCGAGCAGCTCCCGGGAGGAGGCCCCCAGGTTGGCGACCCCCTGAGTGGCGGCTTGGATGCCGGTACTGGAGCCGCCGCCCTGCACGTCGACGCGCATCTCCGGGTGTTGGTGCATATAGATTTCCGCCAATTTCTCGGCGAAGGGCTGCACCGAGGTGGAACCGGCGATGCAGACGGCGTGGGCCGCAGGCCCAGGGGCGCCTTTACAGCCCCAGGCCCCCATCAGGAGCAGCAGGCCAAGGAGGCACACTACCAGCAGGTGCGGCAGACTAACCGGCCGCGAGTCGGGAGGCTCCCGGTATGGCGTCAAGGTATCCCTTACCTCCGTTGGGCTCCAGAGCAATAAGGCTCAAACCAAAGGGTTAAATCGCCGCAGGTTAGACCATCGCCTTATAATCAAAGGATTTTCTGAAACCCAAGCGCGGAGAAATTCTGGCATTAATCATGTAGATTATTTCACTATCCTGGACAAGCTTCAACCTTAAAGAACCTTGAAGCATCACAATCGAGATCGCAGACCAAGATTTCGATCACCAATCCCAAGCAATGGCTAACAGGTCCAAAACTTTTCAGGAACATCGCCAGTTTTTACCAGAACTTCCTTGCTGCTACGGGATGATCCGCGCCCTTCAGGTGCCTCGATACTTTCCCTCTTCGTGGGCCTCACTTATCCGGAATTACTCCGCCGGCAGGTGCAAGGAGAAGAGGCTCCCCTCTCCCGGGGTGCTTGCCACCGTCACCCGGCCATAGTGCGCCTGGGCAATGTGCTTGACTATGGCCAATCCCAGGCCGGTACCGCCGATCTTCCGGCTGCGTCCGGCATCCACCCGGTAGAAACGTTCAAAGATGCGGTCTAGTTGACTCTTGTCGATGCCTACCCCCTGGTCCCGAACCCGGACCACCACCTCGGCTTCGTCTCTTAGGGCCTCCACCTGCACGGCGCTGCCCGCGGGGCTGTATTTGACGGCGTTGTCAATCAGGTTCACCAGGGCCTGCTCCAGGAGGGGCGCGTTGATCCTGGCCCGCAGCTGATCCGGGCAATTCAGCCGGACCGTGATTTCCTTGGCGGCGGCCTTGGCTTCACAAATCTGGATGGCGGAATCCAAGACGGCCTTGAGGCTCCCGGCGGTGAGGAAGACCATTCCCTGTTCCGCATCCTGTTCGATCCTGGAGAGGCTTAGAAGATCGTCGATAATCTCATTGAGCCGATCGGTCTGCCGGGAGACGATGCCCAGGAAGTGCCGGGCATTCTCCGGCTCCTGCAGAGCGCCGGCCAGTAAAGTCTCCACAAATCCCTTGATGGAGGTGATGGGGGTTTTCAATTCATGGGAGACATTGGCCACGAAGTCGCGGCGGCTCATCTCCAGCCGCCGCAGATGGGTGACGTCGTACAGCACGATGAGAAAGCCGATATCGGCTCCCTGGGCATCCTTCAGGAAGGTGCCGTGGGCCTGAATAATCTGTTGGCCCTGGCGCAGCGCCACCTCTGCCTCGATGGGCCCCCGGGCTAAGATGGTGCGGGTGATGAAGCTCTGTAACTGGGAGTCGCGCACCACTTCCTGGATGGTGAGATCTTGAGAGGCCAGGTAGTCCACTCCCAGCAATTGCGCCGCCGCCCGGTTCAGGGTGATGAGGCGCTGCTGGGAATCCACCGCCAAGACGCCTTCCACCATGCTGGAGAGCACCGCCTCCTGCAGCTGCCCTTGGCGGATAAGGGCGCCGATGCGGTCTTCCAGTTGCTCGGCCATGTGATTCAAGGCCTCGGCCAGACTCCCCAGCTCGTCGGAGCCGGGTACCGGCAGCCGCCGGCGCAAGTCTCCCCCGGCAAAGCGCAGGGCGCCCCGCTTCAGATCTTGCAATGGGCGGCTGAGGCGCTGGGAGATGAGGAGACTCAAGGCCCCCAGTAACAGGACGATAACCAGGCCGCCCAGCGCGGTCTTGAAATATATGGCCCTGAGGGCCTGGGCGATGGCGGTCATGGGCAGAGAGGCGCGCACCACCGCGACGATCCGGCCCTGCTCCTGCATGGGCACGGCCACATACATGCGCTCGTCTCCCAGGGTGGGACTGTGTCTTACGGAGATGCCCACCCGCCCTTGGATGGCCTCCTGAATCTCCGGGCGATCGCCGTGATTTTCCATGCGGGCCGGCTCCCCCATCGAATCGCCCAGGACCTGTCCGGAGGGCAGGATCACCGTCAGACGGGTGCCGGTGAGCCGGCCCAGGTCCTTGCAGATTCGGTCGATCTCGGCGCCCTTTCCGGGCGCTAATCGCCCCTGCAATTGGGTATCCACCAGGAGGGCTCGGGTCTTCAGGTCCGCCGCAGTCTGTTCCAGATAAAAACGGCGCCAGGTGGTGGTGACATACCAGGTGAGGGCCAGCAGGGACAGGAGAGTGACCAGGAGATAGGAAGGAAAGAGTTGCCAAACCAGGCGCTTGCGATGCATGAGGCCATCCTCTGATTCAGACGTTGGGCCAGCGGGCGCCGCAGGGCCGCCCTGATCCGGGCCAGCATGATCCGGGGGCTGAAGGGTTTGGGGAGATAATCATCCGCCCCCAACTCCAGGCCGTTGACAATACCCGCCTCTTCTCCCTTGGCTATGAGCATGATGACGGGAATAATCCGGGTCCGGGCCTCGCCCTTCAAGAGACGGCAGACCACCAGACCAGCCATTCCCGGCAGCAGGAGATCGAGTAAGCCGAGATTATGCGGCAGACTTGGCCGCCGCGGTCAAAAAATGGTATTAAAGGATCTCTGTGCCCGGAGAAAATCCCCCAAAGTTCTTTTCTTGAAGCCAATGCCTTGCAGCGATGGCATGATAGCATAATTTTCCGTGAATCTGTCAACCCGCCAGCTAAAGGAACAACTTTTCAATATTTGAATGCGGTCAAACTTCTCAGGAAAGGTTCACCTCTTTCACCCCCTCCAATTCTATCAGGTCTTGCAGGATTTCGCGCTGGGGCTGGACGGCCCTCACTTTGACCTGAAAGGTGGCCTTGAGTTCCTTTTTCTCCGTATCACGGCTTAGTCCGGAAGCTAAAACCTCAAAGCCATGTAGCGCGATCAGGCTCTTCATCAGGGCGATCTGGCCAGGAAGGTCAGTGGAGACTACCTCTAAATCTTCAAACCAATCCCTCCTCATGCGTCGCTCCCCCGCCTTCAGTCCGATCAATGCGAGGAGGGTAAAAAGGGTCACCGCCACACCCAAAACGTAAAAACCAGCCCCCACCGCCAGGCCCACCGAGCAGACCAGCCAGACACATGCCGCTGTAGTCAGCCCCCGGACGGTGTCCTGATAGCGGATAATGACCCCGGCTCCCAGAAAGCCGATGCCAGTAATGGCCTGCCCGGCAATACGCCCAGGATCCGCCTGCATGCTGATACCAGGATATTTGCCGTGATAAGTCACCACGAGATACTCGGACAGCACCATGAGCAGGGCCGTCCCCATTGACAGGATAAGGTAGGTGCGGATCCCGGCCGGACGCCCGTGTATCTCCCGTTCCAGGCCGACTGCCCCTCCCAGCAGTGCCGCTAACAGCAAGCGGCCCAAAAATTCCGCGTAGGGCATAATGGGTCCCCCTTTGAGGCGAATGGTGCCGTGAGTCCGGCATTGCTTTCTATCATACGGAAAATTGCCTTGAAAATATATCCCTTGACCCGCCCCCCCCGGAGACTAAATCACTTCTTATGACAGAATGATGGGCCGAAAAGAGACAACTGGATGAGCAGAGGCTGTTATAAGGGGGATCAGATCAGGATGCTGTGGGGAACAGAGATGGCCTTGGGGCAGGAATAGCGGGGGTGTTCGGTTAATTGTTGGCATTCATCGTTCAGACTGACCAGAAATGCCAGAACTTCCTCGGGTGAGGTTGACTCTGGGTCTCGATCAGAAAATTGGCCCCAAAACTTTGAAAGGATGGACCCGTAAGTATGGTTCGTATTTTTTTGGGGAGTTCAGCCGATGGTAATCCAGGTAAAGGTCTATTGCCTTGGCCACTTTCATGCTCCACCTCCTGATTTGATTGCACCATACCGATGCGGATAGGTAAAGCATATCAAAATTTTCCCAAGCAATCCGATAAGTTTCTGGCCTGGCAAGTAACTCGCTATAAGCTTGAAATAAAAAAGGCAGGGCCATGATTGACCCTGCCTGAGTATATAAGGGGTGAAGAAGTATTCTAAATCAGGTTTTTCCCCGGAACCTAAACAGCCCCAGGCCCGCCATCCCGGACCCCAGGAGGAGGAGGGTGGAGGGCAGGGGCACGGCGGGGTAGGCGGTGAACTCAAAGGTGCCGGCATAATACCGATTATCCGGCCCACCATCTAGACTATTTGAAGTATAACCATTATCACCAGTTGGGTAGACGCCTCCGGTCCCCTGAGGGCTAAACCGCGCTGAACCCACAAAGCTGATGAGTCCGTTGCCGGTATTCGTAGTGGACGGCACAATGCCGGCATACCCAAGATTGCCATCCGGGTTACTGGCACTGTATCCCCAGGAAACGATGCTGTAGTCCCCCGGGGGCAGGATTACCGGAGTATCCAAAGTTTTAAACAGGCTTCCGCCGATTAGAGTGCCAGGGCTAGACGTAGTAAAAGAAAGAACGCTGGTTACCGCTAGTTGGGTATCACGGTTGTAAATTACCGCATATAGAGGGCCACTTATTATGCCATTTTGGCCGCTATCGTAAACCCCCAGGGCTGTAACCTTAATGGGATGGATGGCGTTAAAATCCATCCCCAGAGAACCCGTCCAGGCTTGGTTGCCGGTGGTGTTGGTGGGAACATTGTAAGCGATAGTGGACACGGGGGGCCCGGCCGCGAACTCAAATGTGCCGGCATAATACCGATTAACCGGCCCAGTATCTAGACTATTTGAACTATAACCATTTGGACCAGTTGGGTAGACGCCTCCGGTCCCCGGAGCACTAAACCGCGCTGAACCCACAAAGCTGATGAGTCCGCCGCCGGTATTCATAGTGGACGGCGCAAGGCCGGGAAACCCAAGATTGCCATTCAGGTCACTGGCACTGTACCCCCAGGAAACGACGGAGTAGTTCCCCGGGACCAGAGTTACCGGAAAAGTCAAAGTCAGAAACCGGCTTCCGTCGTTTAGAGTGCCAGGGTTAGACGTAGTAAAAGAAAGAGTTTTGGTTACCGGTTGTCCGGTATCCCGGTTGTAAATTACCGCATATAGAGTGCCGCTTATGCCATCTTGGCCGCTATCGTAAACCCCCAGGGCTGTAATCGTAACAGGACTTTGAACGTTAAAATCCATCCCCAGAGAGCCCGTCCAGGATTGATTGCCGGAGGTGGGGGCGGGAACATCGTAAGCGGTATAGTCAGCATGGGCCGCCGCAGCCCAAGCAATCAGCATAAATATCGCTGCCAAGGCAAATAATTTCTTGGACATATTTATGCTTCCTTCCCAAAACCTGCCTGAACCGGCATTTTGGCTGTGCAAAATTTCCCCCGGGAATAGCGCCAGGATTAGGGAAATAAAAAAACCGGGCTACCTTTCCACGCAACCCGACTGCCTTTTCTTTCTCTAAGAAATCCGGGGCTTTCCGTCCCCGCCCCGCGACGGGTTTGGATTTTTTCAGGTGGATATGATGTTTGCAAAATAGTATAGGATTGTCAAGGACTTTTTTTTTGCAAAAAAATATTTTATGCAAACTAGCCAGGATGGCCTGACCAGGAGGGAATTGATTAACTTTCACGTAAAGGCTCATGAAAAACAGCCGAATCCATCTCAGTTCATGCATAAGCTGATCGCGGCTTATGGGGGCAGGGCTGCCTTGACCTATCCGGGGTAAAATGGATCAAAAAAGGCAAGAACACCCTGCGTTGGGACAAAACCAGTTGCCAGGGGTTCGAGGCCAGCCAGGCCCGGCTCCGGATAGGGGTTTTGGCCTGCAACCTCCTGCCTATGATCCGGCAGTTCCAGGGTTGGGGCGAAGAGGCCAAGAGATCCAGCGACTGGCTAATCAAAAGATCGATCCAAGTGGGCGCCTGGGTTGCTTATCATGCCCGGAGATGGTATGGGCAGGTACCCTTTGGTTCGACTCTGACAATCCATTAACAGACGTTGCCGGGTTGGAGCTGATGATCCATCAAACTCATAATTTTTAGATTGTTGCTCCTAGATACTTAGGAATTGTTTTTCTTAGATCCGTAATTATTGTATATTTTATGAATTCCAAACAGGCTCACCTAGAATCAAGTAAAGCAGAGATAGATGCCGGTATGAACTCAGTCTGGGAAAAACCCTTAAAAGGGGCCGCTAACCTTTCATTTTGGGTCAGAGGCAGTGGGACTGGAGCATAATCCCGGTTTAGATGGTTATGAGAAGGCCGGCCATCAGTCTTGGCCGCAGCTAGTCCGGCCCGCGGCTCTTTCGGCTAAAAGAGCTTCGCTTGACGGCAAGCCGGGGAAAGCTTTCCTTATGCCCCATTTCCCTGATAGCCGTAACTTACTCCGCAACAGACCAAGAGGCGACAGAAACTATCGATGAAAACTCAAGTCCTGCGTCTCTTCGCCAAACCCCGCTGTCTGGCATTTTTAATGCTGCTGGCATGGTCCTTGATCCCTTCGGTGTCTCTGGCCTTATCGGCCCGTGACCTGGTCATTGTCTTCAACCGCAACCTGCCCGAGAGCCAGGCCGTCGCCTCCTATTATGCCGACAAAAGAAAGGTGCCTCCCGAAAACCTGGTGGGAGTCGATGTCTCCTCTTCTGAGGATATGACCCGCAACGACTATGACCGGAAATTAGTCCCTCCGGTCAAGGCGATAGTGGACCGACTGAAAGCCAAGGGTAATACCCCGGCCATCTTGCTGATCTACGGTATCCCTTTAAGGGTGGGAGCCGCTCCACTTACCGAACCCGAAATGGAGCTCAAGACCATGGCGAACGCCAAGGTCGAAGAATATCAGGTCCAGGCGCTGGATCTCATCAATAAACTGGACCGACTCACCGGCGGGATGACGCCCGTGCCGCCGCTGACCGCGACCACGCCCGAAATCCTTAAAAAATCTCAGGAAACTTTGATTCGAACCCAGGAATTTCTCCGCAAGCTGCCGGCCACTCCGGAGGCAGAGAAGATCCGGTCCGAGACTACAACTCTCTTGATTAAACTGGTGGGGAGTTCACCGGAGGCTCGAGCCTTGATGGCCCGAATGGCCCGGCATCAAAGCCCGCGCCAGAGAGAACTCCTGGGAATGCACCCCGTTACGTTGGAGCAAATAGAACAGCGGATGTTTCGCGGCATCCTGCCGAGCACTGCCAAAGAGACCGCCGCGGACATCCGGTCTGCCAATGGACTGCTGGCGGAACTTAAATTCTGGTATGAGGCCAAGCAAATATTTGATAGGCCCCAGACCGTGGCGGCTGTGGACAGTGAATTGACCTTGATCATAGCCGGCCCCTATCAGAAAATCGGCTGGCTCCCCAATCCATTCAACATTGGATTCGACCGCATCTCGTTTATCAATGATGTTCGAAACAAGACCTTGATGGTAGGCCGTCTGGACGGTCCCACGCCGGCCATCGCCCGGCGCCTGGTGGACGACGCCCTGGAGGTGGAGCAGAAGGGCTTAACCGGTGTCATTTATCTCGATGCCCGGGGGCTTACCGGCAAGGAAGAACCCGGCAACTACGTCTGGTTCGACCACCATCTCATCCACCTCTATGACCTAATAAAGCAATATTCCGACATGCAGGTCGTGCTGGATAAGAAACCAGAGGTCTTTCCGCCGGGGTCCTGTCCCGATGCGGCCCTCTATTGCGGTTGGTATTCCCTGCGCAACTATGTGCCCGCTTTTACATGGAACAAAGGCTCGGTGGGCTATCACGTGGCCAGCGCCGAGGCTACCACTCTCAAGAAGCCGGGCAGCAACGTATGGTGCAAACGCATGCTGGAGGAAGGGGTAGCCGCCACCTTGGGTCCGGTGGCCGAACCCTACCTGCAATCCTTTCCCCTCCCGGACCAATTTTTTCCCTTGCTCATGACCGGGAAACTCTCCTTGCTGGAGGTTTACTTCCACACCGTTCCATATTTGTCCTGGATGCAGATCCTCATCGGCGACCCACTGTACCGGCCTTTCAAAAACCATCCCGCCATCCACCCCCCAAAAAATCAACTGGGACCTGGCCAACCAGCAATGGGAGGAACCGTTGGCTAAGGCAAGGCCGGGTAACCACGGGATGATGGTCCTCTTCAGGAAGCCAGGCTGGGAGTGATTCGCAGCCAGTGGTCCAGGCGCAGGTTTTTGGTGGCCGGGAGCAGTCCGTGGCAATGCAGTCCAGGCTGCAGGGTGGCCGGGACCGCCCCTGCCTCTCCATTATGAATAAAAAAGGCAGGCCCTTTGGCCTGCCCACCGAAAACCGAAACCCAAAACCGTCTCTTAAGCCGTGGCCTCTTCCCAGAGCGGCGTTTGCCACCAGGGGGGCTGTCTCTCCTGGCGGCCCGAAGGAATCCAGAGACGCCAGTTGCTCTCCCGGCTCATGAGCAGTTGCAGGAAACTGAGGTGCAGTTCGTGGCTGCCCTTGCCCACTTCCAGGTGGCCCAAGAGGGGCAGGCCCAGGAGGGCCAGATCCCCCACCGCGTCCAGGATCTTATGGCGCACGCACTCTTCCGGAAACCTTAAGCCCCCGGGGTTCAAGACTCTCCCCTCATCCAGGACTACGGCGTTATCCAGGGAGCCGCCCCGGGCCAGGCCCCGATTCTGAAGGAACCGGACCTCCTTGAGAAATCCGAAGGTGCGGGCCGGGGCGATTTCGCTCATAAAACTCTCGGCGCGCAGCGGCACGGTGTAGCGCTGCCGCCGGATGAGGGGGTGCTCAAAGTCGATGGTGTAGGTGATGCGGGGCACCCCGGGCCTCACGCGCATCCACTGATCCCCCTGGCGCAATTCTACAGTTTCCCGCACCATCAAATAAGAGCGGGGCCAGGCGAGGGAGCGGAGGCCGGCCTCGGCGATCAGCCGGGAAAAGGGGGCGGCGCTGCCATCCATGATTGGCACCTCGGGGCCGCGCACTTCGACGCGGGCATTGTCCACCCCCAGGCCTCCCAGGGCCGCCAGCAGGTGCTCCACCGTGCCCAGGGTGGTGCCATTCTCCCCCAGGGAGGTGGCCCGGGTGGTGTCCACCACCCGTGAGTAGTGGGCCCGGATCTGCGGCCGACCCGGCAGGTCGGCGCGCACAAAGGACACACCCTGGTTGGCGGAGGCCGGGTAGAGGGTCACCTCCACCCGCCTGCCGGAGTGCAGGCCGATGCCGCTGAAACTTAGAGGCTGGGCCAGGGTCTTTTGCCAGATCATAACTCCCCCTTGACTTTCCTGGTGCAATCCCCATGCCGGAGCGGCCGCGGTCGGAAGGTCAGGGCCGCGGCGCCCGGCCAAGTTGCCGGGATTTTGGAAGGTTATCTCCTAAAGGACCGAACCGCGGGCGAGAGTTCTCTGCTGCGCTTTACCAAAAAAGTTGCAAAAAAACCACAAAACCGGCCATTTTGTAGCAAAACCCCCACAAAGGATAAACGAGCTGGCCGGGGAAGGCCAGCCGACCCCAAGGTTAAGCCCCGGGACTCTTCAGGTCTCCGTTAGGGCTTAACCTGCAGGTCAGGCGGGCTGCCCGACCGGAGACTCCGCGGGCAGGATTTGATAGGTGCGATGGACTCTTCTGGAAAAACTGAGATATGCATACCAAACACTGAAATAGGAGAGATAGGGTATCAGCCTGGGGATGGTATCTCCAAAACTTGTCGGATTAGCGCCCAGAGGAAAAACCATAAACGGCTGGAGGGCAATGAGAAACATCACCAGTAACAATTGGGTTACCAGGAAAAGCTTAACAGTCTTGACGGCTTGGGGTTTTAGCTGCCACAGGCTCAGCCCGGCATAGAAACTGAATATGGCTAAAAATGTCGTCGCCGCAATGACTCCCAGATGGTATGAAAGTGACTGTCTGAATAAGAATATCTGTATGGAGCTAGCGCCCGGATAATACATTCCCAAGGCGGAACTGGCTTCGTAAATACAGGAAAATGGGATAATTAAGGTCAGATTTATGCATAAAAACCAGAGCCAGCCTCTGACTTCCTGCTCCCTAGCCCTCTGCGGGGATATTTCCCGATCATCCAGATTCAGGGTCGCCAGGGTTTCCAGGGAAGGCGCCGTCGGCTCCCGGAAGACAACCGCCGGGGCAGCCGGCCTCCGGCAGTCGCCCGGCGGCGCCCCGCAACAGCTACAGTTATTGGCCTCCGGCGGTTTTTCCAGGACAACGAAGCCCCGGGGGACGAGGCGATCGGTTATCTTTAAAAATGCCCGTTTAACCCTGAAAAAGTAGAGTGCCAGGAACGGCAAGCCCAGGGAAATAAAAAACTCTCCGATGCCGCCGCATTGGCCGCCGCAGAAGATACACATCTTCACACCCCTTGTTGCTGGGGATATTATATCCCCTTTCCGGCCATCCCCTCAAAAAAAAAGGGGGGCGGTCGGCAAACCGCCCCCGGGAAAGGAGAATGGTTAACTTCTCTTAATCCTCATCGCCTCATTCGATCTCGGCCGGTGGGTACTGCAACCCGGCCCACCACCCGGGATCCAGGTCCGGGAAGATGTCGTCCCGCTCCCGGCAGAGGGAGAAATAATTCCAGTCCTCCGGGGGCAGGTCCCCCTCCGCCGCGTAGCGCCGGACCATGGCGGCCAGGCGCTTGAAGTCGTCGCGGTGCGTCACCACCCGCAGCTCGGCATAATCCCGGGCGCTGAAGGTGCTGATCAGGAACTGCCAGTCCGAGGACTCCAGGAGGAAGAGGGAGCGGCCACACTGCTTCAAGAGGTCAATAAGGCGCGGGTCGGAGGCCCCGGCATAAAGCCGGGCCAGGTCTTCCATCTCCTGTTCGGCCAGATAGATATGGCGCCAGGTCCAATCGTTCATCTCATTGAGCCAGATCCAGTGGTAGCCCCCTTCCCCCCAGGAGCCCTCCGGCAGAGAGATGACGTGCTGGGGGGCCGCCTCTTTCAGGAGCTGACTGCCGGGGCTGAGGCCCACCTGGGTGTGGGTCTGGAAGCGGCTCAGCACCTGGTAGACCCACTCCGGCCCCTCGAACCACCAATGGCCGATGAGCTCGGTGTCATAGGGGGCCACCACCATCCCCGGCCGGCCATGCTGCTGGCGAAACTCCGTCAGGAGGTCCACCACCATGCCGACGAAGTGCTCCGCCTGTTCGTGAATCCGGGGGGTGGTCCACTCCGGGTGGTAAGGCTGTTTGTCCGCCAGATCGGCCTTGGCGCTGGTCACCTGCCAGTAACGCAGCCCCCCCGGATAGCGTTTCTTGTGGAAGTCCAGATAATTGCCGTCGCCGGGATAGCCCCATTCGCCGCTCCACACCTGGAGGCCGGTCTTGGGGTCCCGGGTGAAGACCGCCATCGGGCGCTTGCTCTCCGGGGCGGAACTCACCAGATAGACCTGGTAGGGGGATTTATCCTCTTCCTCCGGCCGTTCCTGGTACTGGGAGGCGAACCGCTCCCAGAGGCGCTCCAGGGCCTCGAAGCGATCCTTGTAGACCCCGATGGCCCGGCCTCCCTTGAGGAGGTGGGAATCGATGAAGAAGTAATCGAGGCCATTCTCCGACAGGAACTCCTCCACCCC
>JBKQKO010000132.1:0-34275 GCA_052147455.1 Desulfobaccales bacterium | reverse complement strand
AACCACCACGACACCGACCGCCTCGTTTACCGCTGCTTCCTTCCGGACCTGACGGGGTTCACGAGCGTCTGTTGCGCAGGGTCCAATCCGCCGTCCCGGTCAACCGGCATCGGAGGCGCTGCGACCCTCAAGAAGGGAATTCAACCCCGCATAAGCGGTTCTCGGGTTACAGGGCACCGCTAGTTCCCCATCTAGCACGGCCAGGTGTGAAATTGGGCAGCGAAACCGGCCTCAGCGGTCGACGCGTTCCCGCATCTCCTTGCCGACCTTGAAGAAGGGCAACTTCTTGCCCTCTACCTTGATGAGGTCCCCGGTTTTGGGATTCCGGCCCTTGTAGCCGTTGTAAAATTTGACCTTGAAGCTGCCAAAGCCGCGGATTTCGATGCGCTCCCGCTGCACCAGAGCCTCCACCATGTTCTCGAAAACGGCGTTCACCACCATTTCCGCCTTTTTCAAGGTGATGTTCTCGGCTTTGGCCAGGCCTTCGATTAGCTGCGACTTGTTCATGCGGCTCTACTCCTTGGTGGGGGCGTCGAGTCCCGGACCGGGGTGACTCCAACGCTCGTGGGCTAATTTACCAAAATATAAACATAATCGGACCCAAAGGCAAAGAAAAACTTCACCTCCTCCAGCATGCCGCGGGGCCAGCCAGTTCGTCCAATCCGGGATCGTTCAATTATGGCGGCCCCAGGCCGCCCTATAAAGCCTCGTTTGTGGGTGGGGGTGGCCTGGGGCGACCCAATCACAGGCTGGAAGCCTGTGCCACTGTAGCCCCTATAGCCTCCTCCCCTCACCGGGAGGGTAAGTTTGACAATACTCAGTCCCAGAATTTTGATAGATTAACGAAAAAATGAATGGCGCTCCCTATAAAATCAAAAATGGCGCCCCCAGGTCCTCCCGGGTGGAGGCGAAGGCATCTTTCCTGCAGGAGGGACTCTCAGATGATTAGCGCTGATCTCAGCTCCCGGCTGTTGACGGCGGCCCGGCGGGCTGTGGCCAAGGCCTACGCCCCTTACTCTCAACTGCGGGTGGGCGCGGCCCTCCTGACCGGGCGGGGCGGCATCTTCTCCGGGGCCAACCTGGAGAATGCCTCCTTCGGTCTGACCCTTTGCGCCGAGCGGGTGGCCATCGCCGCGGCCGCGGCCGCCGAAGGCCCGGATTTGAAAATTCAGGCCCTGGCGGTGGTTGGCGACCCGGGGGCGGATTGCCCCCCGTGCGGCGCCTGCCGCCAGGTTATCCGGGAGTTCGGGGCCGAAGCCCTCATCATCTTTCCAGGCCCGGACGGTCTGGTGGAAATGAACCTGAAGGAATTATTGCCGTTAGGCTTTAAATTTTCCGGGAAGCAAGGATAGAAAAAAGACGGCGGCAGCGCAGTTTACATGATAGAATATCCTCAAGGAGGCGTTTATGAATGCTCAGACCCAAGAACCCCAGTCCCGCGACCGGTTTGCCATCCGGCTGTTGTACACCCTTCTTTTTCCGCCCATCTACGGGATTTGTAATTTCCTGGTCCTCCTGACCACCCTGTTTCAATTCGCCCTTCTGCTCATCACCCTGAAGCACAGCGAACCGGTGCGCTCCTTCGCCAACCGGGTGATTTCCTATGAATACCGGATATGGCGCTATGTCTCTCTCAACAGCAGCCAGCGGCCCTTTCCCTTCGCCGATTTTCCGCCGGCAGTGGAACCTCCGGAGGCAGAAGTCAGGTTTCATTAAGGACTGAGGCGTGAAAAAACAGCCCCGGGGGATTCAATGCCCGGGGCCTAGACAAGATCCTTAGTTTATCTGGTTCCCAAGCTGCGCTGGGGAACCCAATAATTTACCAAGCTTTGCTTTGCAGTCCAAAGCGCAGCTTAAACCATAATGGCGTTCCCAAGTGCAACTTGGGAACCAGAACCAGGATAGAAGTCATTGCAAAACCTTGGTCCGCCCAAAAATGTCATTCTGAGCGAAGCGAAGCATCTCGTATGTTTAATGACCTTAGATTCTGTTCAGGATGACAGTGAAATCAGGTTTTGCCCTAGCTTCCAGGAAAAGGCCAGCGGCAGCGCACTGCACCTGATAGAAATAACCTAAGGAGGTTTTATGAACGCTCAGACCCAAGAACCCCTATCCCGCAAACAGATTGCCATCTGGTTTTTATACACCCTATTTTTTCTGCCCATCTGCGAAATCTGTAATTCTCTGGTTATCCTGAGCACCCTGTTTCAATTCGCCCTTCTGCCCATCACCCTGCAGCACAGCGAACCGCTGCGCTCCTTCGCCAACCGGGTGATTTCCTATGAATACCGGATATGGCGCTATTTCTCTCTCAACAGCAGCCAGCGGCCTTTTCCCTTCGCCGAGTTTCCGCCGGAAGTGGAACCACCGGAGGCAGAAGTCAGCTTTCCTTAGGTTCGAGGCGCGCAAAAACCAGCCCCGGGGGGGGCCTCTTGGGGCCTCATGAATGGGACCAGGACAGGGGTACGTCGGGGTCAGGCCGTGCCAGGCGGGGAGAGGATGGTGGACGCCTGGAGTCAAGGCCGCGGGGCCGTGGTCTTCTCTGCCCGTTGACCACAAGCTTCGCATGTACCACCCCTCAATTTTTCCTGCGTGGCCGAGCCCTGTTAGATTCAGCAATTATGGGGAAATCTTTATGGCATTGAAAGACTTAGAAGGCTCGCTTAACGGGATCAATATTGGCTTGTCCGGTGCGGTTCCCGAACGTAGCGAATGGACCGAGCCTGCCCTGGATCGTGCAATCATAGAAATGGTAGCTGTATTCACCGGTCTTGTGATTAAATATGGCGGCCGGATTGTGCATGGCTTCCACCCCACTTTCACCCCTATTATTTTAGACCAAGCAAAACATCATGCTCCACCTGGTTCTGGAAAAGTAGTTACCTTGGTAATTTCTGAACTTTGGGCCAATCTTCCTGATTTTCGAGATATATTATCTTGGTCGGAAATTGCAGAGATTATAGTTACTAAACAAATTGGAGAAGGGGGACCTGAGATTGTTGACACAAGAAATAGAAGTCTCAGTTTAATGCGACTTCATCTCCTCCAGCAGATGAACGTAATGATTGCGGTAGGTGGAAAAGTTCACTCGAATGATGGCATTATTCCAGGCGTTTTAGAGGAACTCAAATATGCAAGTTGCCGGAGAATGGCATGTTTCCTTATCGGCGGAGGAATGGGTGGAATGGTAGCAAAACTCGTTGGGGTGCAATCTTGGCCTTCGGAGCAACCTTGGCCTTGGGAGTCGTGGCGTCAGAACGGATTGAAAAATCAAAAAGATAGAGAACTTCAAACCGCCACTGACGTGGGTTCTTGCGCAAGTATAATTTTTAACCACCTACTTCACCACCCTGAATTAGCTAAGCGTGAACTGGCTCGACTTGACGTGTCGGAGAAAGATTGCCTTAATGACGCAACCATTTTAACTTTTAAAAAATGAGGCACCTAAGAAAAAAATACTCCTATAAAAGAATCCTCCCAATCACTCAGCAATCCGTGGGCTCTACTACGCCAACAATTTCTTGAGGTTGTCCCAATTCCATCGGTAGACACGGCCCGCATCAGGAACACCCCAGTCTTCTGAACCATCCTTATAACCAATTATCTGGAACTTTGGTTTCTTAAGTTCATTGGCGAGCTTGACCTCTTTGAGAACTCCGGGGGCTTTCTTAGTCTTTGGTCCTAACATGACAATAAAGACCTCAGACCTGGCGATTGCAGCCCGAGCCTTGTCTAACCAATCCTTCTCGGGAGCAGCCTCCTGCAGAGAGAAATCGCTTACCTCAAACGGGGACTCTGGGAGCTTCGCTTGGCCGATCATAGATTCCTTCGAAGCCTTATCATTATCGAAATCGAAACTTATGAACACCTTCTTCTTAGCCATTTCTTCTGCCTCTGATTTAATTGCCCTTAATAGTCGTTACGGATTGGGATTGCCTCTTCAACCCAAAAAAGCCTTGCTTTCATCCGGCTCGCGAGCATTTATCAGTAATATATACGAACGTTTTTGGTGAAGAGCAAGGGAAGGTTTTTGATGCTGGAAGCATGGGTAGGTGAACGACACGGGCTCACTTTAAGGCGATAGCTATTCTCTGTCTTATGATCTGATACTTACCTAAGAGCTGCAAGAGGCAGGGGACTTCCCTTGCCTCTTGGCTTTTCCATCAGTCCCAGAGCTGGATGGTTTATTTGGCGCTGGGTGGCTCAGGCTGCGCCTGGGGCGCCTTGGGCTCCGCCGGCTTCAATTGCCCCTGAGGTTCTTGGGAGCCCTGCGGCTCTTGCTCTACCTTCTGCAGGGCGGCGATCATCTCTTGATGGACCTGGGACATGACATCGGTCCTGTAATCGCCGAGCTTAAGGCGCACGGATTTTCCTTCCGGGGAGCCGTAAAAAGCCGTCAGGGCCTTGATTTCATTGACAGTAAAGTGCTTCACCAGGGCGTTCAGGCTAATACGGTAGGTAGCCTCCTGCAGAGATTTGCCCTTCATCACCTCCAGAAAGACCTTCTGGTTCTTTTCCGGCAGCATCTTCACCACCTTATCGCTCATCTCCGTCAGCATTTCTTGGGGCGGGACCAGCTCAAGGTACTGCTTAGCCGCGGTCTGACGGCTCTCTTCGTTGTCGGCCACCGGCGCCGGCGACGCCCCGGGCTGGGAAGCTTTCTGCTCCGAGCAGGCCACCGCCACGAATAAAACCAACAGAAGAAGAAGTGATTTCAATCTGAGCATCGGGCCAACCTCCCAGGAGAAGATGACAATCCACTAAACTCTACTAAATCCACTCCTAAAGCGCAAGGTTTGCCTGAGTTCCCCGGAGGTCTAGTTGTTTGCTGCAGCTATTCTAAAACTCTATTTCAGGCTCCCGGTGATGGACCAAACCCTGGACAACTTCAGGCTATTTCTAATCTCAGATGATCTGCTGGCGCAGGGGGTAAGGGGGTGGAATTCAGTAGAATCCTCCAAAGGAATAAGCTACCGGGAGTAAACTCTGACCAAATTTTTAGCTTGAAACCTTTGTCTACTTTTAAAATTCTCGCTCTGTCATCTCATTATTGCGCAAAGATTCCAAATATCATGTATTTTAACGAGAAGTGTAATAAGGTAGCCTAGTTCGCCACTCGCTCATCAAAATGAGATCACATTCTACGCTATCACTATCAGAATAAACAAGCTCTAAGCTCCCTACAGGGATTGTTTGATCCCAACAGAAATTCTGACGCAGAAAGTTGAGAACTGACCTCTTGTATTCAGTTTCTTTATTATCCAAAAAATCACCTTTCATTTCAAGCACAACCATTCTATTAGAGCCGTCCTCTCTTTGAGTGGCGAAAATAAAATCAGGATAGATTTTTTCTCTACGCCAACCCTGTACAAAATATTGAGAACGTGCAACATTCCGATGCCACCATTTGAGAGCCCTTTCGCCATCAAGATAGACAGCAATATCTCGCTCATCCTGGCTAGAAAAATCGTCTCTATATAAAGGCCAAAAAAGACTTCGCTCAATAGCTCTTCCGCTGTTGTTGTAAAGTAGTGGAGCACCTTCTGGTTCAAAAGTAATTGCTTCATCCGGCATGCGCCAATTGTTGCTATCAAGGCGTAGTCGAAATTGAATCCGACCTGCCAATACCTCGCTTTTAAACAGCGCTTCAGCTTTGATTGTCCTTTGCTCATCCAGCCATTTCCGAAGTTCCTCAACTATTAAGGCATTGATCTGACCCAATTTCTGCGCAGTAAATCCTGCGGATACTAGGCCTACTTGAACAGCCTCTATAAATTCTCGGGCAATCCAAGGGTTCGGAATAATGTCAGATACCATGCGGGTCGCATAGGTAGGGTCGAATCTAAGCGCCTCAGCATTGCTGTCACCAATTTCCGTAATAATACGTTCCTCCCCGGAATCTGATAACCGAATACGCCTCATTTGGCCATCAGCAGCTTGTAAATTTAATGGAATTCTTGCCACTAAAGGCGCTGAATCAAGCCCTGTCCAATCGATCTGAAAAAGAATGTCAGTTTCATAATCAAGTGGCCGAGCCCCTCTGCTATCGTCCCACAGGACTACTGGCAAATATATTTCAGTTCTAAGGAATCTTTCTCTCCGCGGAACTTTCCTAGGTCCTCGTGGGCCATTTCCATTGTCAGGTGTCCTAATTTCTTTTACTAGATCACCAAGGCCATCCTCTTCTAAACCCTTTTTAATGGATTGGACTACGCTTGCGGTATCCGCGTGATGGGTAATGACATAGCATTCGTCAAGTTCGTCAATTCCTATTTTTTCTGCCTGCGGCTGGCGCAAGATTCGGCCAATAAGCTGGGTCATTGCAATGAGGTTGGAGCTCGCAGCCAGCGAGCAAAGAACATAGGCAAATGGGCAATCCCACCCTTCTTGTAAGGCCTGCTTGGTGATGATTACCCTTACTCTGTTTGTTCGGGAAAGCAAGTCTTGGTTTTCGGGGGCATTCAGTTCGTTTGTGTCCGCAGTCTTAATGGCTATTTCAGCCTTATCAAGACCGGCTGTCATCAACCATTCTTTTGCATCGATAGCATGAATATGTTGCCCGTCCCTTTGGTCTTTACCCGTACGTTCAACTTGAACTAACAAAATAGGCCTGATGTAGCGCCCTAATTCGGCATCCAGGCGTTCGGCTTTGCGTTCTAAGGCATTTAACCTTTCCATCGCCACAGATAAAGTTGTACGCCAGTCTGCCGCATGTCGGGGATCAAGATTAAGTGGCATTTTGATCATGCCTTCACGATCAAGCTCTACTCCTAATACATCTACCAATACATTTGCATACCGTGGAGGTCGGGCATTTTGTCCCGTTGTAGCTGCTACATCTTTTGGCGTTGCAGTCAATTCCAAGACGAAGCTGGGGTTAAAACCATAGAGAGTTGAGAATGCCAAGTTTGAAATCGCCCGATGCCCTTCATCCATTACAACAACCGGGCGGATCAAGCGTAGGACGTTTCCAAGGGAATCCTTTATCATCGGCCAAGCGGCGAGGTCTCCATATGAGAGGTCGTAAATGTCTAGATTGGGCGTGCTCTGGCGAACTAGACGGTGGGCTTCTTGGTCGCCTTCTGGAGGAAAAAAACCGTGAACATCCCCACGATCTTGGAACATCTTTAATGATTCTTTAGTTTGCCTGTTAGCTGACTGCAACATCAACAACATGATGCACACATTTGACTCGATATCTCGGGCATCCAGCCGGTCGTTCTTTTCCATTATCCTTACCCGACCTGCGCCTGAATGGTCTAACATCTGCCTGTAAGGATGCTGGCGATCCTTAAAATGTTTGAGCGTCTGGGTATAAATGGCTTCATTGGGCACTATCCAAAGCACAAAGCCACTATTTTTTCCAAGAAAGTTCCCCAGAACCCTAGACAAGGCAGACACTGCTAAAAAGGTTTTTCCTCCACCTGTCGGCACTTTGAACACAACATTCGGTACCGGTCGCCCAATTCCGTCAGTTCTTGGCGAAAATGGATTGCCTGATCGAGATGGAGGTAGCTTCCCATCACTTGCCATTGCCTCCCATGACTTTGCAGTGAAATCAGGAATAGGTAATTCCAAATCGGGCTGCTGTCTAGCGAGTTCGGCAATCTGATATGCCCGTAGTTTCTGAGCGGATAGGTTCTCAATGTATTCCTCGAAAGTTTTGAGAACCTTTTCTTGATACTCAAGATGGCGCATCATGCCAGGCTTTACCTCTCTATACGATATAAGGCAAAAGGAAGTGGGGCAAACTCAACTGGCAGATTGGCTTCGTTTAGCATTTTTTGCGAGACGAATCTTGCAGGGGCAAAGACTAAATTTCGTTTATCAGGTTTCTTTTCTGCTATAATTTCGGCTTTAGCCAATGTTAAAGCAGCATTACGGGACTTCAAAAAGTCGAGATCTGGCTTATAAATCAACCAAACATGCATATTCTCTGAGGCACCAAGGTATCCATGGCCATCCAAATTGAGTAGGTCAGTATCCATTAGTGTAGGTTCGAACCCACGGTTGGTTGCCATATGAAAGAGAGCCGCCCCAAGTGATTCAAAAGAAGGTAGGGATTCACCTGTGAGTAATCTCTCCAACTCAATTGGTTCTCCCAAAGTGCAAAAGGTGAAAGCACCAGCCAGTCCTTCAACAGATTCATTAATAGTTTTCTCACCTGTGACAATCAACTCTCCATTTTTCACCTCTTTCTTGATACGATCAAAATTTGATCCTTCGTGATTCTCTATGCTATATATATGCCCCAGCAATTTCTCTGCTTTCTTGAGGTTAGTGAAGTTAAGTTTCTGTTTATACAACTCGGTCTTTTGAACGCCTATGAAAGAATAGCCTCGAATTACACGCCGTATGCGCTCAGCGGTTATTTCATTTGCATATGGTTCACCCTCTACGAGAATAAAACGCCTATCACCTCCGTCTTCGGCATTTGCTTTGAGGACTGCATGGGCTGTTGTTCCTGAACCCGCAAACGAATCAAGAAAAATTGCATCTGGATTTAAACATAGGCCCACAACCCACTCCAAGAGTGCTAAGGGTTTGGGTGTCTCAAATACCAAGTTTCCGAATATCTGCTTGATTAGCTTTGTACCATCTGCATTAGTTGCGAGTCGATCCAACCAAGTGGACCATCCAAATGCTTTATTAGGGTCCCTGATTTTTTCGTAGGGTACCCAACGATCAGTCGCCCCATCAACAACAACCCCAGCGACAAAAGGCCGCCGTTCCCAATGTGCGATTTCGGGGTTATTAATTAAAAGTTTCATGAGCCTGCTTTCACTTCCAAAGCGCCAGCGTCCTTCTTCACCATCGTTTCTTATTGGAACCACCTCTGTACCATCAGGCGCATGAATGGGAAAGCCCATGCTTTCTCGATCTTGTAGCCTTGAGCCAGCCCCCCATTTGTTAAGTTCACGGCCTTTTGCATACGGTCCTATGGCATCTTCGAGATCAAGAGCTACCTCCACTTTCTTTTCAAGTGCTAAAGTTGGATCTCCACCTCCATAAACAACAAGATACTCGTGGCCGGTTCTAAGTGCTGACTTTTGTTTCCCACCGCTGGGATCTGATAGCCAAACTGCTACGGCTAAGCGATTTGAAGGTCCGAATATTTCATCCATCAAACCCAGCAAGTGATCAATCTCATTATCGTCTATAGTTGTGGCTATATGCCCTTCTGTTGAAAGCAATTCTTTCAAAAGCCGCAACCTAGGATACATCATTGCCATCCATTTATCATGCCGGAGAGAGTCATCAATACCGACAGGATTGTTGCTTAGCCATTCACGAATCATCGGGCTGTTTACTTTATCATTATAACACCACCCTTCATGACCTGTGTTGTAAGGTGGGTCAATGAAAATACAGTCTACTTTTCCAGCATACATAGGCAAAAGAGATTTGAGAGCGTGCAGGTTATCGCCATGGATGATTAGGTTGCCATCAAGCCGAACATCTCCGATGGATTTATCAGCTTGCGGCTCAAGCGGCCTAAACGGAACCGAAAGATGGTGGTTGTATACAAATTCTTTTCCTTTGAAGATCAGTTCGGGCATCGTTTCTCCTGGCGAGCCGGATTCCGCTCTATCCTATCTAAACGCATGTTAGCATAATAAATTCCAAAATAGCAATTTCCCGTTTAGGTTGGTGCCATGGACTCCTTAATTTTCACCCAGAAATTTAACAGGTATTTTATTCTCGAAGCACTCATTGTATTCGGTTCATGCTTGAAACGTGGCTACGGGCTTCTCGTGAGCTTAGAGAACCCGTCTAATCGTCTGGTAATAAGCGATTTTTAGCTTGAGGAAGGCGATGGGGGGTAGGGGGTGGTGATTCAGCAAAGTTTTCTATGGAGATATACTACCGGAGAAAACCCTGACCACATTTTTAGAATTTTTCCATCTTGCCAGTTAAAGGGCAATTGTACACTTCACAAACCTCTTTCTCTAAGGGGTCGGGAAACCCTCCCGGACGGAGAATTTGGCGGATAGGTATCAGCCGCGGCAAGAATCACAATTTGCCCCAGAGGATCAAGCCGCCGCTAACGATGAATATTGTACCGGCAAGTTTTTTCAGAATGCCCTCGGGGAGCAGATGGGCCATAGTGCTGCCGACAGTTATCGTCAGGAGAATGGCAAGGAAGAAGGCAGCGCACGCTCCAGCCAGCACCGACAGGGGCAGCCGGGTGTCGGCAACCAAGGTCAGGGCTGCAAGCTGTGTCTTATCACCCATTTCCGCCAAGAAAATGGTTCCGAAAGTTATCCAAAAAATCTTCCAATTCATAATTATCTTCACCCGCCATAAAAAAGGTTTGTCAAGTATATAATCGCCACAGAAAACTATCCGGCTGCCTTCTGAGAACCCGGGCTGACACGCACCCTAGACGCAACCTGGAAATAAAAAAGGTAGCCACGGTTACCGTAACTACCTGAAATAATTGGAGGCGGCATCCGGATTCGAACCGGAGAATAACGGTTTTGCAGACCGTTGCCTTACCTCTTGGCTATGCCGCCTCTGGAGCGGGAAACGGGATTCGAACCCGCGACTTCAACCTTGGCAAGGTTGCACTCTACCGCTGAGTTATTCCCGCTTACCCCTTTTTTTCGTAAAAATCGGGGCGCTTGTCAAGGGGTAAAGACGGTTTTCGGTTTGCGGTTTCCAGTTTTCGGTGGTGCAGCCTGGGAAAGCGGGGGTTCACCATTTGTCATTAGGGAGCGAAAAGGAGATTTAATTCCCCCTCACCCTAACCCTCTCCCCCATCGGGGGAGAGGGGAAAAATAAGGGAGCCCATAATGCTCCCATTTTTTTCCGTTCCCAAGCTGAGCTTGGATACGTCGCGGTTTTGCCAAACTCCTGCTTGGCCATTAATGGCGGCGGGCACGGAGGCCCGCCCCACCAAGGCCCGCCACTCAGTACGCACAGGCGAGACGCCTGTGCCACCAATTCCGCACATCCTCAATCATCGGGATTAAAACCCAAAACACAGCTCACAGCTTATTGCTCACTGGCCCCTACAAAACCTCAATCATCCGGCTTAAAACCGAACAGTTTCAACTGGGGCGCTTCCCGGGCCGGGCGGCGCCGGGAGCGGGCCAGGCGGGGCAGGCCCATGGGGTCGAGGCTGCCGGCTTCCAGGTTTTCCAGGACCTCCCGGGCCCGGTCCACCACCGTCTGGGGCACCCCGGCCAGTTTCGCCACCTGGATCCCGTAACTCTGGGGCGCGGCCCCGGGGGCCAGTTGGTGCAGAAAGACGATATCGCCCCCGGACTCCGCCACCAGCACCTGCAGATTCCGTACCCGGGGTTTCAGCAGGGTCAGCTCGGTGAGTTCCTGGTAGTGGGTGGCGAACAGGGTCTTGACCCCGACGCCTTCCAGGTCGTGGAGGTGCTCCGCCACGGCCCAGGCCAGGGACAGGCCGTCGAAGGTAGAGGTGCCCCGGCCGATCTCGTCCAGGATCACCAGGCTGCGGGGGCTGGCCTGGTTGAGGATGCGGGCGGTTTCGTGCATCTCCACCAGAAAGGTGCTCTGCCCCCGGCCGATGTCGTCCACCGCCCCCACCCTGGTGAAGATGCGGTCCGTCAGGCCGATGGTGGCCGCCTGGGCCGGCACGAAGCTCCCCAGGTGGGCCAGCAGCACGATGAGGGCCACCTGGCGCAGGATGGTGGATTTCCCCGACATGTTGGGTCCGGTGACGATGAGCACCTGGGACTCCTGGTCCAGGGTCAGGTCGTTGGGGACAAAGGCGCCGGCAGGCAGCAGGCGCTCGAGCACCGGGTGGCGCCCGCCCTTGATGGTCAGCAAGGGCTCGAGGGTCAGTTGGGGGCGGCAGTAGCGGTGCAGCGCCGCCAGTTCCGCCAGGGCGGCCAGGACGTCCAATATCCCCAAGGCCCGGGCCACCTGCTTGAGGCGGGGGACCTCCTGGCCCAGGCGCTTTCTCAAGTCCTGGAAAAGCTCCGCCTCTCGTTTGCTGCGGGCCTCTTCGGCCCCAAAGATCCGGGACTCGTAGTCTTTAAGGTCCGCGGTGATGAAGCGCTCGGCGTTCACCAGGGTCTGCTTGCGGAGGTAGTGGGCCGGCGCCAGGTGCAGGTTGGCCCGGGAGATCTCCAGATAGTAGCCGAAGACCTTGTTGTAGCGCACCTTGAGGTTGTTGATGCCGGTGGCGGTGCGTTCCTGGGTCTCCAGGCGGGCGATCCAGTCCTTGCCTTCCCGGCTAAGAAGGATGAGTTCATCCAGCTCCGGGTCATAGCCCTCCCGGATGATGCCGCCCTCCCTCAGACTCAAGGGCGGGTCGTCCACCAGGGCCCGGCTGATCAGTTCCTGAAGCTCGGGCAGCGGGTCCAGGTCTGCCGCCGCCCTCGCCGCCAGGGAGGAGGAGGAGGTAAGTTCCCCGGGCAACAATTCCTGGAGCTGCGGGATCTTTTCCAGGGCCTGATTGATGGCGGCCACCTCCCGGGGGGTGGCCTGCTCCAGGGCTACCCGGGCGGTGAGGCGTTCCAGGTCTCCCAGGCCCTTGAGGATCTGGCGCAGGCGGGGCCGCAGCAGGCTGTGGCCCAAAAAAAACTCCACCCCGTCCAGCCGGGCCTCGATGGCGGTTAGCTCTTGCAGCGGATAACGCAGCCAGCGGCCCAGCCGCCGGGCCCCCATGGGGGTGACGGTGCAGTCCAGGGCGTCCAGCAGCGACCCCTGGCGGGAGCGGCTGCGCCAGGTCTCGAAGATCTCCAGGTGGCGCAGGGTGGCTTCGTCCAGTCCCAGGTAGTCGTCCCGGCGATAGGGGAGCAGCCGCTCCAGGTGGGGCAGCTCCGGGGTGTGGGAATCGTCCAGATAGCGGAGGATGGCTCCCGCCGCGGCCACCCCCAGGGTCTGGTCCTCCACTCCGAAGCCGTCCAGGAACAGGGTGCCCAGGGCTCGGCCCAGCTCCCGCCGGGCGCTTTCCGGGTCGAAGGCATAGCGGCTGAGGGCTCGTCGGGTGGGCGGGGTATCGAAGGAGGCCAGGGCCGCGGGCAACAAGGGCAGGTCGGGGCCTTCGGGGACGATGAGTTCGGCCGGCTTCAGCCGCCAGAGTTCATCCCCCAGGGCATCGGCCCCCTCCCCCTGGGTGAGACGGAACTCCCCGGTGGAGACCGAAAGGTACGCCAGTCCCCAGTTATCGCCCTTGAAATTCACCGCGGCCAGATAGTTGTCCCGCCGGGCGTCCAGGGCGGCGGGGTCCACCAGGGTGCCCCGGGTGAGGACCCGGGTTACCTCCCGGCGCACCAGTCCCCGGGCCTGGGCCGGGTCCTCCGTCTGCTCGCAGACCACCACTTTGAAGCCCGACTCCAGCAGCCGGCCGATGTAATTGTCGGCGGCATGGATGGGGAAGCCGGCCATGGGAATGCGCTCGGCGTCGGCCCGGCTCCTGGAGGTGAGGGCGATGTTCAGGGCCGCCGCCGCTCTTTCCGCGTCCTCGAAAAAGGTCTCGTAGAAATCCCCCATCTGAAAAAGGAGCAAGGCGTCGGCGTACCGGGACTTGAGGTCCAGATACTGCCGTAACATGGGGGTGATTTTATCCGGGGGGGAGTCGGCCATCACGGCTCGCGTGAAACGAGAGCGGGAATTTTGCCGCAGGGGCTCCCCCGGTCTCCGGAGAGATGGGGGGCCCGGGCCATCATTCGCTGGGGGATTCTGCCTTGGGCCCCGGGGAAGCCGCGGCAGCCACCCCGGCCCTGGCGCCGGCGCTCTTCAATTCCTGGGACAAAATCTCCAGATTGTGCTTGAGCTGGCGGATGGTCTGACGCTGTACGATGACCTCGTAGATGCCGTAAAGGCCGGAGGTGAAGACCCCGAGGAAGAAGCAGAACAGGACCATTACCCAGAGGGGCACCGCGGGGGTTTCCATCTTGACCAGATGGAGATCCAGATTCAGGGTCACCGTTTGCCGCAGTATCTCCAGGTTCTCGACGATAAAGACGATGGCCAGGAGGACGATAATGGTGGTGAAGATCATTTTCAGGAAACGCATGTCTGTTCCTCGGCGCAGAAGGCCTGAAAGTGGGGGGCCAAACGCTCATAGGTCTGGCGGAAATGTTCCGGAATCACCCGAATATCGGCAAAGACCGAAATGAAATTGGTGTCGCCGTTCCAGCGGGGCACCACGTGAAAATGGAGATGGTCCTCCACCCCGGCCCCGGCCACCACTCCCAGGTTGAGGCCCACGTTGAAGCCGTCGGGGCGCATCACCTGCCTCAGGATGGCCAGGGCTTGCCTGAGCTTGGCCATCAGATCCAGCATCTCCTCCTGGGTGAGGTCATTGAGGCCGGGGAGGTGGCGCAGGGGGGAGATAAGCAGATGCCCGTTGATGTATGGGTATTTATTCATCATGATGCGGGTGAGCCGGCCGCTGAAGAGGACCAGCCGCGCGGCCAAATCCTCTTCCTTCTCCGGGCAGAAGATGCAGCCCGGGGTCTTGTCCGCGCCCAGGATATAATCCATGCGCCACGGGGCCCAAAGAACTTTCATGGTGGCTTGCGGATTCCCCTTAGCCCCCCCCGGGGCAACCGATAGATAACTAAGGACTATAGCATGATCGGCCAAAGATTCAAGGGCTTTTCTGAAGGCGGAAGACCGGCCTGAGAAACCCCACTGCCTCCTGGCGATGGTTGAGGATGGCGGGTTGGCGGTAGCGGGCCAGAACCTTTAGGGCCGCCGGGGTGAGAAGGCCCAGTTGCTCCAGGATGGAGATGATGCTGGGGTTCAGGGCCCGCTGCTGGCCGTCTTCGACCTTCAGGGCTACCCCCAGGCCGCCGTCGGTCAGGCTCAAGGCAAAGCCCCCTTCCGCTCCGGACTTGGCGAAGATCGCCCCCGGCAGGGCCTGCATCACTTCGGTCTCCAGGCGGTCGTCCCCGGCGATGTGGCGGGGGTGATCCAAGATTGCCTGCATCAGGGTCCCGGCCGGGGAGCCCTTGGGGGCCGCGGCCAGGCGGGCATAACTCATAGCGATGCGGCGCAGGGACGCGTAAAAGACCGGGGCGCCGCAGCCATCCACGGCCACCGGGATCTCCTCTGGTTTCAGGCCCACCGACTCCGCCACGGTCTTGAGGATGAGCTGCTGCACCGGGTGTTGCGGGTTCAAATAGTCATCGATGGGCCAGCCGTGATGGACGCACAGGGCCAGCATGGCCGTGTGCTTGCCGGCGCAGGTGTTGTGCAGCGGAGAGGGAGGCTGGCCGGCCTTGGCCAGGGCCTGGGCGGTGGGCCGGTGCAGCGGCGGGTGGGCGCCGCATTGCAAGGCCTCGGGGTCCAGGCCCAGGCGCGCCAGGGTGGCGGTCACCAGCTCCGTCTGGAAATCCTGGCCGGAGAGCGAACCGGAAAACAGGGCCAGCTCCGCGGCACCCAGCCCCAGGGCGGCGGCGGCGCCGCTGGTCAACACTGCCAGGGCCTGGAAGGGCTTGGCCAGGGAGCGCAGACACACCAGAACCTCGGGGTCGCCTACCCAACGATGCGGATTCCCCTGGGCGTCGGACACCACCACCTGGCCGCGATGGCTGCTTTCCACCGCGGGCCCCCGGGTCACTTCCACCAACACCGGGGAGGCCATTGGGCCTTGCATGGTTTTTCCCTCTCTAAGCGAGAAAGCTTCTTCTCATCCCCAAACCTGGCCAGGGGATGCCATTAGCCGCCAGGCTTTGCCAGGCCTGGCAAAGTCTGGTCCAGGGTGGGACCGCCCACCCCGGGTTGGTCCTTCGTCGTAATCATAGTGTTGTGTTTCGTAAATAATATGGCATTAAATCAAGAAAAACCTAAGTTCCGAGGGTATTAAAGTCCCCCCTTGGAAAAGGGGGATTTAGGGGGATTTCGGAGATTATTTTAAATCCCCCCTGCCCCCCTTTTTCAAGGGGCGGTTAAAAAACCGTAGTTTGCAATGTCCTAGCAATTATGAAGCATCACACTAGATGGCATGGCCTCCCCGAGGCCCAAGGGTTGATCGGCGGCCGTGCCCGGGGTGGCAAGTCCCAAGCAAAAAATCGCTGCCAGGAACACGGCCGGCAAGGTCATGCAGGCTCCTCGACTCTGACTCATGCAGTTATTATAATGACCCCTCCGGGCCATAACAACTTCTTTCCCGGTGCAGTCAATGAGAATTAGTCTGCGGACCAGGTCGGTGCCATTAACCCTGGATCCGGCCGGACTTGCAAATCTTGCGGCCTTGCTCTATGGTGAGCGCGGGGTTCTGAGACGGAATCTTGCCGCCAATAGGTGAGAATATGGGCTGGTTGAACCGCGAACGGCTTGGCGTTTATCCCAAAATCATTTGCGTGTTTTACCTGTTAACCTTGAGCTACTTATATCTCGGCGGTTCCGGGTGGCTCGATGTGCGCGGCGATCCCATCGGCGGCGATTTTTCCCATTATTGGGTGGCCGCTTCCCTGGCCCTGAAGGCAGGGCCGGCCGCGGTTTACGATCCTGACCGTTTCCTGGCGGCCCAGAAAGAGTTCTTTGGGATAAGAATTCCCCTGATTTGGCTTTATCCTCCCACCTTTCTGCTGCTGATCCTGCCCCTGGGCCTGCTGCCCTACCTCCTCGCCTTGGGGCTCTGGTTATTATTGCCTTTGGCCGCCTTGCTCCTGGTGGTGCGCCGGATAGCCCCCAGTTATCTCAGCCCCTGGCTGGCGTTGGCCTTTCCCGGCGTCTTTATGAACCTGATTCACGGTCAAAACGGTCTGTTATCGGCCTCGCTATTGGGGGCGGGGTTGCTGCTGCTGGAGCAGGCGCCGGTCACCGCCGGGGTTCTCTTGGGCCTGCTCAGCTACAAGCCGCATTTGGTCGTGCTGATTCCGGTGGCCCTGGCGGCGGGGCGCCGCTGGCGGGCCTTGCTGAGCCTGGGGATCTCTGCGGCCGTATTGGCGGCGGCCAGCCTCCTGGTGCTGGGGACCGAGGCCTGGGCCGCCTTTTTCCGCAACCTCCCCGGCACCTTGGCGATCTTAGAGACGGGGCGGTTGGGAGAAGACGTGCTTTTATTCACCGCCAAGATGCCCACCTGGGCGGCGGCGGTGCTCCTGGCCGGCGGCCCCCCGTGGTTGGCGCAGCTCCTGCAGGCCGGGGTGATGTTGGCCACCACCGGGATCGTGTTTTGGGTCTGGTCCCGGGAGGCGCCTGCTGGGGTGCGCGCCGCCGTGCTGGTGCTCTGCGCCTTGTTATTCCCCCCCTATGAATTTCTCTATGACCTGGCCATCCTGGCGCTGCCCCTGGCCTGGCTGGCCTGGGAGGGACATGTCGAAGGGTGGCGCCCCGGCGAGCAGACGCTTCTGGTCCTGGCCTTTCTGACCCCCATGTTGGCGCCGATTTTCGCCGGGACCATACATTTGCAAATCGCTCCCCTGGTCCTGACGGCGCTTTTGGCGATGGCCCTGCGGCGCCTGCGGTCGGCAGCGCGGCTTACGCCTTCCTGAAGCCTGGTCCAGAACTGGGGGGAGGGCCAGGGCCGCCGCCCCCGGCGCGGGAACCGGCTACCAGAGGGTAAGTATCCCAACTACGCAAGCGCGTTTTCAAGTAGGCGAGCCCTCAATTCCGACCGTTTGACTTAAGTCATGGCGCCCCAGGCCAAGGCCGCTTAACATATACTTGCAGAGGCTGGTTGGCCGGCCTGGGTGCCCGCCCGGCGGCCTCCAAAAAATCTGCAATCGGCAGTCAAATATCTTTCTCCGGGAATTAAGGATATGGCGAAACGGCAAATTATTCACATCGACCAGGAAAAGTGTGACGGCTGTGGCATGTGCGTCCCGTCCTGCGCCGAAGGGGCCATCCAGATCGTGGACGGCAAGGCCACGCTACTGGCAGACAAGTTCTGCGATGGCCTGGGGGCCTGCCTGGGAGAATGCCCCCAGGGGGCGTTGACCATCGAGGCGCGGGAGGCCGGGGAGTTCGTGGGACCGGCCCCGGCCGCGGCTCATGAGGCCCAGGCGCCCTTAACTCTCCAGGCGCTTGAAAAAAAGCCTGAACCGGAGGTCTTCACCTGCCCGGGCAGCCGTATGCGGCAATTTGCGCGGCCGGACGCGGCCCCGGCGGGGGCCTCGGCCCTGGGCCATTGGCCGGTGAAGCTCAAGCTGGTGGCGCCCAAGTCCCCCTTTCTGAAAGGGGCCCACCTCCTGGTGGCCGCAGACTGCGCCCCCTTTGCCGCGGGGGACTTCCATGCCCGCTTCCTTAAGGGCAAGGCGGTGGTTTGCGGCTGCCCCAAGTTCGAAGACGAGGCGGCGAGCGTGGCCAAGCTGACCGCGATCCTGGCGGAAAACGAGGTCCGGGAGATCACCATCGTCAATATGGAAGTTCCCTGCTGCTTCGGATTGGTGCAAGTGGTGCGCCGGGCCCTGGAAGCCGCGGGCAAGACCCCGCCGGTCACCATCTGCACCCTGGCCGCCAGCGGGGAGTTGTTGCAGCAACAGAAAGTCCAGGGAAAGTGAGGGAGCACCATGGAACAGATGAAGTGCCCTGGCCAGGATACCCGCTTCTGGAAACCCGGCGACATCTTTGTGGCGGAATGTCCCAAGTGCGGGGCCGAAATCGAGTTTTTCAAGAACGATACCCGGCGGCGCTGCGCCTGGTGCGGCCATCTGTTCTATAACCCCAAGATCGAGCTGGGTTGCGCCGAATGGTGCCAGTACGCCGAGAAATGCGTCCCCGACCTGGTCAGGGCCAAAAAGGCGGCCCAGACCTTCAAGGATCTGCTGGGGGAGCAGGTGCGACAATATCTGGCAGATGATCCGGCGGCCTGGGAGCGGACCGAAGCCGCGGTCCATCACGCCCAGCAGCTCCTCAAGGCCGAAGGGGGCGACCCCAAGGTGGTCCTGGCCGCGGTGCTCCTGCACCGGGTGGACCCGGCCCGGGCCCGGGATTATCTGGCGGAGTTGGAGACGGAGCCGGAACTGGTGGCGGCCATTCTGGAATTGATCGAGGGCTTTGGCTCGCTCCGGGACCTGAACCGGCAACTCTACCAGGACGCCCTGAACCTTCTTAGCCCCGGTCCCGACACCCCCTTTAATACCCGCACCGCCCGGCGCCTGGCCCAGGAGGGCAAAGAGTAGGGAGCGCCTATTGGGGGAGGGGCCAGGGCGTCAACCAGGTTTGGCCCCTTATAGGGCGGCCTGTGGCCGCCACCCACTGGGCTAGCCGTTGGGTCGCCCTAACGATGGCGGCGGGCATAGCCCGCCCTATAAACTGACCGCTGCGGCCCTCGCCCCTCTCATAAGGTATAATCTTCTTCATGGAAGCAACTCCGCTGCCGCCGCTGCAGGCGGTGGGCCGCATTCTCCTCTGGCATCAGGGGGCCTTGGGAGATTTGCTGCTGGCCGGCCCGGCCCTCCTGGCCGTCAGGAGGCGTTATCCCCGGGCGCGGCTCACCGGTCTGGGCCAGCCGCAGCCCTGGGGCCTGTTGTCCCACACCCTGTCCCTGGAGGCGGTTTGGGACAGCGGCGAGTCCGGGTGGGCGCCGCTCTTTGCCGACGCCCCCTTGCCGCCGGAGCTGCGGGTCCGTCTGGCCGACTTTCATTTGGCCCTGGTGTTCACTCCCGGGCCCGACCCCCCGGTGCTGGCTCGCCTGCGGCAGGCCGGAATTCCCGCGGTTACCTGGGTTCCTTCTTTCCCGGAGGCCGGCTCCGAGGCGGTGGCGGCCCTCCAGGCCAGGCATTTGGCCGGCCTGGGACTCACTGTGGCCGGCTCTTTTCGCCTGGCCTTGCCCCCGGATCGGGAGCCCGAAGCAGTCCTGCCAGAGGCGGCAAACTGGCTGGCGGTGGCTCCGGGGAGCGGCCATGCCAAGAAAAACTGGCCCCTGGGCCATTACTATGAAGTGAGCCGGGCCCTGGCCTGGCAATACCGCTTGCGGGTGTTGTGGCTGACGGGGCCCGGCGAGGCTTCCTTAATTGCTTACCTGAAGCCCCTGGCGGCGGCGCAGGGGCAGATGCTCCTGGCGGATGCGCCCCTGGCGCGGGTGGCCGCGGCGCTGGCCCGCTGTAAGCTTTTTTTGGGAAATGACAGCGGCCTGAGCCACCTGGCCGCGGCCCTGGGCGGCCCCCGGGTGCTGGTCCTGTTCGGCCCCACCGATCCGGCAGTCTGGGCCCCCGCGGGAGCAGGGGTCCGGGTTTTGAGCGGCCCCTGTCCCCAGGGCCCCTGCGCCCGGGGTCGGGAAATCTCCTGCCCCCGACCCCAATGCCTGGAAGACCTCTCTCCTGCCGCGGTCATGGAGATAGCCGGGACGATTTTGTCGAGCGGTTAAAAAATTTGGCCAGCCTTCCTGGTCGGCGGGGATGCCCGGTTTCCTCTGGAAGGATCATGGCGGATCCCGGTCAACCGGACCGATACCGTACAATTATTTGAACTAAAAACGGCGGATTACTTACGGAGGGATTAGTCTCTAGACGATAATATCGAGTAAATAAAACAAGATAGATAATTTGGCACCATTAATGCAGAATATCCCAGCAGGTTACCCCCTATAGCAAAAAAAACCAATTTCTCCTTTCTCCAAATGGCCGGGCTCCCCCTCCCGGCCATTTCATTTTATGGACCCCGGGTATTCGATTACCCAAAACTACCCTCATTAGGCGCCAAAATATTCCTTGACCGCCTCCAGGCCGGTCTGTGTGGGCGGCAAGGCCTGCCGCAGCCGTTCCAGGCGGGTGGCGCTCTCCCGGAACTGGTCCGCCGGGTCCCCAGCCTCCTCAAGGACCCGGACCGCGTCCCGGACCGCCTGCCAGTTATTGCAGATGAGCAAAAGATCCGCCCCGGCCAGCAGGGCCTCCCGGCCCGCCTGAGCCGGCGGCTGGAGATTGGCGATCCCTTTCATCTCCAGGTCATCGGTGATGATCACCCCCTTAAACCCCAGCCGTTGGCGCAGCCAGCCCCGTAAGGCGACGGCCGAAAGGGTGGCTGGGAGGTCGTCCCATTGCGGCACCAGGAGATGGGCGGTCATGACCGCCGGCACCCCGGCGGCCACCGCTTCCCGATAGGGCAGCAGGTCCTTCTCCCGGGAGGGGTCCCCGGATTGGGCCACGGTCAGATCCAGGTGGGAGTCGGCCAGGGTGTCACCCAGCCCGGGAAAATGCTTGGCCACCGGCAGGACCCCGCCGGCCAGGTAGCCCTTGATGGCGGCCCGGCTGAAGCGGGCCACCCGGCGCGGGTCCTGGCTGTAAGAGCGGTCCCACAGGGGACACCTGGGCTCCAGGGATACGTCCAGAACCGGGGCCAGATTCATGTTGATCCCCACCAGGGCCAGTTCCCGGGCCACGCGGCGGGACAAATCCTCCACCTCTTTCGGGGTGGCGGTTGCCCCCAGTTTGCGGGCCGCCGGGATCGGGGTGAAGGGGGCCTTGAGGCGCTGCACCGTGCCCCCTTCCTGGTCCGTAGAGATGAGCAGCGGCGGCTGGCCGGCTTCCCGGGCCAGACGCTGTAGATCATGGGTCAGATGCCAGATCTGCTGAGGGGTCTCCAGGTTTCGGGAAAATAGGATGATACCTCCCACCTTGAGGCCCTGCACCATCTCTCGGGCCACGGCATCCACCCCGGGGCCGGGGATCCCCACCATGAGGAACTGGCCGAACGGATGGGTCTGCCGGTCAACCCCTGACCGTATCATAAGGCCTTCCTTTCGTCTGCCTGGGTGAGCCGCAGATGCAGGCGCGGCTGCTCCGCAAGCAACGCCGCGTATCTCAGTTTATCAGGATGTCCGCCAGGTGCCAGAATTGCAATTCCCAACCCCGGGTGGCGGCCACGGCCCGCAGGTGCAGGAGACAACTGTAATCCAGGGAAACCAGGCCCTGTGCCCCGGTGGCCCGCACCGCCTCCAGGTAGGCCTCGGCTATCTCCCGGGCCAGGTCCGGATGCTGCAGGCTGAAGACCCCGCCAAAGCCGCAGCAGACGAAGTTGGGAGACACCTCCAGGATGCGGAGCCCCGCCACCTGGGACAGGACCCGGGCCGCGCCGGGCAAGACTTGCAGTTGCCGGGCCTTGCAGGAGCGGTGCAGCACCAGGGAGCCTTCCAGGCGGGGAGTCCAGGGGAGAGGGCCCCGGCGGTCCAGGTACTCGCTCAACTCCAGGATGCGGTTCGCCGCGGCCTCAACCTCCCGGCGCTCCCGGAAAGTTTGGGCCAGTTGCGGATAGTGGCGGCGCACCATGAAGGTGCAGGAAGCGCTGGGGCAGAGGATGGTATCGGCGCCCGCGAACACTCGCAGATAATGGCGCAGCAGGCGGCGGGCGGTGGCCGGGTCGCCCAGGGTGTGGGCGAACTGGCCACAGCAAGTCTGGTCTTCGGGATAACCAAAGGATATCCCCAGGCGCTCCAGCAAGGTCGCCACCGCGGCTGCGGTGCCGCAGCCGCATTGGTCCAGAAAGCAGGGGATAAAGAGCTTCAGGGCCACCGAGCCTCCTGGCTGCATTTTCTACCACAAATCCTCAGGAGAGGGTAGGGGACCTGCCCGGGGAGGTGGCGGGGTCCGGCAATGATCTTGCCTTATCCTGGCAAAGAGCCGATAAACCATCCAGCGCAGGAGGGTGGGCATTGCCTACCCTGCACGGGCTGGCAGCCTGTGCCCCGGTCGCCCGGTTCCTTCCGTCCCCCCGCCCCTTGACAGCCCCGGGGCGGTTTAATAGAATGAAGCCGAAATCCCGGAAAATACAGGAACTTGAATTAAAAAGGAATTTTCTCTTTGTGAGTGACGCCCCGGCCCACATTCTGGTAATCGACGACGACAAGGCCATGCGGGACGCCTGCTACCAGATCCTTTCCCGGCAGGGCTACCAGGTGGAACTGGCCGCCGGGGCCCGCCAGGGCCTCACCTTGCTGGAGCGCAGTTCCTTCGACGCCATCCTCCTGGACCTGGTGATGCCGGACCTGGACGGCCTGGAGACCCTGAAGAAGATCAAGGCCCTGGACCCGGAGGTGGAGGTGATCATCATTACCGGCTACGGCACCATCCAATCGGCGGTGGAGACCATCAAGGCCGGGGCCTTCCATTTCCTCAGCAAACCCTTCGTCCCCGACGATCTGCGCAATCTGGTAAACCGGGCCCTGGAAAAGCGGCGCCTGGACCTGGAGAATCTTTATCTGCGCCAGGAGTTGAAGTCCAAGAATGATAAAAGTGTCCTGGTCTATGAGAGCGACTCCATGGCCAAGGTCATGGACATGATCACCCGGGTGGCCCCCACCGGTTCCACCGTGCTGATCACCGGGGAATCCGGGACCGGCAAGGGCCTGGTGGCGCGGGAGATCCATCAGTTGAGCCCGCGCCAGCGGCGTCCCTTTATCACCGTGGACTGCGGCACCCTGGTGGAGACCCTGTTCGAGAGCGAACTCTTCGGCCATGTCAAGGGTTCTTTCACCGGGGCCGACGCCAACAAGATCGGCAAGTTTGAGCTGGCCCAATCCGGCACCCTGTTTTTCGACGAAATCAGCAATATCGGTCTGGAAGTGCAGGCCAAGTTGCTCCGGGCCGTGGAGGAGAGGAAGATCTCCAAGGTGGGCAGCCATCGGGTGATCACCGCGGACGTGCGCATCATCGCGGCCACCAACATGGACCTGGGCAAGGCCATCAAGGATGGCGCCTTTCGGGAAGACCTCTTCTACCGCCTCAACGTGGTCCTGATCCAGATGCCACCCTTAAGGGAGCGCAAAGGCGATATCCCTTTACTGGTAAACCATTTTCTGGAGAAGTACAACGCCCGCCTGCACAAGAATATCCTGGGGGTAACCCCCGAGGCCCTGGAATTGCTGGTGCTTCACGACTGGCCCGGCAACGTCCGGGAGTTGGAAAATACCGTGGAGCGGCTGGTGGTGTTGAGTACCGGGCCTTACCTGGAGCCCGCCGACCTCTCCTTTGCCGGAACCATCCTCTCGCCCGGGATGGAATCCGGGGCGGGATCCCTGAAGGACCTGGAGCGGGACCACATCCTCTACACCTTGCAGCGCTGTGAAGGCCATAAGAGCGAAACCGCTCGGGCCCTGGGGATCGACCGCAAGACCCTGCGGGAGAAGTTGAAGCGCTATAATATTGAATAGCCGCGGATGCCACCCAGTCATGCCGGCCGGGCCTGGCGCGCCATCATGGGTGGATAAGACGCGCCTCGCTCACCTGGGGACTGGATTTGCCCCAATCTCCTTCCCAAGTTGCACCTGGGACCGCGGTAATAGACCAGGCTGTGCCTTGACACGGTTCGCCATCTTTCCGCGCTTGCGTTGCGTAACCCGTGGCTGAGACCTCCGCAGCACAATCCGCATCCATGCCGGCCGCCGGGATGAAGGTCCTCAGCGGCGCCGTCCTGGCCTATGGGGCCGGGGTCCTGGCCTCCCAGGTGCTGATCCTGCGGGAGTTGCTGGTGTTGGCCAACGGCCAGGAGTTGAAGCTGGCCCTGGGGCTGTGGACCTGGCTCATGTGGACCGGCCTGGGCAGCCTCCTGGGAGGCTGGCGGCTGACCCGGGAAAGGAGGCCCCCCCGTCTGGGGGGGCTGCTGACCCTCCTGGGGCTGCTCTCGCCCGCCACCATCCTGGCCATCCGGGGCGTCCCGGTTTGGGCCGGGCTTCCCGGGGGCCAGGCCTTGGCCCTGGGCGCCGAGGTGGTCCTGTTTCTGATCCTCTTATCCCCCTACGGTCTGGTTTCCGGCTACTTTTTTCCCTGTGCCTGTCGGGCCCTGGCAGAGATTGCCCCCGGCGGCGCCCCCGGCCGGGTTTACTCCCTGGAGACCCTGGGGGCGGCCCTGGGGGTCATCATCGTGCAGCTTTTTCTCTTGGGGCGTTATCCCAGCCTGGGTCTGAGCCTGGCTACCGGCCTCTTTCTGGCCCTGGCGGCCTGGCTGACAGATTTTCCCCGGGGCCTGGGTCGCCGCGGCGCCTGGGGGCTGGCGCTGCTGCCGCTGGTCGGGGGCCTTATCTGGCTGCCATCCCTGGAGAACCTCAGCCGAAGTTGGCAGGCGCCGGGACGGCTGTTGGCCGCCACCGCCGAAAGTCCCTTCGCCTTTCTCAGCGTCAGCCGGGAAGCCGGCCAGGTGAGTTTCTTTGCCAACAACCTCTGGCAGTTTACCTATCCGGACCCGTTAACCGCCGAGCACCAGGTGCAGTTGGGTCTGCTGGTCCACCCGCGGCCTCGCCGGGTACTGCTCCTGGGAGGCGGCCTTGGTCTGGTGCCGGAGATCCTCAAGACCGGCAGCATCACCCGTCTGGACTATGTGGAGCTGGACCCCCGCCTGGTGGAACTGGCCCGGGAGTTGCTCCCCGGAGCTGAAGAATGGGTCCGGGACCCGCGGCTGCGCCTGATCTACCAGGACGCCCGGCACTTTCTGGGGCGGAGCCAGGAGCGCTACGACGTAATCCTCATGGCCCTGCCGGAGCCCCGCAGCGCCCAGCTCAACCGCTTCTATAGCCGGGAATTTTTCCAACTGGTGGCCGCCAGGCTCTCCCCGGGAGGAGTCTTCAACTTTTCCCTGGCGGCCTCGGAAGCCGGTCTGCACCCGCTGCGGGGCGCCTTCCTGGCCATGATTTACCGCACCCTGGAACAGGTCTTCCCGGAGGTCCTGGTCTATCCGGGAGAACGGGCCCAGTTCTTTGCCGCGGCTGCCCCCGGAATTCTCAGCGCCGATCCGGAGCTGTTGTCCTCCCGGATCAAAGCCCGGCGGTTGCCTTTGCAGTATGTCCAGGACTATTATCTGCGGGACGATCTCATACCATCCAAGGTCGCCCGCCTGAGACAAACCCTGGAGCGGCAACCGGTGGCCATCAATACCGACTTGACTCCCGGCTGTTATTTTTATGAACTGGTGCTGGGTGGACTGCGGGAGCCGGACCTGCCCCTGGCCCAGGCCTTGCTGGCCCTGAAACGGCTGCCGGGCTATCTGCCCTGGGCCCTACTGGGGCTGGCCATCCTGGTCCCGGCCGGGGTTTTCCGGTCCCGCCCGGCACCCTTCTGCCTCTATCAGGTGGCGGTGATGGGACTGGGGACCATGGGCCTGGAGATTCTGGTCCTGATCCTCTACCAGATTCACCTGGGCTTCCTGTACCGGCAATTGGGCTTGCTGATCGCCGCCTTTATGGCGGGCATGGGGTGCGGGGCGGCGGTGGGAGACCTTTGGGTGAGGTCGGCAGGTGGCCGCCCGGGGCGGGGGCCCCGGGGCCTGGGGCGCCGGCTGGCTGGTCTGCAAGGGCTGATGGCCTTCCTGGCCTTGCTCCTGGCCTTCTCCTTGAGCCGGGATCCCTTTCAGGTCTTTTCGGCGCGGGAATACCTGCTCCAGGCAGGCTTCGCCCTGATTTTGGCGGCCGCCGGTTTCGGGGGCGGCGGCATCTTTGCCCTCAGCGCCGGTCTCTGGGTGCGGGGCCGTGGGCAGGGCGACTCCAGCGCCAGGGGCGGCTGGCTCTACACCGCCGACCTGCTGGGCTCCACCCTGGGCGCCTTGGGATTCAGCTTTGTCATTATCCCCGTCTGGGGGATCTGGCCGGCGCTCATAGTGGTGGCGGCGCTGCACGCCGGGGCCGCCCTGCTGCTCGTGGCCAGACCCGCGGCTGCTTTCCCGGGGTGAGGCAAAACGCCCGCTGGGAGTCTTCCGGAGACGTTAGCCGCCGGCTGGCCCAGAGGCGGGCTAGGGCTCGTGGATGAATTGCTTGCCCAATTCCTTAAAGGAAAAGGTCAGGAAAATGTGGTGGCCGTCGTAGTCCAGCACCCGCAGGTCGTCGGTTTGGCGCAGGTCACCCAAGATCACCGGATAATGCTCGCCGTAGCGCTGCTGGCATAATTCCAGGGGCACCTCATACCCCATATACTTCTGAATTCCCTTGGCCTTCATCTTTTCGGCAAATTTTGCCCCGGTAAAGGCTCCATAGGAGGTCAATACCAGAATGGGACCGGAACCGGTGAAAATAATGCCCGCCTTCATGGTCGCTCTCCTCCTTCCGTGGCCCAAAGGGCGATTTTAAATAAAAAGATAAACATGATGGCTTTAAAGTCAATACGCCCGCTTTCCTGGACCCGGACGGCAACTTCCTCAGAGGGCCGCTATCCGGCTAATCTTTAGGCGGCGGGCATCCCAGCAACGGGAGCAGCTCCAGATGATCCCGGAGATGATAACGGCCCTGGAGGCTGGGGTTTTTGTAGGCCGCCAGCGGCACCCCGGCCGCCTCGGTTAACAGCTGGTCCACCTCGGAGTCCCCGATGTACAGGGCCTCCTCCGGCTCAACCCGGAAATGGGCCAAAATCTTCCGGAGGCATTCGGGGTGCGGCTTGGGTCGGCTGACCTCAGAGGAGCCCACGGTCATCTCGAAAAAGCCGTCCAGGCCAAGGGTCCGGAGGACCTGGACCAGGCTCTTGCCCCGGTTGCTGGCGACCGCGAGGTGGGCCGCAGAACGCAACTGCGCCAGGACCTCACGGACGTGGGGCTCCAGGCCGATTAAGGACAGGAAGGGGCCGTTATCCAGGTGGCGCTGGTAATCCTGGGCCTGGGCCCGCCAGGCGGCGTCCGGGAAGAGAAAGTCGATGGCTTCCTGGGCGGTGGCGGCGTGGACCAGGTCCAACTGCTCCGAAGTCAGGGGCGGCCGGCCGAAATGGGCCAGGATGTGGTTGTAAAAGGCATGGTTGGCCCGGCGGGAATCAATGAGGACCCCGTCGCAGTCATAAATGATGAGGGACGGTTGGCGGTTTTCGCCGTCCGGTTTTCTGATTTTTCGTATTTTTTGTAACTGGACCGCTTCCATTTTTTGGGTTCCGGCACGATAGAAACTCAAAACTCAAAACTCGAAACTCAAGACTCAAGACTCAGACTTGACCAAAGAAATCGAGCTGGCGGGCCCGATAAACCAGTTCCTGCAGCTTTAGCTGCTGTCGGCGGCGGACCAGCCAATCCTGAAAATCTGCGGCCGGCAGGAGGGGGTCGCCTTCCAGGGCCTGCTGCACGGTGTGAAGGATAGAATGGAGAAAGTAGGCCTCGTCCCCGGGATAGCCGTTCGGGCCGGGAAAGACCAGCCAATCGGAGGCGCCCGCGGCCAGCACCGTGCCCCCGGCGGCTGCGAGCTGCGCAAAGAGCCGGCTGCCGGTGCGGCTGCTGCCGGAGGGCCGGCCCTGGACCCGGCGCTGGTCCATGGTGCGGTGATACCGGGTTTCGATGAGCCGGTCCAGTTCCACGTCGATAACCGGCTCAAAGATGGTAGCCCCGTCGAAGTTGAGGGTGAAATAGAAGCAGCCCCCGGGGGCCAGCAAACCCAGCAGCCCGGGCAGCGTGGTCTCGAGGTCCACCAGGTCTAAAAAGGCATGGGCGACGATGAGGTCCCAGCGGTGGCGGTCCTGCTCCCGGGCGAGGAATCGGAACAGGTCGATGGCTTCGAAGGTGACGGAAATTTTGGTAAGCGGCCGCGGCCTTTGGCGATCCGGGTGATCGCCGCTCTCCCGGTCCGGACCGGCCCCCCGGGCCGTAACGTAGCTTTGATAACGGACCTGGGCTTCATCAAGGAGCCCGGCTTGCAGGTCGATGCCGGTGTAGGCAAAGTCCCCTAAATAAAAATCCAGCAGCCGCCAGTCCAGGAGGCGCTCCAGCATGGTGCCGATGCCGCAGCCCACCTCCAGCACCCGGAAGGGAGACGGTTTTCCGTGCTCCCGGAAATGGCCGGCCAGGGCCTCCCGGACCTGCCGGTTCAGGGAGCGGTCGTCCAGCCCGGCTTTGGCGGCCAGATAGCGGCTGAAGCTGTATTCTTCAGGTCCGTGGTTCATCAGCCGCCTGCGCGGTTCTTGGAGAACACCCTGAAAAGTATGGCTATAGCCAGGGCTCCCCAAATCACTATCGCCAGCCAGGCCTTGCCCATGCCGCGGGCGATTATTTGTTCATTTAGCGAGACGAGCAAGGTTGCATAAGGGATAAGAGCCAGGCCAGTAAGTAATGAGGTAAAGAATATTACCAGACTTATATCAATCAGATCCAGGCTCGAGAAGATATAGTAACCGGTTATTACCAATAAAATGAGATAGATTGCCATAACCAGCCCATAGTGTCCCAGGAACCCCGCGGCAAAGCCCATCCATTGCTGAGGGTAGGCAACCACGAACCCCAGTTTTAAAAGGATAATCAGGGCCACCGCGCCCGCCAGAATCTTTTTCACCAACATCTCTCGGTCTCCTTTCTATTTATTAATGGGAGCATTATGGGGTTCCCTGGTTTATCCCCGCTGCCCCGATGCGGGAGAGGGCTGCGTTCGGCAGTCAGGAAGTGTGCCAGAACACTAGCAATATAACTTCCCCTGCTTTTGGTGCTACATCCGTTTACCGACATAAGCGAAATTCAATATCTGCTCTGTCAAAAACTCCGGCGCTTCCTCTGGCACAAAATGTCCACTTTCTTCGGCAATGACCCCCTTGAGATTGTCAGCCTTTGGCATCATTGCCTTGAATAGATTATCCGAAACTCCGTAGCGCCCCGCAACAGTAAGGATCGGCATGGCGAACCTCCGGTCCGCATAAGCCGCGAGAAACTTGGCGTCGTCAAGCAAGGTGCGATAGTAATTAAACCCGGCGGTCATCCCTCCTGGACTGGCGTAGTGCTTAGCATACTCATCGAGGGCATTTTGGGTTATTGCATCTTTCTGGTACAGCCACGTCGCCATTTGCGCGGAAATGTATTCTCGTTCTCGACCTTTGGTCAGCATCTCCGGGAATTCCGCAGCCATATGAAATCCATAGTGCCACATCCCACCTTTTGCGGGATCCATATTCTCAGTTCCCGGAGGCATACAATCCACCAATATAAGTTTCGTCACAAGTTCGGGGTACAACAAACTTAGGACATAAGCAACTTTTCCGCCCATATCGTGGCCCACGACAATTGCTGGTCTTTCTCCCAGATGCTGAATTAGTGCTGCAACATCGTGGGCAATAGTGTGCTTGTCATATCCAGTCTGGGTCTTCTCTGAAAGCCCCAAGCCTCGCAAGTCTGGAGCCACAACAGTAAACTTGCTCGCAAGAGCTGGCATGACCTTACGCCACTCATACCAAGTCTGCGGCCAGCCATGGAGAAGAATAAGTAAAGGGCCTGCTCCCATCTTTACGTAATGCAGGCGAATGCCATTCACCTGTGCGAACTGACTCTCTGCGCCTTTGGGCAGATCTGCAGCCTTGGACGAAAGAGCCAGCCATGGCAAAATTAATGAAATTAATAATATATTTCGCAGTAAGCCCACACCAAGATCCTCCCGTCATTCGAGATTATGCAGCAGCCTCGACCATCCCAGTTTAAAAAATGGTTTCTGGGATCTCTTGCCCGGAAATAATCCCCCAAAATTTCTGTTCTTGAAAGAATGCGCGCCCGGCTGATTCAATTCTGAAACTTAGGGCGCGGCAGTAAAGATTAACCGGCAGACGGAGTATGCCGGAAGATGCGCTTAATTAAACCCGCATAAAAATTCCCGCACCCGGGCGGCGCTCGCCTCCCAGGTGGGATGGGAGGCGGCCCGGGCCAGGGCCGCCAGGCTCAGGCGCTTCAGCAGGTCCCGGTCTTGCATCAGTGAGGCGAGGTGCCGGGAGAGGACCGCGGGGTCGCCCGGAGGCACCAGAAAACCGTCCACCCCGTGGCGGACGATTTCCCGAACCCCGCCCGCGTCTCCGGCAATGACGGGCAGCCCGAAGCGCATGGCCTCCAAATAGACGATGCCGAAACCCTCGTAAAAGGAGGGCACCGCCAGCAAGTGATGTTGGGGAAGCAGCACGGCCAGGTCCTGGTCGGACACCGAACCCAGCCAGGTTATCCTGGAGCTTACCTTCTCCTGCTCGACCTGGCGGCGAAGGCTGGCGGCATATCGGCTGTCCAGATCGGGGCTGCCTGCCACCGTGAGTTGCCAATGGTGGTGAGGCAGGCTGGCCAGGGCAGTTATCAAGGTATGGATTCCTTTCCGAGGGATCAGGTTGGCCACCGCGATGATTTTTAAGGGTCCCGGGGCTAAGGCCTTGGCGGCAATTTGCGCCGCGGAAAATTTGCCGGGCAGGTGATCCCCCCCGGGCGGCGCCACCACCACCGGCCGGCCTGCCCCCACCAGGGACTCCACCTCGGCCCGGGTGGTCTGGCTGTTGCAGATGAAGCCGTCCACCGAAGCCAGGTATGAGCCCTCTACCCGCCGATAGAGCCGGTTTTGCCAGGCGGCCCGGGCTTCGCAGCTCCGGAGATGGTGAACGATGGCTATCAGGGGATAGGAAACCCGGCGGCGCAGCCAACGATTGAGCAGGAACAGCGAGGGATGCGCCAGCTCATCCTGGAGCAGCAGCTCAAAGTGAGCCCGGCGCAGGCGTTCACCGAGGTGCGGCGAGAGGTTGTCCCACAGACCGCGGCCGTAGGCGCGCCAGGGAATGGAGATGACTTCCACCTCGTCCCCCTGGCTCACCAAATGGCGGACCAGTCGCCGGTCATAGAGGAAGCCGCCGGAGACCAGGTTAAGTCCGCCATAAAGCAACAGGCCCAGACGCAACTAGCGTTCCTCCCGGTAGGCGGCCCAGGCGATGTCATCCTCCCAAACCTTGGCGGTGAGGGCGTGGAGCGGCTCCTGGAGGCGGTTGCAGAGCTCCTGGCAGAGAATACGGGCGAAATGCTCGATGCTGGGATTGAGCCCGACGAATTCCGGCAGCTGGTTCAGGGTTTGATCCCGATAATAGGCCACCAGTTCGTCCAGATGGGCCTCCAGGTCCACAATATCCACCAGAAAGCCGTGAGCATTGAGAACCTTGCCCTCCAGCAACACCTCCACCCGGTAATTATGGGAGTGGGGCTGGTTTTCCCGGCCCCAATCGCCCCCCGCCAGGAAATGCCGGGCCACGAAGGATCGCTTGACCGCCAGGGTGTATAACATGTGCATGGTCGGCTCCTTGAGTTGCGAGTTTCGAGTTTTGAAGCAATACGGTTCACTCAAGCGGTTCTTTTCTAAGGGATTGGTGGGCAGTGCCCACCCCACATTCTCTTTGTCATGCTGAGCATTGCTTCGCATCTCATATTTAAAGATTCTTCGGTCGCCTTCGGCTCCCTCAGAATGACCAAAGAAATGACTTCGCATCAACTCCTGGGGCTTAAATGAACAGTCTTGGGTTTAGAGGGAGTGGAAACCCAAAACTGAGAACTCAATAATCGAAAATCACTTGAATGGCCTCCCCGGGGTTCCGGTCGAGCAACTCATAGGCCTGGGCGGCCTGGGTGATGGGAAAACGATGGCTAATGAAGCGGGCCGGCTTGATCTCCTCCAGCATTTGCCAGGTGAGTTGATAGAGCCGGGATTTGCTCCAGCGGCCGCTGAGTTCAGGGGGGAGGCTGCTCACCTGGCTGCTGATCAGGCGCAGCCGGCTGCGGTGGAAGCGGCCGCCCAGGTTCAAGTCGCTCCGCTTCCGGCCATACCAGGAGCCGATGACCACCCGGCCGTGGAAGCCGGTGATGGCGATGGCCTGGTTCAGGGCCTCGGGATTGCCGGAGACCTCATAGGTCAGGTCGGCGCCGGGGTAAGGCCCCGCTCCCTGCAGGCGCCCCAGCAGGTGTTCCTCCAGGTTTGCAGTGGTGGGGTCGAGGCTGAGGTGGGCCCCCAGGTTTTCGGAGAGCAGCCGCCGTTTGGGATAGAGATCCAGGGTCACCAGGGAGCTTAAACGCCAGCGGGCCAGCAGGGAGGTGAGGAGCAGTCCCACGATCCCCTGGCCGAAGATGGCCACCTGCTCCCCCAGCAAGGGCTGGCCGTCCAGCATAAAGGTGACCGCGGTCTCCATGTTGGGGAAGAAGACCGCGTCTTCCGGGGTGAGGCGGCCAGGCAACCTCTGCAGTTCAGCGGGGGTGGCCAGGAAGTGGCTCTCGTGAGGATGAAAGGCGAAGACCTGTTGGCCTTGCCAATCCGGGGAAACCCCGGGCCCCAGGGAGACCACCTGGCCTACCACCGCATAGCCATATTTCAGGGGGAAGGAGAAGTCGCCGGCCAGGGCGGCGATGCTTTCGTCCCGGGCCAGTTCCTGGGGGGCCTGGCCACGGTAGATGAGGCCTTCGGTCCCGGGACTGATGGCCGAGACGATGGATTGCACCAACACCTGGCCGAGGGAGGGCGCGGCGACGGCCTCCAGCCGCAGGGCCACCTGCCGGGGTGCGGTGAAATAGAGGGTTCGCCGCTGCATTTATGCCTTCCATTCGGGTTCGCCCATGAGGACCAGGTCTTCCCCCAGACGCTGATAGGTGAGGTTGCTGAGGCGGGGGAACCGCCGGAGATTGGCGGGCCCCATGCCGTCCCCTACCCGCAGGCCCCCCACCAGCAAGGGGGCGATAGTCAGGATGACCTGGTCCACCAGGCGGGCGGCCAGAAAACTGGTGATAACCTGGGCGCCGCCCTCCACCATGAGGCTGTTGACCTCCAATTCCCCCAGCTTTTTTAGAAGCGCTTCCAGGTCCACCCAGCCATGGCTGGAGGGGAGGCAAAAGATCCGGGCCCCGGCGGCTTCCAGGGCTTGCCGGCGGGCGGGTTCGGCCCCTTCATTGGCCATGATCCAGGGGGCGCGGCCATTCCCCAGCAGGTTGGCGTAGGGCGGGAAGCGCAGGCGGCTGTCCACGATCACCGGTTGGGGGGTGCGGCCGGTCACCAGGCGGACGTCGAGGCGGGGGTTGTCGGCCAGCACCGTGCCGATGCCCACCAAAATGGCGTCGTGGAAGGACCGCAGGCCGTGGGTCAAAACCAGGGATTGGGGGCCGCTCAGGGTCAAAGGGTGGCCGGGGCGGGCGGCAATGCTGCCGTCCAGGCTTTGGGCATAGCTCAAGGTGACCAGCGGACGGCCGGTGCGGTGCCGGTGCTCCGGGGCGGCCTCCAGGGCGGCCCGGACCCGGACCAGGACCCCGGTTTCCTGCACCGGGGTTCCGGTGGCCCCCTCCATCTCTTCCAGGATCAGCCCGTCAGACATGCCCTTCCCCTGGCCCATGATCTTCAAAGGGATTGTCCCTCCCCTCCAGGGACCAGCCCTCGGACAACGCAAATCTAGCCATCACCGCGACGGCGGCTCACCTTAAAATGGGGCCGTAACCGAGGCTTGTCAAGGTGATGTTAGGGGAAGGGCAGCAGGAGCAGGCGGGCCCTAAGATTGCTTACTTCGGCACCAGAGCGGCTTAAATCTGCCCCATTTTTCTTGCCATTAGACCCATAAAAGAGCAGGGGCGACAGTTAGTGTAGCGACTGTCTTTTCTGTCAAGCTGCCAGAGGCAGCTGTGGGTTCCAGTAGGTACGATTTTTGAGCATGGCATTGAGTATCACCAGGAGTTTGCGCATGCAGGCGGTAAGGGCCACCTTAGGCG
>JBKQKO010000131.1:0-34379 GCA_052147455.1 Desulfobaccales bacterium | reverse complement strand
TGGGCCTGGCCTGGGGGGAATCATACTAATCCGGGCACAAATCTTATCATTTTCAAAGGAACCGGACATGTGCCCGCCTACTTCGTTAATATACAAGGGCGGGAAAGCGAAGCGCATCCCGCCATTAGCATTATCGCATCTCTAGACTGCGAACGTTATCATCTGCCGCCCATTCAAGGTTATAAATGCTACATTCCAAGCATCGGTGCAAGCATGAATGCAGCCTATCCGTGACCTTCGTAACCTGACCATGCTTTAACGGATTGACTTTGATGTAATCTGCATGACGCACCTAGACCGTGAAGAGGACCTGCCGCCAGGAACAAAGGCGCGAATATATTGTGGCATAAGTTAGGCCTAACCCAATTGCCTAAGGCGGGATGCGCTTCGCTTTCCCGCCCTACGGCCCTGCGCATATCTGGATTCCTTCCCGCCAGTCGGTGGGGTCCACCCTATTAGCCTTAAAAGCCCCAGGAGGGGCACCAAGGTTGAGTTAAGCATTCAGATGTACTGCTGCCCTGGTTAGCTTGTGGGTTGGGTCTGACCAATCTTTTAGCATTCTTTAGCATCGATTCAGTAAATTTGGTTGACATCGGTGATAAAAGGTGCTTTATATGGAATCCTAGTAATAAAGCCAAACCCGCCGCGAGGCGGGGACTGTCCCTTTTGAACTGCAAATGAGGACAAATGATCTCAAATATCCAGAACCACGAGGAGGACAGGATATGAAAATGAAGACCATTGGTGCCATAATTGTGCTTTTCGCCTTGATTGGATGTCCTGTCTTTGCCAACGCAACTATCACAACGTTCTTCGGAGCGGATGACGGGGTGTATCCGGGTCCGTGGCCGAATTCGGCCGCTGCGGATAGCGCTTACGTTGCCGCAGCCAGTGCGTTTGGCACCGTGACGCCGATCACCTTCGAAAACCTGGCGACCGGATTTTACAGCCCCTTCACCGCTGCGCCGGGCGTGACGGTGACGGTGAGCGCCCCGAACTACGGCCCTAATTCTTCGGGGATCGTCAACCATCCAGACCCCCTTCATCCGGTTAATAACGGATTCAATACTACGCCGGGCGGCAGCAATTGGTTTGGCTTTCCCGGAGGGTCGGCTACCTTCAGTTTTACCACGCCGCAGCACTTCTTCGGGATGTACCTGACGGGTTTGCAGAGCCTTGCAACTGCCTCGGTGGACCTCAACTTCAATGATGGTGCGGCCCAGGTGCTCCAAATTGGGCCGACGGCTAACGGCGGGGCGGAATTCTTCGGCTTTACGGACACTTCTGCTTTCTCCAGCATAACGATAACTGACATTGCCATTGATGGATTTACAGATCTCTGGGGCATAGACGATGTCAATGCAGTCCCCCTACCCCCGGCGGTGTGGCTGTTCGGCTCCGGCCTCCTGGGCATGGTGGGCTGGCGGAGGTTCAAGAAGAGTTAATAGCCTTCCCTCTTAGCGACAAACCAAGGCAGGGTCTCCATGGCCCTGCTTTTTTTGTTTGTAGTTTATAGCGAGTTACTTGCCAAACCCGGCAATTATCCCCAAACCCGGACAAGTTGCAGGTATGATTTGGCTAGTGAACTTCCAGACCCCTTGATGCAGGTGGAATGGAGGCCGGCCTGGCTAGGGCAAGCGTGGATCGCTCTGGCCTGGCCCCCCGCATTCCGGCAGGTAGCAACTCACATCCTTAAATTCGCATTGTCCCCGGCACATCGGGCAAATATCAGGCGGCAGGGGCGCCTGGAGGGTAAAACCGCAGTTGCTGCATTTCCAAGAAGGCTGCGCCTCCGGGGCGTTCATGACCATGGCCTCCTTATTTCCTGGTTTTGCAGTTGCCTTCTCTTTTAATCCGATTATTTCGTAAAGGGTGTATTGTCCGCTTTTACCAGGAAGGCTAAGGCGAGTCCTTTGACCCAGCCCCACGTGTTCTTTCACCAGCGCATAGGTATCTGCCGAGATGAGAAAATGGGTGCCTACCCGCTTATTGGCTGCCTCGATACGGCTGGCGAGGTTTACTGCATCGCCGATGACCGTCATCGTCTTGTTCCCTGGAGCCCCCAAGGTCCCGGCTACTACTTGTCCGTAGTGCAAGCCTATACGTATCTCGAAGCTCTCTTGATAAAGCTCTTTCAAATACGGGCCAAGTTTCCGGACGGCCTCGATCATCTCAAGTCCTGTCCGGATAGCCCGTAAGGCGCCATCGACTGGATCGTCGGCCTCAAAGAGAGCCATGAACCCATCCCCCATGTAAGTGTCAATATGACCACCATGACGGGTGATCACCTCACCCACCCGATGGAAGTAACGGTTTAAAACATGGATCACATCATAAGGGAGCAGGGACTCAGCGAACGAGGTGAACCCGACGATATCCGCAAAGAGAATCAGGACATGTTTCTCAACTCCCGTTAAGGCCGGCGAGACGCCGCTGATAATGAGGCTGCTTAATTCGACATCTTCATCATCCAGGACCAGTCTGCGGAGTTTTACCCTGCCAGTAACAGTCGCCTGGCAAGCAAGGCGAATCGTGGGATCAAAATGCAACTGCTCGGCGATGGCTTGTTCTTTGGGGTTCCGGGGCGCACAATTCTCCAGGCCCCGGAGAATGATGACCCGGCAAGTGGAGCAGCGGCCATTTCCCCCACAGATGTGGGCCAGGGGAATGCCGGCCCGGACGGCGGCCTGAAGGATGGTTTCACCTTCCTCAATCTCGATCTCCTTGCCGTCAGGCAAATACTGAATTATAGGCATAGCCAGCGAAACTCTCCGATTGTCTCTTTTCCTTTTGAGGTTAGCCTCACTATTCCTCCTCCTGCCAATGAATACATTGGACCGGGCACTGGTCTATAGCCTCTTGAATCTTGTCCTCCGAGGTTCCGTAAGGGTTAATCACCTCGGAATGCCCCAGAGATTCATTGAGCCGGAATACTTCCGGACAGACCTGCCCACAATTGCCACAGGCAATGCATTCTTCCGTCATAATTACGGGTAGGCGCCGCTCCATTTCCATACCTCAATATTTAAAGGACATTAAAATGAGCCAACCGGCCAGCATCAGACGTGCTATTCTTCCCAGTGAATACAAGAAGTGGGGCAAGTATCCATGGCTTCTTGAATCAAATCCTCCGGCCCTCCTTCCGGTTCGCTGACCTCGGCCTTTTCCTCACTTTCCTTCATCTGAAAGACCTCGGGGCAGATCTCCACGCAGGAGCCGCAGCCGATGCATTCTTCTGCATCGATATAAAGCGCTTTAGCCATAATCGTTTCCTCTTTTTAGATAAATCGATCTCACCTCAATTTGGCAAAATCGAATTCCTCCGCCGCCAGAGCTGCTTTGAAGGGAGTGATCTCGGTCCGCTTTTTGATGGCGCTCAGGATTTCGGCGCTGCCTCTAAGATCGCCCAGAAGGATGGCCCCGATAATGACGTTATCTTTTACCACCAGCTTCCGGTAAGTCTTCCTGGCCTCATCTTGGCTGACGATGGCTTCCAACCGGCCCTCCACGTCAATTTCCCCGGCGGAGAGCAGGTCCAGGCCCACCACCTTCAAAATATTGGAAATAACTGTCCCTTCATACCTGGCGGGTTGGCCGGCCATGGCCGCCCCGGCCACCTTGCCCTGTTCCATGGCTGCGGACCACAGTCCATAGTAGCGGCCCTGATGCTCGATGAGGTCGCCGGCGGCATAAATCCCATCCAGTCCGGTTTTCATGGTGTCGTCCACTTTGACCCCTTTGTCGATGTCCAACCCCAAAGCCTTGGCCAGGGTCAAATCGGGCCGGGTGCCCGCGGAGATCAGGATCATATCCGCATTGATGGATTTGCCACTCTCTAACTGAGCTGCCAGGCCGCCATTTTGCCTGATGATCTCCCGCGTGGTCTCCCCCAAATAGAATTTGAAGCCCATGCCCTCCATCAGCTTCTGGAGCAGGGCGGCGCCGGGAATATCCATTTGCCGCGGCAGCAGCCTCGGGAAAAATTCGATGACTGTCACCTCCAGGCCCAACTTCCGCAGGCCGTTGCCGGCCTCCAGGCCTAAAAGGCCGCCGCCGATGAGAGCCAATTTCTTGGATTTGCCTGCCTTCTCCCGGATGGCGTCGGCATCGGCAATGGTCCTCAGGGTGAAGACTCCCTCTTGGTCGGCGCCCTTTATGGGGGGCACGAAGGAGATGCCGCCGGTGGCCAGGAGCAGGTGGTCGTAAGCGTAAGTCTGACCTTCCCGGGTGGCGACGATTTTGTTGGCGGCGTCGATGCGCCTGATTTCCGTCTCCAGATGGAGCGCCAGGCGATGGTCCCGATACCACTTCTCATCATGAATTATCAGGCGGTTCAGGGGGCTTTCTCCGGAGAGATATTCCGGAAGCCCCGGAATGTAATAAAAGGGATACTTCTCCCTGGTGAAAACCAAAATCTCTCCGGCGTTATCGTATTTCCGGATGGTTTCTGCCGCGGTATTGGCCGCCACCCCATTACCTATGATGATATAGGTTGTCATAGACATCTCCCCCTAAATTGAGAAGGCGCTTTTGCCGGAGATCCGGTAATTTTTTTTTAGAGCAGGCAGATAGCATTAATGGCGGAAAGGTAATGATCATATTTTGCAGAGTGAGGGCTTTTCTCCTCATTTTGTCAGCAAGTTCAAATACTAACCAAACGGAAAGGGCAGCCAACACCGGCCGCTTTTATCCGGCATTCAGTGGAATCTTTCAAAACCCAACTTGATTAAGACTTGCGGGTCCAGTGGTTCTTCCAAATGCCGCGCCACGAAAACGGCCATAGGGAAGGGGTAAAGTTCCCGGCAAAAGAACATTTTCTGCTCACCGTCCTCATCGTAAATCGTAACTTGGATGCCGTTGCCGTCAACTACTACCGTTGCCCACAAACCCTCGTAGTCTGGCGTTCGCATCTCCACCTGGGCAAGCAGCGGGACTATTTCACCACCAAGCTCTTCGACATAGGGGTAGCGGTTGAAGTCGGTTTCGTCAAACTTTTTTAATTTCAGCATGGTTTACCCCGCTTGGGCTGCATCATATTCGACCCACGTAAGGTGCTTTTGCCAGTTATGGTCATTATTAAGCGAAGGAGAACAGAAGTCAATTACAACCGCCTAAAGGCGGTGGCTTGAATGGCAGCCTGAAGGCGCCGCCGGGGGCGCCGCGGCTAAATTTTCATGATTTACGGATGAGCCGCGGGCTATGAGCCACCGTTTCCAGAGTTTGGTGCACATTACTTGCCCACCATCCTGGTGTCGGCGTTCCACCAGCCGCCACCCAGGGCGACGAATAACGCCGCGGTATCTTGCAAACGCAGCGCCTGGGCCGCGATATAGCCGAGCCTGGCCTGCTGGTATTGGTTGTCGGCCGTGAGAATTTGCAAATAGTTGACCAACCCGGCCTGATAGTTCGCCTGCATCAATTTCAACGCCTGATCGGCGGCGTCCAGAGCGGCTGCTTGGGCCTGCAAGGTTTCGGCATCGTGTTCCACCGCGCGCAGGGCATCGGCCACTTGCTGGAAGGCGCTGACCACCACCTGTCGATAATCGGTGAGGGATGCCTGATAGGCTTCGATGGCGGCCTTCCGCTGATACCATAAGGTCCCGCCGCGCAAGAGGGGTTGGGCCAGGGCCGCACCCGCACTCCAAAAATTGGCGCCGGTGGCAAAGAGCTTGGTAATATCCGGACCCGTTTGGCCGTAGCCGGCGCTCAGGGTGAAGCTGGGGAACATGGCCGCGGTGGCCACGCCGATATTGGCGCTGGCAGTATGCAGTTGGGCTTCGGAGGCCAGAATATCCGGGCGCTGGCGCACCAGTTCGGAAGGCAGGGTCACCGGCAGTTCCCCGGGCAGGGTGATTTCTATCAGATCGACCTGGGGCGGCTGCGACTCCGCCGGGGTGCGTCCCGCCAAGGCGGCCAGCAGATGCTGAGTCTTATTGAGGTTCTGCCTGATGGGCGGCAGGGTCGCTTCGGTGGCGGCGAGCTGCGATTGCAGGCTAACCACGTTCGCATACGGCGCCGTTCCCGCCTTGAACTGGGTTTCGGTGATGCGCAGTTGCTCCTTTTGGAAGGCGATGAGTTGTTCCGTGGCATCGATGGAGGCCCGGTAGGCCGCCTGGGCGATGGCGGCGTTGACGACGTTTCCCAACAGGGTCAGATAGGTGGCCTGGGCGCTGTATTTCTGATAATCCACCTGAGCCGCCAGGGCCTCCACGGTTCGCCGCGTGCCGCCGAATACGTCCAGGAGGTAGCTAACGGAGACCGAAGAGGTGAAGAGGTTGAAGATGCTACTCTGGGCGGGGCTGCCGAATTGGGCGGGGTTAAATCTCTCCCGGGTTAAAGAGAAGCTGCCGCTGACCTGGGGAAAAAAGGCGCCATAGCCCGCCTGCAGGTTGTCCTGGCTTTGCCGCAGCCGGGCCTGGGCCGATTGCAGGTTAAGATTTTGGGCCACTGCTTCCTTGATCACCTGGTCTAACTTGGGTGATTTGAACAATTGCCACCAATCTTCGGCGATTGGGGCGCCGTATGCAAAGCGCTGCGCCCGCCCTGCCGCCGTCACCGTCTTGGCCGGTTCCTCCCCCTGGGTATATTGGGTCGCCGCCGGCGGCTGGGGACGGACAAAGTCGGGTCCCACGGCACAGCCCGGGACCAGCAGGCCGGACAGGAGGCCCAGGCAAAAACACGTCAAGATCCGCGTGTACCCTGCCTCGCCGTCAGGCAACGCCGGCGGTTTCAGCCGCCGTCTCCACCTGCTCCGGTCTCCTGGCGGCTCATTGCGTTTCCACATAGATGTCCACCAGTTGCCCCGGATAAATATTCATGTCTTTGGGCGGCTTGAAGCGGAACAAGACCGGCAGCACTCTCACGTCCACCCTTTCGGTCCTTTGATCCGACAGCTCGATCTTGGGGCTCACATAGGGCTGGATGCGCTCGAACTCCAGGGGGATGCGGTTGGTCGTCCCTCTGATTAACATTTGGGCGGTCATCTTAGACGGCGGCGGCATCCTGGGAATGAGAATCTCGTCGATATAACATCTGACCTCAAGATAAGGTTGTTGGGAGTAGCTCATGACCATGACGGGATCAGAACCCTGGGTGTAAGTGTCATAAATTCCCTGGGGGGACGCGAAACTGCCCACCGCGGCGTTGATCGCCAGGACCACGCCGGTGACCGGCGCCCGAATGGTGTATTTAGCCAGGAGGGCGGCCCCGCTGGCATAAGTCTTGGACAATGCCTCATACAGATGCTGCTGGTTTTGGATGTCATAGATCCAGGCCCCGGCCTTGGTCAGTTCGTACTGCCGCCGCGCCACCCCGAGATTGGCCTGATTCGCCTTGACCGTGTTTCCCGCGGTGTCCAGCTGATCCTTGCTCACCGATTTGGGGTCCAGGGCCGTGGATTTCCTCAGTTTTACCAGCGTATCCCGGGAGGTTTTAAGTTGGGCGGCGGCATAATCTGCCTGGGCCTTGGACACCCTGAGGACTTCGGCTCGCGGCTGGGCCTTGAGTTCGCGCAGCGTGGCCAGGGCCGCTGCGGCTTGAGCCTTTTGCTGCTCCACCGTGGCCTTCTGCACGGAATCGTCTATCAGCAGCAGCGGGGTCGCCTCATTTACCTTGTCCCCTTCCTTTACCAGGATCTGAGTGACCGTTCCCGGGACTTCGGGATAGATATTAATGTTGGCCCCGTTCGACTGGTAGCTTTCAATGATGCCGTTGGCATAAATACCTTTGGCATAAGGATTCTGGGCCGGATTAAAGGCCGGCGGCAGCGGTTTTCCCCGGATGCCGTAAACGTAGGCGCTGATCAAGCCGCCCACCAGTCCCAGGATCACCAGGGCGAATAATATTTTAGATTTCACTCAGGTCTCCGCGGACAATCTCCACAATCCGACCATCTTCCATCTTGAGGTTACGGTCGGCATATTCAAAGATCCTGGCGTCGTGGGTGACAATCAGGATGCAGCGGTGTTCGTTCAATAAGTTTTCTTTGATAAACCCGATAATCTTTCTGCCGGTGGCGCCGTCCAGGGAGGCGGTGGGTTCATCAAAGATTAAAATGTCCGGACGGCTGACGATGGCTCTGGCCAGGGCCACGCGCTGCTGTTCACCGCCGCTTAACTTGGAGGGGGGCAGGTCCGCCCGGTCCTTGATTCCCACCACATCCAGAAATTCCAGGGCGAGGCGCAAGGATTCATCCCAGTCTCGCTTCCTGAGGATCAGGGGGAGAGCGACGTTCTCCGCGGTGGTCAGTTTCGGGAACAGGTGATAGTCCTGAAACACAAAACCGACGGTATGCAATCTGAAATCGGCCAGTTCGTTGGGACTGAGCCTCCAGATTTCTTTACCCTCCACCACCACCGTGCCGGAATTAGGTCTCAGAATCCCCGAGATCATGCTTAACAGGGTGGTCTTGCCGCTGCCCGAGGGGCCGGTGATATAGAGCATTTCGCCAAAATTAACCTCAAAACTGACCTCTCGCACCGCGAAGGTCCTGATATCCTCGGCTCCGAACCATTTCACCAGATCGACGGCTTGCACTGCTACCTCGGCCATGCTTAACTCCTGAAAATATCGAACGGCTCTATTTTGATCACTTTTCTCACCGCGATGAAACTTGAAACCCCGGAGATGATCAGCACCATGATGAAGGCCAGGCCGAGATTGAAGAAGGTGATATCCGAGGCGTAATTCGGCACCTTACTTTTGGCCACTGCGACCAGAAGGGAGCAGAGGCCAACCCCCAGGCCGTACCCGGTGAATCCGGTGAACAAAGTTTGAAAGAGGATCATGTAGACGAGTTCGTAACCCTTGGCGCCGATGGCTTTCAGGGCGCCGAATTTATCCAGATTTTCCAAAACAAAGGTATAGAAGGTTTGGCCACAAATGGATAGGCCTACCAGGAAGCTGATCAGGGTCATGATCAGGATGTTGGTGCCGATACCGGTTTGGTATTTGTAATAGTTGGAGATCAGTTGCTGGAATTCGGTATTGGTCAGCGCCAAATAGCCGGCCTTGGCCACCTGATTCTTGATATAAGGGATGTCTTTATCATTTTTCGGTTCCACCAAGATATAGGCAATGGTGAAACGCGTCGAAGGGATATACTGAATAGCCCGGGTGAAGGTGGTGTACAGGGTCGGGATGCCGAACAGGGTGCTGCTGGGCACTTTGGCGATCCCGACGACGACTCCCCGGTGGTCATTGACCTCAAAAGTTGTGCCGATCTCAGGGTTTCCTAATTTGGAAAATTCTTCGTCTTTTACCACGATAAATCCATTATCGGCAAAAATGTCCTCAATTTTCCCGGCGATCAGTTCGGGCCGGCCTACCAGGCTGGCGTCGTCCAGTCCCATAACGGTTGCCGGCTGATAAGCGCCGTCATGGAGCTTGACGAGAGCTACCCCGGAATATAATGGCACCGCGTATTTGACGCCGTCGATACTGCGCACCGCGTCCAGGATGTAATCAGGCAACTGGATGCTGTTGAGCGGATTATTGACGGCCGGGTCCATAACCCAGACGCTGGCGCCCACATTGATGATGGTAGCCGAGGCCTTATTCAGGATGCCGGCAAATACGGAGGTCAGTTGGACCATAAGAAACACTGCGAAGGTGATTCCTACGATCAGTCCGGCAAACTTGCCCCGGTCATTGACCAACAATTTGAAGGCAACTCGCAAGATTCCGGTCATGGTTGGCATTCCTCGCCCCCAGGCAGGTCCATACCATCCTCCTCCCCCTTCGCCAGTCCTCTCAGGGCGGCTAAGGAAAACCGGGTAATGTGGTCAGCCAGGGCGGCAATATCTTCCGGTCCATACTGCTGCTGGGGAAAAAGCCGTTGGATTACCGGGCGGGCGTTACGGTGATGCAGGCATTGACCGATGATGCTTAGCTGGCAAAGGCGAATTTGCTCAGCGCACGTCCCGGCTCCCAGCAATTCTCCCACGATGGCCGCCAACTTCTCTGACATCGGGCGAATCGTCTTTTCCACCAGGGCATCCAGGGCGGCTGTGGGTTCGATCATTTCCTGGGCCATCAACTGGCCGAGCCAGGACGGCGCCCCCTCAGCGAGGAGGCTGAACATAAGATGGTGAATAAAGGCGTGAAGACGTGGCGCCGGGAGGATATCCGCACTCTCGTCGGAGACCAGGGGGTATTTCTCTCTGGCGCGGGCATGCGCGTATTCCACGACCGCGGCATAAAGACGCTTTTTATCGCCGAAGTGATAGTTCACGGCCGCGAGGTTGGCCCTGGCCCGACCGCAGATTTCACGGATGGTGGAGTTGCGAAACCCCCGCTTGGCAAAGACTTCGCCCGCGGCTTCAAAAAGACGTTGACGGGTTTCGGCGCTGGTAGAGTTATTTGAGGGGATGTCCGTAAATGGAACCTCCAAAAATCAAACAGATGTTTAAAATGATTGTCTTAATCAGCTTTAATGTCAAACGAAAAATTAGTCATAGGAAGCAGGTCAGTTGTACAGGGGCCTTTTGCGGGTAACCCGGTCTCTGCGGCTCAAACTAAAAGGGAAAATGCCGCCACCGGCGGAGAGCCGGCGCCGACCGCCACCGGCGAGCGGCGCCTTACCCCCCGGGCCGCTAAATCCAATTTCCAGAGGAATCTTGCAGAAGTTTTAGGGGAGCCCCATAAAAAGGGCGGACACGCAGGTCCGCCCCCAGGGAAATACCACAATTTATGGAAGGATAACGGGGAAATGCAACTAACTTAGCCGGTTGCCGCGATTATTTGGGCTTGGCCGCCTTATGATGGGTGCCCCGCTCACCAAATCCCCGTTGTTTGGCCATCTTGCTGCGCTGCTTAGAATATTCCTTGCATACCAGAGGATATTTTTTGGGATCCAGGCTGTATTTCTGGAAATATTCTTTGGGCTGCAACTTGTGGGCCTTGCGGATGTGGGCCTTCAGGGTGCGCATCTTTTTCCCGCACTCCAGGCAGACTACGTGTTTCTCCGTGACAATGTCCTTCAGGGGCACCGACGGTTTCTTCACCAGGCCGGCCTCTTTGCCCTTTTCCGGGACCGGGCCCTCCGGGATAGCGCCGCCTTCCATGGCAGACAATACTTGGTAGACTTCTTTAATTTCCTCCACCAACTCTTGGGGAGTCAGTTCGCTCATGGAGGCGTGGGCTATTACAATCTGCGACGTCAACCTTAACACTTCGCTGGCCATGGGACCCTCTCTTTCATCTCAAGTTAGTTAAGACCTCTGTAAAAGGCCGGGCGGTCATCTTGAGCTCAGCGAAGCATCTGGTATTCCTAAGATCCTGCGGCCGCTTCGCTCACTCAGTATGACTTGTGGGGGCTCTTTTTTCAGACGTCTCTATTGGTATATTTCATTATAAGATTTATTATTTATCTTAAGTCAAGATTTTTTTCGCTTCTCATTTAATTTTTTACTTTTTGAGAGATGAGATTCTTTGAGGGGTTAGCGACCTCCAGGGCTTGATGAGGACTGCGAGTGGAACAAACCCAGGCAGCAAGGCGGCACTTAGCGCAGGAATTTGCCAAATGCCGCCCCATTGTGAATCCCAAAACAGTTAATGACCTGAGATCTCATTAAAGATCATTTGGGCGCCGCGAAAAATCTGCCACTATTCCAAACCTCTCTTTCTGAGGATCGTCATGGGTAGGGGCGGGGTTACCCCACCCCTACGGTTTTTTTATCCTCATAAAGGCGCGATATTCCGGGGATGCTCACCCCGGCCGAGATTGACATCGCCTTCCTGCTGTGGCAAGGTAAATAAGGAAAAATCCCTACCGGCAGGCTCAGGTGTAGGCCGGGTCCAGCAGTTCGACTCACCCGAGGGTTCCGCCAGCGGCCTGGGCCGGAGGCCTGGGATTTGGCCGGCGCCCCGGGCTAGCGTTGTTTTATCGGGTTTTTAAAGGGAGGGGAATGAGCCGATGAGGATCTTCGCCATCGCCAACCAGAAGGGCGGCAGCGGCAAGACCACCACCAGCGTCAATCTGGCCGCGGCCCTGAGCGAACAACAGCGCCGCGTCCTGGTGATGGATCTGGACCCGCAACACTCCAGTACCGACTGGTTTGGCATCAAGAACACCGGCAAAGAGGTGCTGGGCATCTTCACCGATAACGGCGACCCCGCGGATTTCGTCCGGGAGGCCGGGGCTCCGGGGGTGGACCTGATTCCGTCATCTTCGTGGCTGGTGGGGGCGGAGAAGATTCTGGCCGGGGAAGTGGGGGCGGAAACCATTCTGCGGCGCAACCTCCAGCGCCTGCCGCCGGACCGCTGGGACTACCTCCTCATAGACTGCCCTCCCACCCTGGGGATCCTGACCATCAGCGCCCTCACTGCGGCGGAAGAGCTGTTGGTGCCGGTGGAGGCCCATGTCATGGCTCTGAGCGGCCTGGCCCAGCTCATGCAAACGGTGGAACTGGTCCGGGAGCGCCTCAATCCCAAGCTCAAAATCTCCGGTATCCTGGCCTGCCGGGTGGACGCCCGCACCCGCCATGCCCGGGAGGTGGTGGAGCAACTGCGGGAGCGGTCCGGCCGCCTGGTCTACCATACCGTCATCCGGGAGAATATCCGCCTGGCCGAATGTCCCTCCTTCGGCCGCCCCATAACCCAATACGATCCCAAGAGCGCCGGGGCGGCCGATTACCGGGCCTTGGCCCGGGAGATCATCAGCCAGGAAGGGAGTTAAGTGATGGCCAAACGCAGCACCATCGGGGAAAATCCCCTGGATGCGCCGGTGGCGGAGAATCCCCTGGACACCGTGTTGCCGGGACCGGGGGTGGCCAACCGGATCGCCAGGGTGGAAGAGCGCCTGGATCTGCTGGAAGCCGGGATAGCGGGATTGCAGGCGGAGGCGGCCAGGGTCAAGAGGCTGGGGCCGGAAATCAGCAGGGAGGCGGTGCAACTGCAGACCGAGATGGCCAGCCTCAAAGGAGAGGTGGCGCGGCTTCAGGCTGCCTTGCCGCTCCTACAGGCGGAGATGGCGCCGCTTAAGGCCGAAGTGGCCGGACTGAAGGCGGAAATGGCGCAGCTCCGGGCCAGGATGGGCCCTTCGGACCTCCCTTGGTGGATGGGTGCCAGGAAGAAATGAGGCGCACCAAGATGTTGGGCTGCGCCTCTGGGAACCGCCGCCCGTCTCGGATCCCCTAATGTACAGGGCGGCCCCTGGCCGCCGGGTTCGGCTGGCAAAAAGCTCAGGTCCACAATCTAACTGGATAAAGATGGGTCCCGGAAGGACAAATGTTCCTATCCGGGATTGACTTTTTCAAAACAGATGATTAACCCAACACTAACGTATGTTGAAATAGGTTGGGGATTAAACTTAGATAGATATTGCGCCTTATTCCAGGTGGCAAGGATGCCCGCAAGACCCCTTGGGAGAGGGGGGAGAAATCCTGGTGCTGGCCACCTCATCTGCGTGACGTCTTCTCCAAGCTAACCGCCAGCCACGCAATTTCCAAAGATCCCCTAACCGGACGCGCTCGTGACTATCCCTACCGCGCGCCTTGCCTTTACCGGGCCCCAACCTCCGTGAGCAATAGCAAGGGGCTGCAAGGCCTTGAAGATGTCTGGGAAGACTGGCAATGGATGGATATCCTTCTTATAAGATCATCCTGGCGGATGACCATGCTCTGGTGCGCCAGGGTATCAGGAAGATCATCGAGGAAGACGGCAACCTGAAAGTCGTGGGGGAAGCCCGCGATGGCATAGAACTCCTGGAGATTCTGAAAACCATCCACCCGGACCTGGTTATTGTCGATATCACCATGCCCCGGCTCCGGGGCCTGGAGGCGACCAAAAGGATTAAGCATCTTTATCCCCGGGTCAAGGTCATGATTCTCAGCATGCACCGCAGCAAGGAGTATCTGCGCCAGGCCGTGGCCGCCGGAGTCAGCGGCTATGTCCTCAAGGAAGACGCGGGTACGGCCCTCCATACCGCCATCAAGGCGATCCGCAACGGCAGAGAATTCTTTTCCCCCCTGCTGGCAATCTAGCCCCCCTTCCTTCGCGGCCCGGAACCCCCGGCGCGGCAAGGTAAGCTTGTTTTTTCTAGCCGACGGCGCCAACCGCAATCACCCGCCGGGCCAACATCTACCCTCGTGAGGAAGACCCGGAGGCGCGGCCTGGTATCTTTCGACCTTGGTCCGGGCATGCGGGCATTAGCCCCGATAAAATGCGGCCGCACGCCGCCCTGAAAAATCCCCTCCCCTACCCGCTCAGAGGGCGGGCGGGGCCCGCCGCCTTAACCAGCGTTCCCTTTGAATTCCCGTAACTTGGCCCCTGGGTCGGTCTGCGTCAATATCTCAGGTCCTCCAACATTTCAGGCATAGGTCATCGGGAGGTCCAGGTTTTTTATTGGCAAATATTTCACAAAGCGTGTTAAATTATATAGTTTGGATAATAATTTCTCTTAAAGAAAACATCATGCCAGAGATATTGCGGGGAAAGCCGGGAGAACGGCGCCTGTTTTTGGGGAATGAGGCCATCGTGCGGGGGGCCCTGGAGGCCGGGGTAGCCCTGGTCACCACCTATCCCGGCACCCCGGCCTCGGAAATCGGCGACCGCAGCTATGAAATCTCCCGGCAGACGGACCTGGCCTTTGAATACTCGGTGAACGAGAAGGTGGCCCTGGAGGTGGCCGCCGGGGCCGCGGCTTCGGGCTGGCGGGTGCTCACCGCTATGAAGCACGTGGGCCTGAACGTGGCCGCTGACACCCTCATGACCCTGGCCTACACGGGAGTCAAGGGCGGTATGGTCATCGTCAGCGCCGACGACCCCTCCCTGTTTTCCAGCCAGAATGAGCAGGATAACCGCTATTACGCCAAAATGGCGGGGCTCCCCATGCTGGAGCCCGACAGTCCCCGGGAGGCGCTGGTGATGGCCAGGGCGGCCTTCTCCCTCTCGGAGGAACTTAACCTGCCGCTGCTGCTGCGCACCACCACCCGGGTGAACCACACCCGGGGGCCGGTGACCCTGGGGGAACTCGCCTCCCGGCCGGGGCCGGGCCGCTTTCTCAAGGACCCTTTTCGCCTGGTGATGGTGCCGGCGGTGGCCCGCCTGGCCCACGCCCGGCTTCTGGAGGCCCTGTCCCGGGCCCGGGCCCTGGCGGAGGAGAGCCCCTTTAACCGGGTCCGCGGCCAGGGCCGCTGGGGGATCATCACCAGCGGGGTGAGCCGGGTCTATGTGGCCGACGCCGTCCGGGAACTGGGGTTGGCCGCGGAGTTCAAAATCCTGGAACTGGGATTCACCCACCCCCTGCCCGAGGAACTCATCGGCGATTTCCTTCAGGGCCTGGAAAAGGTTTTGGTGGTGGAGGAACTGGAGCCGTACCTGGAAGAGGCGGTCAAGGCCGTGGCCCAGGGCCGGGGGCTGACGCTGGCCATCCGCGGCAAGGCCCCGGGCCTCTTCTCCCGGCTCTACGAATACCACCCCGGCCTGGTGCGAGAGATGATCGCCCGCGTCTTCGGGGTCGATTATCGGCCCCCGGCCATCACCGCGCCGGAGCAGTTATGGGGCCGGGCCTTGCCGGACCGCCCCCCCAACCTCTGCCCCGGCTGTCCGCACCGGGCCATGTACTACGCGGTGAAGATCGCCCTCCGGGACCTGGGGATGGAAGGGGTCTTTCCCACGGACATCGGCTGCTACACCCTGGGGATCTTGCCTCCCCTGTCCATGGCCGACTTTCTCATTTGCATGGGCTCCAGCATCAACACCGCCGCCGGCATCTCCCGGGCCACCGGCCAGAAGGTGGTGGCCTTTATCGGGGATTCCACCTTCTTCCATTCCGGGCTGCCAGGGCTGGCCAACGCGGTGCACCAGGGGCACGATTTCCTGCTGGTCATCCTGGACAACGGCACCACCGCCATGACCGGCTCCCAGCCCCACCCCGGGGTGACCCTGACTCCCCCCGGCTATCCGGGGAAGCCCATAGATATCGCCGGGGTGGTCCGGGGTCTGGGGGTGGAGGCCCTCCGGGTGGTTAACCCCTTTAAATATAAAGAGGCCCTGGCGGCCACCAAGGAGGCCCTGGGCGCCACGGGAGTGCGGGTGCTCATCTCCCAGGCCCCATGTTATCTCTACGAATCCAGGATTACCGGGAAGAAAAGGCAGGCCCGCTTTCAGGTGACCGGCGAGTGCGGCGAATGCCGGGATTGCCTGGACTACTTCGGCTGTCCGGCCATGTACCTGAAACCCGGAGGTAAGGGCAACCAGATGCTCATCGACGAAGACCTCTGCAGCGGCTGCGCCTTTTGCGTGCAGTGGTGCGAGCGCATCCGGCCGGTGAAGAAGGGGTGAGGGGAGAAGGATGATTTTGGGGGAGGGCCAGTGATTCCATCCCTGCCCTCCCCCAAACCCCCTCCCAACCCGTGTTAAGTATAAAGAAGGGTGGCACAGGAAGAGTGAGGATATCTTTTAGCGGGGTTTTCCTGCGAAGATAATAATTTCAAATTTTCATGGGTAATCCTTTAATAAACCATGACCGCCACCGAAAACCGCAAACCGCAAACCGAAAACCTGCGCATCTTCCTCACCGGGGTGGGCGGCCAGGGGACCCTGCTGGCCAGCCGGATCCTGGGGGAAGCGGCCCTGGCCGCGGGGCTCGATCCCCTGGTGAGCGAGACCCACGGCATGGCCCAGCGGGGTGGCATCGTGGTCTCCACCGTGGTCCTGGGGGAGTTGCAGAGCCCCGTCATTTCCCCGGGGGAAGCCGACATTATCTTGGGTTTCGAGGCCCTGGAGACCTTCCGGGCATTGGACCGCTGCCACCCCGGCACCCTGGTGATCGCCAACACCGCGGCCATTGTCCCCTATCCGGTGGCCATCGGCCAGGCGTCATATCCGCAGGTGTCTCGGATGCTGGAGCTCATGGCGGCGCAGGTGGGGAGCCTGCTGGCCTTTGACGCCGGGGCCGGCGCCCGGCAGGCGGGCAGCCCCCTGACGGTGAACATGGTGCTGTTGGGGGCCCTGGCCGCGTTGGGGCGCCTGCCGTTCGCCGCCCCCCAGATCCTGGCGGTGATCCGTACCCGCACCAACCCTAAGTTCCTGGAGGCCAATTTGCAGGCCTTTGCCTGGGGGCAGGCAGCGGCCCGGGATGACAGGAATTGGCTAAGGCAAAAATAAAAAGTGAAAAGGCAAAATATTTACTTTAGACTTTTGCCTTTTGCCTATTGCATCAGCCGGGCTTGAATCACCCTGGTAAAATTCTTACTTTTTAGCAATGAAACCGGGGGTAACCGTCCAACGCCAGGCCGCCAAGTACCGGCAACTGCCGCATACCGCCGACCTGGCCTGGCGCATCCGGGGGCAGAGCCTCGGGGAGCTCTTTGAAAATGCAGCCGGCGCCCTGACGGCCACCATGGTCGACCGCCGTTACTTAAGGCGCCGGGAAAGACGGACCGTTGAGCTGGAATCGCCGGATCGGGAAGCCCTGCTGGTTGACTGGCTCAACCACCTGCTTTATCTTTTTGACGTGGAAGGGTTTCTGGGACGGGAATTCCACCTCACCTCCTTGAGCGAGCGGCGCCTTAAAGCCACCGCCTGGGGAGAGGCCTTCGATCCCGAGCGGCACCCGGAGAAATCCGCGGTCAAGGCCGCCACCTATCACCATCTGGAGATCAGGCCCTGGGGGGATGGCTGGCAGGCCACGGTGATCTTGGATTTGTAGTGGCCAGTAGCCAGTAGTCAGTTCCTAGTTGCCAGTAAAATCAAAACCATACCGGCTACAGGCTTAAGGATGGTGATTTTGAATTTATAACGGTCATTGTCACGTGGTTAGCATGTAAAGTCCCCCTTTAGTGAAAGACTGAAGTTAATACTGGCTACTGGCTACTGGCTACTGGCTACTGACTACTGGCTACTGACTACTGATATGAAGCTGCGGCAGGTGGACGAGTATCGCTGGGAGATTCCCCGGGAGGGCAAGATGCGCACCCGGGGCCTGGTCTTCGCCTCCGAGGCGATGATCTCCAAGATCAGGGAGGACCAGAGCCTGCAACAGGTGGCCAACGTCGCCACCCTGCCGGGAATCGAAGGCCCCTCCCTGGCCATGCCGGACATCCATTGGGGCTATGGTTTTCCCATCGGCGGGGTGGCCGCCTTCTCGCTGGAGGAAGGGGTGGTTTCCCCCGGCGGAGTGGGCTACGATATCAACTGCGGGGTGCGGCTGCTGCGCACCAACCTGCAACGGTCCCAGGCGGAGTGCTGCATCGAGGAACTGGTCAACGTCCTGTTTGCCAATATCCCCTCGGGGGTGGGCTCCCGGCGCCAAGACCTGAAGCTGGCCATGCCCGCCTTGAAAGAGGTGATGCGCCAGGGGGCCGGCTGGGCCGTGAAAAATGGTTACGGCGCCGCCGCCGACCTGGACCACATCGAGGCCCAGGGCTGTATCGAGGGGGCCGACCCCGAGCGCGTCTCCCAGTATGCCATGGATCGCGGCAAGGACCAGTTGGGCACCCTGGGTTCCGGCAACCACTTCATCGAAGTGGGCTACGTCCTGGAGATCTTTGATGAGAAGCTGGCCGCGGGCCTGGGGCTCTTTAAGGACCAGGTGACCGCCATCGTGCACACCGGTTCCCGGGGGCTGGGCCATCAGGTGTGCGATGACTACATCAAAGTTATGCTCAAGGCCGCAGCCAAATACGGCATCGAGCTGCCGGACCGGCAGCTATGTTGCGCCCCCTTGAACTCGGCGGAGGCCGGGAACTATCTGGCGGCCATGGCGGCGGCGGCCAATTTTGCCTTTGCCAACCGGCAGATGATCACCCACTGGGTGCGGCAGTCCTTCGAGCAGGTCTTGAAGATCGGCCCCCGGGACCTGGGGATGGAGCTGGTCTACGACGTGGCCCATAATATCGCCAAGATCGAGACCCATGAAGTGGGAGGTGTGCGGAAGAAGCTCTGCATCCACCGCAAGGGCGCGACCCGGGCCTTTCCGCCGCACCACCCGGAGACCCCGGCGGCTTATCAGGAGACGGGGCAGCCGGTGTTGATTCCCGGCGACATGGGGCGTTACTCTTTCGTACTGGTAGGGACCGCAAAAGCCCTTACCGAGACCTTCGGCAGCACCTGCCATGGGGCCGGCCGGGAGATGAGCCGGCACCAGGCCCTGGAGGTGGCCAGGGGCCGCAGCATCGTCCGGGAGCTGGCGGCCCGGGGCATCGTGGTCCGGGGCGCCGGCCGGGCCACCATTGACGAAGAGATTTCCGAGGCCTACAAGGATGTGGCCACGGTAGTGGATGTCTGCCAGGGCGCCGGCATCGCCAAAAAGGTGGCGAAGCTCAAGCCCTTGGGAGTGATTAAGGGGTAGTTCTGAGTTTCGAGTTTCGAGTTTTTAGTTTTGAGTTAAAAACAGCAAATTGGCGTCATTAACCCGAATCTGTAATAATTTCATCTAGGCAGGTAGTTTGCGAGGCAAAATGTAGCCGCAGGCTTTAGCCTGCGGGTTTTATAATAAACGTGGAAAGGCAGCGCAGGCTAAAGCCTGCGGCTACAAAATGACAACACAGGCGGGCCGCCCGTGCCATCAATAACAGCTTTTTCACCAAAAACCAAAAACTAAAAACTAAAAACTCGAAACTTGAAACTCAAATGTTTGATCGTCTAACCGACAAGTTGGCCCAGGTCTTCAAGAAGCTGAAGGGCCACGGCAAGCTCACCGAGGCCCAGGTGCAGGAGGCCCTGCGGGAGGTGCGCCTGGCCCTGCTGGAGGCCGACGTCAACTACAAGGTTGCCAAGGTCTTCATCGAGCGGGTCAGGGAGCGGGCCGTGGGCGAAGAGGTGATGCGTTCCCTCACCCCGGCCCAGCAGGTGGTGAAGATCGTCCATGAGGAACTCACCGGCCTGTTGGGAGGGGAGTCCCCGCGGCTGGATCTGAGCGGCCGGCCTCCCATCGCCCTGATGCTGGTGGGTTTGCAAGGATCGGGCAAGACCACCACCGCGGCCAAGCTGGCCCGGCGCCTCAAGAGCCAGGGCCGCCAGGTCTATCTGGTGCCCGCCGACGTGCAGCGCCCGGCGGCCATCGAGCAGCTTCAGCGTCTGGCGGCGGATTGCGGGGTGGCGGCGCATCCCACCGAACCCGACCAGAACCCGGTGGCCATCGCCGCGGCAGCCATGGAGGCGGCCTACGCCGCGGGCTACGACACGGTGATCCTGGACACCGCCGGGCGGTTGCACATCGACGCTCCCTTGATGGAGGAACTCAAGGCCATCAAGGAGAAGGTGGCGCCCCGGGAGATTCTCCTGGTGGCGGACGCCATGACCGGACAGGACGCGGTGCAGGTGGGCCAACGTTTCCACGATCTCTTGAAGCTCACCGGGGTGATTCTCACCAAGGTGGAAGGGGACGCCCGGGGCGGCGCCGCCCTCTCCATGCGGGAAGTGGTGGGTAAACCCATCAAATTTCTGGGGGTGGGGGAGAAGCTGGACGCCCTGGAGGTCTTCCACCCGGACCGGCTGGCCTCCCGCATCCTGGGGATGGGGGACGTCCTGACGCTCATCGAGAAGGCCCAGGAGACCTTTGACGCCGAGCAGGTGAAGGCCCTGGAGCAGAAGCTGCGCCGGGAGGCCTTCACCCTGGACGATTTTCGGGAACAGTTGCGGCAGATCAAGAAGATGGGCTCCATGGAGCAGCTGCTGGGTATGATTCCCGGCCTGGGCAGCAAGATTAAGGCCATGAAGGACCTGAAGCCCGACGAACGGGACCTGAAAAGGGTGGAGGCCATCATCGGCTCCATGACCCCGGGCGAGCGGGCCGACCACCAGATCATCAACGGCAGCCGCCGGCGGCGCATCGCCCTGGGCAGCGGCACTTCGGTGCAGGACGTCAACCGCCTGCTGAAGAATTTTACCGTGACCCAAAAGATGATCAAGCAGATGGCCCAGGGCGGCAAGAAGATGAAAGGCCTTAGCCCCAAGTTTTTTTAAAGAGCAGAATTGATTCTGCGAGAGTACATTTGAATTTATTGAACGTTTATATCATTGATAATTCGAGGGGCATTAAGTCCCCCTTTGAAAAAGGGGGATTTAGGGGGATTTAAATCCCCCCTAACCCCCCTTTAATAAAGGGGGGGGATATAAAGATAAAAGTTAGGCCGGTCTAGGGGCTTGAAGGAGGATTATCGTCCACCTTAGCGCCTCTGAGGTTGGGTCCGATCACATCCTAAGGAGGAGAGAGCAGCTCTAATGGCGTTACGTATCCGTTTGGCCCGTTTCGGCGCGAAAAAGCGCCCCTACTACCGCATCGTGGTGGCTAATAGCGAGTCTCCCCGGGATGGTAGCTTTTTAGAAATCATTGGCACTTATGATCCGTGCCAGGACCCTGCCGCGGTCACGGTGAAGGAAGACCTGCTGGCCCAATGGGTCAGCAAAGGCGCCACGCCAACCAACACCGTGGCCAGCCTTCTGAAGAAGCGGCCTCAAGCCGCGGCGGCGCCGGAGGCCTGAGCCCTCGCCCAGGGACCAGACCAGGGAGGTTGGTTGATCGCCCCATCCCTTGACAAAGGTGGCTACTATGAAAGAGCTGGTCAAGTTCATGGCTCAGGCCCTCGTGGATAATCCCGAAGAGGTGCAGGTCAAGGAAATCGAAGGGGAGCAGACCTCGGTTATCGAACTCAAGGTGGCCAAGGAAGATCTGGGGAAGGTGATAGGCAAACAAGGGCGCACCGCCCGGGCTATGCGCACCATTCTCAGCGCCGCCTCCACCAAAATTCGTAAGCGCGCGGTCTTGGAAATCCTTGAGTAAAGAGCAGGATTGCCCCTCTCATCTCCTCGGCTTGGGACGGATTTCCGGAGCCCATGGCATGCGCGGGGCCGTCAAGGTCCGTCCCGATGCCGCGGCCGCCACCACCGACCCGGAGGTCTTTGCGGCCCTGGCCGAAGTGGTGATCGGCGGGCAAACCTATGCCATTCTCCAGGCAGACCGCCTCAAAAATCAGGTCCTGCTCCGGCTGGCCGGCGTCGATACCCGGAGCCAGGCGGAGCAGTTGGCCGGCAGGCAGGTCTGGGGAGACCGCCGGCGTTTCCCCCCGTTGCCGCCGGGAGAATACTATTGGTTCCAACTGCTGGGGCTGCCCGTCTATGACGCCGGGGATGGGGCCCTGCTGGGCCGGCTGCAAACGATCCTGCCCACCCCGGGCCACGACGTCTACGTGGTGGTCCAGGACCAGCGGGAGATCCTCCTTCCCGCGGTGGAGGAGGTGGTGGTGGAAATCAACCTGGAGGAAGGGTTCCTGAAGGTGGCGCCGCCCCCGGGATTGCTGGAAAGCTATGCGCATTGACCTGCTGACCCTGTTCCCGGAATTTTTCAGGTCGCCGTTGGGTGAGAGCATGCTGCAGCAGGCCCAGATCCGGGGAGCCGCGGAGTTTAGGGTCTTGAACCTGCGGGATTACACCACGGATCGTCACCAGGTGACAGACGACCGACCCTACGGCGGCGGCCCCGGCATGGTGATGCAGATCGCGCCCCTGGTGGCGGCCATCCGGGCGGCCCGCGGGGAAGACCCGCAAGTGCATATCCTCTTGCTGAGCCCCCAGGGCCCCCTCTTCACCCAGGATAGGGCCGGGGAGCTGGCGGCCTTGTCCCATCTCCTGTTGATCTGCGGTCATTATGAGGGAGTGGACGAACGACTCAAATACTATATTGACGGAATGCTCTCCATCGGCGATTATATCCTGACGGGGGGAGAGATCCCGGCCCTGGCCGTGCTGGACGCGGTGACCCGGCTGCTTCCCGGGGTGCTGGGGGGCATTGGTGCCGCCGCAGATGACTCATTTCAAACCGGGTTGCTGGAGTATCCCCATTACACCCGGCCCCGGGATTTCGAAGGCCACCGGGTGCCCCAGGTGTTGCTGGAGGGCGACCACCGGCGCATTCGGGAGTGGCGGCGACAGCAGGCCCTGCTCCGCACCCGGGCTTGCCGGCCGGACCTCCTGGTCAAGGCGCCATTGGCGCCGGAAGATCGAAAATTTATCGAAACCCTGGCCGAGACGCCGGAAGAAGATAGGTGATAATCATGGAACGGGTCAATCAATTGGCCCGGGAGCAGATGCGGGCGGATTTGCCCGCCTTTCGCCCCGGGGATACCGTGGAAGTGCACGTGCGCATCGTGGAAGGTGACAAGGAACGGATTCAGATCTTCAAAGGGGTGGTCATCCGGAAACGGGGCGGCCTCACCGGGGCAACCTTTACGGTGCGCAAGGTCTCTTACGGAGTGGGGGTGGAGCGCATCTTCCCCACCCATTCCCCCAATATCGACAAGGTGGTGCTTCTTACCCGGGGCGACGTCAACCGCAGCCGCCTCTACTACCTGCGGCAGCGGGTGGGTAAGGCGGCCCGCATCAAAGAGAAGCGGACCCCCATCACATGAGCCGGCTCCCGGGCAGCGCCCAGGTGTTTGCTGACCCGGAAGCTTTTTGGCGCCTTCAGGGTTTAATCCTGATCGCCGGGGTGGACGAAGTCGGCCGGGGCCCGCTGGCCGGACCGGTGGTGGCCGCGGCGGTGATCTTGCCTGCCCCTGCCGAGTTTCGGATTTCCGGACTCCGGGATTCCAAGTGCCTCACCCCCGAGGCCAGGGCCGCCCTGGATCAAGAGATCCGGGCCGTCGCCCTGGCCTTTGCCATTCGGGAATTGGGGGCCCGCCAGATCGAAATCCTGGGGATCCTGAAGGCCTCCCTCAAGGTCATGGCCCTGGCGGTGCAGGCCCTGAACCCCATCCCGCAGATGGTCCTGGTGGACGGCCACCAGCCCTTGCCTCTGACCTTTCCTCAGCAGCCGGTGATCAAGGGGGATGTCCTTTGCCCCTCCGTCTCCGCGGCCGCCATCCTGGCCAAGGTGTACCGGGACGGGCTCATGGAGCAGTTACACCGGCGCTATCCCCAATACAATTTTGCCCAACACAAGGGCTACGCCACTCCCGAACACCTGGAGGCCCTGCGCTGCTGGGGGCCCTGCGACCTGCACCGCCGCACCTTCCGGGGGGTGAAGGAGTGGGTGGAAGGATCGAAGTAATTTATTTCTATCCCCTTTAAATGAATTAATTATAGTTAAATTTAGCGTAGGGGCTTATTGTAGGGGCGGACCCGTGTGTCCGCCCCTCAGTAAAAGGCTGGTTCAATGGCGCTTTTGCCGTGGAGACGCAAATCAGCTCGCCTGCCTGACTACGACTATTCCCAACCAGGGGCGTATTTTGTCACGGTCTGCATTTGGGGATCGAAATGTTTACTAGGCGATATCGCCAAAGGGATTCTGCGCTCCAATGCTGCCGGAAAAATGGTAGCGAAATGGTGGTCGCAGTTAGAGAGCAAATACCCCTTAATTAAAATAGACCAGTATTTTATGGTTATGCCTAATCATTTCCACGGGATCATCTTCATTGAGGAGTCGGGGGGCGGACACAGGGGTCCGCCCCTACAGAAGATAATGCAATGGTTCAAGACCATGACCACCAATGAATATGTGCACGGCGTAAAGGAATCAGGTTGGCCAGCTTTTCAAGGAAGTTTATGGCAACGCAGTTTTTACGATCACGCCATTCGAAATGAAGAGTCATTGAATCGCATTCGCGAATATATTGGTAACAACCCCCTGTGCTGGGAATTGGATAAGGAGAACCCACAAGCAATGGGGGAGGACGTTTTTGATGGCCGGTTGGCTTCTTTTAAATCCAGACCTTCTTTCCCAAACCGTAGGGGTGGACCCACGTGTCCGCCCTAACTACCCGACGCCAACTGGGCGACGCCGGGGAGGACCTGGCCGCCTCCGCCTTGAAAAGGCAGGGTTATAAGATCCTGGAGCGCAATTATCTCACGCCGCTGGGTGAGGTCGACCTCATCGCCCGGCAGGGGAAGGCGTTGGTGTTCATCGAAGTCAAGACCCGCCGGGGGGAGCGCTTCGGCGCCCCCCAGGAGGCCGTCTCCCTGGTCAAACAGAACAAATTGCGGCGCCTGGCCGATTATTACCTGAAACAGAAAAAATTGGGCGAGGTGCCGGTGCGCTTCGACGTGGTGGGGATCACAGTTAATGAACAGGGGCCACAGATTGAAATAATTCAGAATGCCTTTTGAGGAATATCGCGGTGGGGCAGCCGTCCCTGGCCGCCTTCCAGGCGGGCACGGAGGCCCGCCCCACCATTAATTAAAAATGGTCTCTGGAATTTTATACATCGTCGCCACGCCCATCGGCAACCTGGAGGATATCACCCTGCGGGCCCTGCGGCTCCTCAAGGAGGCGGACCTGATCGCCGCCGAGGACACCCGGCGCACCAGAAAGCTCCTGAGCCACTACGGCATCACAACCCCCATGATCAGCTACCACGCCCATAACCGGGAGAGCCGGGGGCCGGAGCTGATTAGCCGCCTTCAGGACGGCCAGCAGATCGCCCTGGTGAGCGACGCCGGCACCCCCGGATTTTCGGACCCCGGCGCCGACCTGGTGGCCCTGGCCTGGGAGGCGGGGGTAAGGGTGGAGGCCGTGCCCGGCCCCGCCGCCGGGGTGGCGGCCCTCTCGCTTTCCGGCTTCAAAGGGGATATACTCTTTATAGGGTTCCTGCCCCGGGGGGAAGGCCGGCGTCTCAAGCTCTTTGCGGAGCTGGCCCGGGAGCCGCGGGTCCTCATCCTTTACGAGTCCCCCCGGCGCCTCAGCCGCACCCTGGAGGAACTGGCCGCCACGATGCCTGATCGCCGGGTCCTGGTGGTTAGGGAACTTACCAAAAAATTTGAGCAGAGCTGGCGGGGGCCGGCGCCCCAGGTGGCGGCGCAGCTTAAGGACGCGGCAATCAAGGGTGAATGCACCCTGGTGCTGTCCCGCCCCGGGGAGGTCGCGGCCGTGGCGCCGGATTTGGACCTGGAGGGCTGCCTTCTGAAGACCGCCCGGGAACAGGGCCTCAGCGGGCGGCGGCTGACGGAGACGGTGGCGGCAGCCCAGGGACTGCCGCGGCGCCCGGTGTACCAGGCCTACCTGGCCTTAAAGGAGCAGGGGCGGCTGAAGTGAAGGCGGGCTTGAGCCCGCCCGCTAAGTGAGCCGGCGTGGTGCCGGCTCCATCTTTACGCGGGGATCATCAAGAAATTCCATGAGTTCCAAGCCACAGCCGGATATCCCTGAGAAGATGCCGCCCCCGGAGCAGCCGGCGCCCGCCCCGGCGGTGGAGCGGGAACTATGGGTGGAAAACCGCCTGGGCCTCCATGCCCGGCCGGTGGCCAAGATTACCGCCCTGGCCCAGAGCTATGAGACCACCAGCGTAACCCTGGAGAAAGACGGGGTGGTGGCCGACGCCCGTGACCTGCTGGCCATCCTGTCCCTGGACTGCCCCCAGGGAAGCCGCCTAGTATTGCGGGCCAGCGGACCCCAGGCCCGGGAGGTGGCCATGGCGATTTCCTCGCTGTTCGCCCGCAAATTTGGAGAGACATGAGCCGGGAAAACCGTTTCCTCCAAGGTATCCCCGCCTCCCCTGGCATCGTCATGGGGCGGGTCCAGGTCCTGACGGAGGCCGCCCAGGTCAGCTCCCGCCTCCTGTATAACGAACAGGATGTGGCCGAGGAACAGGAGCGTTTCCGGCAGGCGGTGGACCAGATCGAAGCGGAGCTGACCCTCCTCAAGGAGGAAATTTCCGGGGATCTGAAGGAGCACGCCCACATCCTGGAGCTGCACCTGTTGATTCTCCGGGACCGGATGCTCAACTCCGAAACCCTGAGGCTCATCCAGGAGGAGAACCTCAACGCCGAACGGGCCTTGCACCAGGCCTACCTGAAGATCAAGGAGCTATTCCAGCGCATCGGCGACAAACACATCCGGGGGCGCCTCGCCGACGTGGAGACGGTCTACCAGCGTCTCATGGGGCGGCTCACCGGCAAAGACTCCGGCAAACCCTTCTCCTTCAAAGAGCCGGCCATCGTGGTGGCCCGGGACCTGTCCCCGGCGGAAACCACCCGGATGAACAAGGCCCAGGTACTGGGGTTCATCACCGAGCGGGGCGGCAAGACCTCCCACACCGCCATCATCGCCCATTCCCTGGATATCCCCGCGGTGGTGGGGCTGGATAACGCCACCGTGGAGATCGATTCCGGGGACCTGCTGATCCTGGACGGCATCACCGGTCTGGTGATCCTGAACCCGGATGACGAAACGCGCCGGACTTACCAGACCCGGCGGGCGGATTTCGAGGTCTTCAAGTCGGAGGTGTTCCTGGGCAGCGGCATGCCCGCCACTACCAGCGACGGGGTGCCCATCCGGGTGCTGGCCAACATCGAGATGCCGGAAGAGGTGGCCATGGCCTCCAAGTATGGGGCCGACGGGGTGGGACTGTACCGCACCGAGTTTCTCTATCTGCGCCAGCGCCACCTGCCCACGGAAGAGGAACTCTTTCAGGATTATCGGCAGGTGGTGGAGGCCATGGCCCCCCGGGTGGTAACCATCCGCACCCTGGACATCGGCGGAGACAAGTTTCTGTCGCCGCTGGAGTACGCCCCGGAGATGAACCCGGCCCTGGGGCTCCGGGCCATCCGCTTCTGTTTAAAGGAGCAAAAGATCTTCCGGACCCAGCTCAAGGCCATCCTCAGGGCCTCGGCCTTCGGCCAGGTGCGGGTCATGTTTCCCCTGATCTCCAGCCCCCGGGAGATGCAGGAGGCCCGGCAGCTCCTGGAGTCGGTAAAAAAAGAGCTGGAAAGGGAAAAGGTCCCCTTCGACGCGGCAATGCCGGTGGGGGCCATGATCGAGGTGCCCGCCGCGGTGACCCTGGCGGATCTGCTCACCCGCTATGCCGATTTTTTCAGCATTGGCACCAACGACCTGATCCAGTATGCCCTGGCCATCGACCGGGTCAACCAGCAGGTGGCGGACATGTATCAGCCCCTGCACCCCGCGGTGATGCGCATGGTGCGGGACGTGGTGCAGGTCGGCCACCAGGCCGGCATTCCCGTGGCCATGTGCGGAGAGATGGCCGGTGACCCCCTCTACATCCCGGTGCTCCTGGGCCTGGGGGTGGAAGAATTCTCCATGAACGCCATGGCCATCCCGGTGGTGAAGCGGGTCATCCGCATGACCTCCCAGGAAAAGGCCAGGGAAACCGCCGGGCGGGCCTTGCGGTTGCATACCGTGGAAGAGGTCAACGCCTACGTCACCATGGAGATGGACCGTCTCTTTCCGGACATCTTCAGGTTTGGCCGCCCCCTGGCCACTAAGCTGGCAAAATGAGCCAAGACGCCCTCAAGATCATCTGCCGCAATCGCAAGGCCTATTTCGAATACGCCATCGACGCCCTTTATGAGGCCGGCCTGGTGCTGAAGGGCACGGAAGTCAAATCCCTGCGCCAGGGCAAGGCCAATATCAACGACGCCTTCGCCAACTTCCGGGGCAGCGAGATGTTTCTCCACAACGCCCACATCAGCCCCTATTCCCACGCCGGGCCGGAGAGCCACAACCCGGAGCGGCCCCGGAAACTCCTGCTGCATCGCTGGGAGATGCGGCGCCTGCTGGGCAAATTGCAGGAGCGGGGCTATACCCTGATTCCGGTGCGCCTCTATTTTCGGGACCAACACGCCAAGGTGGAACTGGCCCTGGCCAAGGGCAAGAAGAAGTACGATAAACGAGAAACCATTAAACGCCGGGAGCAAGAGCGGGAAATGGACCGGGCCCGGAAACGGCGGTGAGGGGGAGGATGCTTGGGTTGGGGGAGGGGGCTAAGGGTCGACGCCCCGTGCCCTGACAAAAAAGACCAGGACCTCCAGCCTGCGGCTAAAGGCAGGGCGGCCGTCCCGGGCCGCCCGGAGTTGGGTGAATTACTGCGGCCAGTATATAGGGCGGCCTATGGCCGCCGAAATACGGCGATTACTGCGGCCCGCCCTACCTGGGATTTTATATGGATTTTTTTGAGAGGATCGCCGAAAACCGCATCCGGGAGGCCATCGAGGCCGGCCTCTTCGATGACCTGAGAGGCAAGGGCCAACCCTTGCACCTGGAGGATGAATCCCACATCCCGCCGGAGCTTAGGATGGCTTACAAGATCTTGAAGAACGCCGACTACCTGCCGCCGGAGCTGGAATTACGCAAGGAAATCATGACCTTGCAGGATCTGGTGGCCAGCCTGGAGGACGAAGCCGAGAAGCTGAAGCAGATGCGCCGCCTCAATTTTTTGATCATGAAGCTGGGCATGATGCGGCCGGTGTCGGCCCAGATCGTGGAGCACGAGCTTTATACCCCGAAAATCCTGGAGCGGTTGGAGACCAAGGATAGGTAGCGGTCAGCGGTCAGCTTCCTGCAAGAGGGCAAATAAGCAAAACGCAAAACCGAACATTCGAAAGTCATGAAACTCCGTTTGAATCACCCACTAACGCGGCGCTGGGTCCCGGCCCTGGCCCGGAGCCTGGTGCAGGTTTATCTGCGGACCTGTCCGGTGGAGCTGGTCATCGAGCCTGGGCTCAAGGCGCGGTTACTTTCAGGGGCGCAGGCGCTCTACACCACCTGGCACTGCCACCTGCTATTCCCCCTCTTTTATGTCCGCCACCACGAAGGGCAACTGTCGCCCCTGGTGTTGATGGCCAGCCCCAGCCGGGACGGCGAATTCATCGCCGAGGTGGCCCGGGGGTTGGGATTCGCCATCTGCTCCGGGTCCCGGCGCAAGGGCGGGGTGCAGGCCCTGCAGCAAATGGCGGACTATTACCGCCGCGGTTATAGCTGCGGCCTGATTGCCGACGGTTCCCGGGGTCCGGCCCAAGTGGTTCAAAATGGCCCTCTCTATTTGGCCCGGATTACCAATGCCCCCATCGTGCCCCTGGCGGTGGCCGCCAGCCGCCAGAAAACCTTCCAGACCTGGGACCGCTTCGTCCTCCCCTTGCCTTTCAGCCGCCTGGCTCTACTGGTGGGCGAGCCCCTGACGGTGCCCCCGCAGGCCAGGGGAGCCGCCCTGGAGGCCCTGCGGCAGGAACTGGAAGTCCGCCTGAATGGACTTTTCCACCAGGCGGCGCATTACTTTCTTTCCTAAAAGTTTTCCGGAAAAATCTCCCCTGAGGTGCAATAATTGGTTGCCAAGCCTGGATAAAATGTTAAATTTAAAGAAAATAACCGATTGGCACGACGGACTAAATAATGCGTTTTGAAGAATTAGAGGCCCAGACTCTGGACCAGATCGGCAGCCCGGAAGGTCAAGCCCAGGCCAGGATCATGGTCCAAAAGCATCAGGTTCGGCATGGTTACCGATTGCCCGATCGCCTCCGGGGCGTGGTGCTTGACCCACAGCCCTTCACGGTGGAGGTGAAGATTGAGGATGACCAGCTTGCCTACCAGTGCGACTGCCCCCAGGCGGAGGGGGAGGAGGTTTGCCCCCATGTCCTGGCCCTGCTGCGGGTCTGGGTAGAGGAACCAGGGAGATTTTTGAGCCATCAGGAGCTCAAGGAGCGGCTGAAGAAATATTCCAAGAAAGAGTTGCTGGAAATCATCCTGGATGTGGCGGACCGGGTGCCGGAGGTGCGAGAGGTCCTGAAGGAGGAGGATCAGGGACTCGATGATATTTTGGAATCCATCGACCGGGTGGTGGAGGAGAGTTCGCCGCAAGCCCAGTCCATTGCCGATGCCGAAGGCAAGCTGCGGCGGGCCCAAGCCCGGGCCGATCGGCTGGCCCAGAGCGGCCGCCTGGCGGAAGCCCGTTCCGTCTATTTCTATCTCCTGGACAGCATTCTCAGCCTGGAGGAGAAATTCCAACGGGCGGACCTGTTCGGGGCGGATCTTAAAAATGAATTATTCGAGGAATATTGCCAGTTTATCCACGAAGACCGCCACCTGGAAAAAGAACTGGTGCAGCAGGAAATCGAGCAATTGGAAAGCCGGGCCCCGGTCTTTTTTCACGGCGGGCAGGACCTCAGCGAAATCAAGCGAGAATTGGCGCTGTAAGGCGGTTTTCGGTTTCTCATAATTTCTCGTAATTTTTTATGGGGCGGGTGAGCCAACCCGCCCCAGTTTTTTTAATGCTGGTCGGGGTGGACCCGGTATCCGCTCCTGGCCCCCCCCCAAAAAAAATCGCGCCATGGACTGCCAGGACTCGGGCCCTTAAGGGGCGCCGGGTCCTTTTGGCTTTGGCGGCTGGGCTGGGACGGCCGCGGCGGGCGGAGCCAGGATGGTCTTCTGGTAGATGCGCAGCAGCGACAGCAGGAAGGAGAGGATCAGGGGTCCCAGGATGAAGCCGATCATCCCGAAGTAGGTGATGCCCCCCAGGATGGAGAAGAGGATGAAGATGCTGGGGGTGGAACCGCCTCCTTTCACCAGATAGGGCTTCAAAACATTGTCGATGATGCTCACCACCACCCCGCCCCAAAGGATCAGGCCCACCCCCGCGGCGATATGGCCGGTGCACAGGAGATAGATGGCCGCGGGCCCCCAGATGATGGTGCTGCCCACGATGGGGATCACCGCCGCCGGGATCATCACCGTGCCCCAGAAGGCCGGCTCGGGCAGCCCGAAAATCAGGAAGCCCAACCCTCCCAGGATCCCCTGGACAAAGGCGACGATCACCGTGCCCCAGAGGGTGGCCTTGATGGTGGCCTCGGTCTCTTGGAGGATCATTTGGTTATGGGAGGCCTCCAGGGGGGAGAGTTTTATGAGTTCGGCGATAAAGGCGTCCCCCTGCAGGAACATGAAGAAGGCAATGAACAGCACCAGCAGCAGGTCCAGGAAGAAGTAAGTGAAGCCCTTGATCAGGCCGATGGCATTGTTGTAGATGAAGGAGCTGGCACTGCTCACCACCGTCCGGACGATCTGCTCCAGTTGGATATCTCCCGGGGGCAGGGGCAAATTCAAATGGACCAGATAAGCCTTCAAGGCGTCGATTTTGGCGGCGATCCAGACCCAGAGCTGGGCACCTTCCATGCCCCTGGTCACCTGGCTGGAAAATTCCAGGGCCTGGTTGGCAATGATGCTCATCAAACTGAAGAGCGGGAGCAGGATGATCAACAACAGGATGAGGCAGGTGAGGGCGGAGGCCAGGGCCTTCCGTTGCCACAGCAGACGGCAGAGGCCCAGGTAAAGCGGTCTGGCGGTAAAAAAGAGCACCAGGGCCATGAAGATATCAAGCAGATAGGGTTTGATGATGAGATATGAAAAATAGAGGACCAGGAGGGTGATGGCCCCGAAAAACAGCCGGGCGAAATGGCTGGGAAAGGCGCTTTTTCCCTCCGGGGGCGGACAAGGTGGGCAGGCCGCGGCCGCGGGGGCGGCCGTCTCCGGCGCCCCGGGGGCCTGGGGCAGGGGTGGCGCAGCCGGCGTCTTTGGGGTTCCCGCTTTCGACATGGCAGTTGTTGGAGGCTAATATACGGCAAAAACCGGGGTTTGCAAAGATGAAAAGGATGGCCCCTTGCTTCTCTTCTCGTTCCCAAGCTCCAGCTTGGGAACGCCATTATCCGGCAAACCTCCGGTTTGCCACCGCTAGACTAATAGGTCCAACTCAATCAGGCCCTTCCCCCCGGCATAATCCCTGGCGCTGGAATATACCCAATCTTCCGGCCGCTCCACTACCCCGATACGCACCGGATTATGATGCAGGTAATCGATCTTCTGATGCAGCATCTCCTGAGAGACAATCTGCTGGGGATGAAACCCTTCCTGCCAGACCTGATAATCGCTCCTGGTCTTGGTGGGCTGCTTATTTCTTCTCGTTCCCAAGCTCCAGCTTGGGAACGTTATTATCCGGCAAACCTCCGGTTTGCCACCGCTAGGCTAATACGTCCAACTCAATCAGGCCCTTCCCCCCGGCATAATCCCTGGCGCTGGAATATACCCAATCTTCCGGCCGCTCCACTACCCCGATACGCACCGGATTGTAATGCAAGTAATCGATCTTCTGATGCAGCATCTCCTGAGAGACAATCTGCTGGGGATGAAACCCTTCCTGCCAGACCTGATAATCGCTCCTGGTCTTGGTGGGCTGCTTATAATACTGCAATTGGTTCAGAACCCAGGTCTTTTGATCCTGCGCCAACCGGGCGATAAGACTCTTGGCGGTGTAGCTTTTAAAATCCCGGATGATATCCGTCAATTGCTCACCCGCGGCCACCAGGTGCAAATGATTGTCCAGGATGACATAGGCGTAAAGCTTCAGGCCCTTATGCTGACGGCAAAACAGGAGGGAGTCGAGGAGAATATCGAGATAGGGCTTTCGGGTGAAGATGGGGAGCCATTTAACCACCGTGCAGGTGATGAAATGTGTCCCTCCTGGTTCTCTAATGGTATAGCGGGTTCTCATGGGTCAAGGAGGCGTAAAGGAGGCGAAGCGGAGCTTCGCCGGAAAATGGCGTTCCCAAGCTGGAGCTTGGGAACGAGATTAAAAAAAGCACAGGCGAGACGCCTGTGCCACTAGAGGACTCACCACCCGTGTTTTCAACTAGACAGCTTTGCTATGACGGGGGCCACCCAGGTCCAAATAATTGGTTGCGCTGCCGTGGCAATCAAGCTCCCAATTGCTCCCTCAGTAATGTTCCGCAGAGTACGGCCGGCCTGCTTAACGATTACCGGGTCGGGGTCATCCTCAAGCTGTGCCTTTATAGTTGCTACCTGCACCAGGGCTTTACGTTTTGCGGTCTCTTCAAGACCAAGATCATCAACATGCTTGTCAAACACCTCGACCAAGCGGCGCAGATCCTCTAAGTTCTCTTGGATGTTGCTCACTGTTTGAGTCATATTGGCTTGCGCGCCGCCCTGTTGAATCGTTGAGTCGACCATGTTTTGAATATTTATGTAGTTGTAAGGCATAGAGGGAGAGTTACTATCCGGTTCGTGCGGATACAACCGGGCGTTTTCAATTGCGTCTATCCCCTTTGCATTTATTCGGGCCATGTAAGGGATGTTGAAGATGTCAATTAATTTTTTGTCCCGCAAGTACCGCCAAGCTGCGTTCGCTTCTTCCTCTGATAGCCCCAACTCATCGCTAATAGCTTCAACAAATATTGGTTCTTCTCTACCGCAAGTTTTTTCATAGATGACCTGCAACATGCGAAATGCCCTGGCGTAGAATGTATTTGAGTTCAACATACCCAACAAAGTCACTCCAGTGATTAGCCTCTTTTCCCATTCATTAACTGCACCTCGAAAACCCGCAACTGCGGCAGACCAGGCAGCCGCCTTCGGGTTCGATGGTGCCGCCGCAGTCGGGGCAGGAGCCCATGGTGGCCAGGGTCGACTCCGGCGGGTCCACCTGGGCCACGCTGGCCAGGACCTTGGCGATGGCGTCGGGGCAGGAGAGCACCTGGGAGCCGTTCTGCCAGTTGGGGCTGGGGCAGCGGATGCCGGTGATCTGTTTGATGATGGAGTCGATCTTGACCCCGGAGCGCAGGGCCAGGGAGATGAGGCGGCCGGTGGATTCGATCTGGGAGCTGGCGCAGCCGCCGGTCTTGCCCATCTGGGCGAAGACCTCGCAGAA
>JBKQKO010000130.1:0-55259 GCA_052147455.1 Desulfobaccales bacterium | reverse complement strand
ACGAGCCCTGACTGGCGTCGATCACCAACATGTCATCCAGGGCTTCCGGCTTTTTGTAGGCATCCGGGGGGTAGGTTTCCCGGTAGGCCCACCTGGCAAATTCCTGGTTGACCGCCAAACCGACAATTTTTTTGTCATCCATGCTGTTTCCTCCCAGAAAGTTTACGGAAGCCTGAGGCTACGGCAGCTTCAAACCACTTTTGCCATCCCAGTCCGGAGGCGGACACTGCGAGGGGACAGCCGGATTCCACTGAAAGATGACCTTCTCGAATTCCAGGCGCTTGATCTCCTCCAGGGGCAGGCCCAGAATCTTCTGGAAGACGTAGCGATTATCGAACCCCACCGGACGGCTGCTCCATTTCACCCGGCTCGGGGTCTCGCTCATTCTCGGGGGATAGCACTCCTGCCTCATCGTGCCATAAAGGTGATCGTCGTATTCCTGGATGGCGCCGCGCGGCAGGTAGTGCGGGCTATGATAGGCTTCCTTGGCGTTCAACACCCGGGAGGCGGCGAAGCCGTATTTGTCCCCCATTTTCTCCACCTCCGCCACCTTCTTGGTCTTGGCCCACTTGGCGACGAGGTCGAGCACGGTTTTCGGTTCTTTCAGCCGTTTGCTGGGATCGGCAAACTTGTCGTAGAGTTCCAGTTGGCCCATGGCTTCGCAGAGGCCCTTGAATTCGGGCTTGCTGAAGGCCGCCACGGCCGCCCAGCCGTCCTTGCATTCGAACAGGTCGGAGGGGCAGATGGCCAGGTCGCGGTTGCCGGAGCGCTTCCGGTCCTCGCCGGTTTTAAAGGCGTACAGCCAGGTCCAATCGAGCCAGCGGATGACATTTTCCACCTGCATGTAGTCGATGAACTGGCCTTCCCCGGTTCTCTCCCGGTAATTCAGGGCCGCCATGATGGCCACCGAGCACATCAGTCCGGTGATCCAGTCGGCGATCCAGACGCCCGATTTGATGGGCCCCCGGTCTTCGAACCCGGTGATGGGCGACAGGGCGCCCATGCTCTGGGCCACCGCGTCATAGGAAGTCCGGCCCGTCCAGGGCCCCCAGCTGCCATAGCCGGAAACGTGCAACTGGATGATGCTGGGGTTCACTTCTTTGAGTTCTCTATAACTCAACCCCCACTCCGCCATGCGGCCGGGGGTGAGGTTGTCCGCCACTATGTCGGACTTTTTCACCAGTTCCAGGAAGAGTTCTTTGCCCTGGGGGTGCCCCAGGTGCATGCCGATCCAGTACTTGTTGTGGTTTTCTATCTCCAGGCCGGGCGACAGGTTTTTCCAGAAATAGGCATAGGGTGTCACATAACGCATCTGATCCCCCTTCTGCCCCTCGAACTTGATCACCTCGGCGCCGAATTCCCCCAGGTAATCACAGGCCGCCGGCCCGAGCACCACGTAGCAGACCTCCAGGATCCTGACGCCTGCCAGCGGTTCCGGTTTGTCAAAAAGCTGTCCAATATCGAACTGGTTTTTCACAAAATCCTGATAAGATTTTACGTCGCTCATTCCAGTAGCTCCTTGCCTGGCGGGTTATTCAATGGTTATCTTGCCGCGGAATTCTGCCACTGCCTTAAGAGCCGTGAACCCCTCCTTGCTTCCTCCTTTCCACTGGATTCGAAAAACCGGCCATCTCGAAGATCAAGGCCTCCTGCGGCGCCCGGCGGGGCTTTTTTGTTAAGGTCCACCGGTTAGCGGCGCCCGGTAAGCGTCTTGGGGATTCTGCCGGAGTGGACGCATTCCGAGCGCAGCCGCCGGCCGACAATCCGCTCCACCATGTGGCCGAGGGTGAGCACCTTATCCACGTCTACGCCGACGTCGATCCCCATTTCATCCATCATCACGACCAGGTCTTCGGTAGCCACCAGGCCGGTGAGGCTCGGGTCCTGATAATAGTATTCCCCGGTGCCGGCCACCGGCACCCCATCCACAAAGTTGGCCGGCTGTCCGCCGATGCCGCCCAGGGTGGATTCGAAATGAGTGATCCCGGCATTCAGGGCCGCCAGGACATTGGCCAGCCCCCAGCCCCGGGTCACATGAAAATGGGCCAGGTGCCTGGCGGGGTCCGGAATGGCCTCCAGGATCATGGAGAAATATTCATAGACCTTATGGGGCGGCGCCGAACCGTCATGATCGGCGTGTTCGATGTCATCCGCCCCGATGTCCAGCCAACGCCGGGTGAATTCCACCGCTTTCTTCAGCTCCGTGGGTCCCTCGATGGGGCAACCCCAAATGGTGCTCACCGTGCCGCAGACTTTTATGCCGGCCTCATGGGCCAAAGGGATGCACTGCTCGCACATCTTCCAGTAGTCGGCCAGGGACAGGCCGGAATTGACTTGGTGATGCGACTCGCTGGTGGACACCATGAAAAGGATGCGGTCGGGACCGTAGCCCTCCCGGCGGGCCTGGATGGCGCGCTCCACCGCCCGCTCCCGGATGGTGATGGCGGTGAGTTCCACGTCTTTCAGGAGGTGACCCACCTTTTTGCTGCCCCGGAGCCGCTTCAGCAACTCATCGGCGTCCTTAAATTGCGGCATCCCCTTGGGACTGCCGAAGTTGGTGACCTCAAGGCGCTTGAAGCCGGCCAGCACCTGTTGCTCCGCCACCCAGAGCTTGGCGTCGGTGGGGATGAACTTCTCTTCGTGCTGAAAACCGTCCCTTACCGTGATATCGCCCAGAACCACTTTTTTAGGATATGCCATCAACCCCATGTCCAATCCTCATTTAAAACCGCGGATTCCCAAAGGACGGCTCACCGATGGGCCGCAGCAGGCTAACTTCGAAGGCCAGGGGCAGCCAGTCGCGGATTTCCCGGAATTTCAGCACCCGGTCATTGAGGAGCCGGGCGCCGCAATAGAAGGGATGCGCCTCGCCGTCGTACTTGTCGATCATTTGCTGGCGGAAGGCCCCCTTCTCCTCGTCGCTCATGGGTTTCCCGCGTTTACGCTCCTCGATGGACATGAGCACTTCCCCGGCGGAACGGCCGCTCATGACCGAGGTGCGCGCCCGCATGGTGGAAAAGAGAAAATGGGGGCGATACCCCCGGCCGCACATGCCGTAATTGGCCGCGCCGTTGTCGGGGCCGATCACCAACTGCACCCGCGGCACCTGGGCGCAGGACACCGCGCGCACCATATCCGCCCCATATTTGCCGATGCCCATATGCTCGGATTCCGAGCCCACCATGTAGCCCGGCGAGGCCTGGACAAATAGCAGCGGAGTCTTGTCCTGGCAGCAGCGGACAATCCATTCCGTGGCCTTTTGGGCTGCTTGCGTAAAAATGATGCCGATGCCGTTGGAGGCGACCACTCCCACCGGGATGCCCTTGAGGCGCATCTTCCCCGTGACGATGTTGTCTCCGAGGCCGGGGGCGTAAAGCTTTTTGTATTCGGCAAAATGGCTGTCATCGGCAATGGCCTCGAGGAAGGCGCGCACGTTGATGGCCTGATGGACATTGGCCGCCAGCAATTCGTAGATGGCCTCCGCCGGCACCCTGGGCGGCACTTCCTGGTAGCGCTGGGAATAGAGCTTTTGCGGCGGCTCCAGGGAGAGAATTTCTCGAACCTGGTCGATGGCCTCCCCCTGGTTTTGGCACAAATGGTCGGCGCCCCCGGAGAGTTGCGTATGCACCCTGGCCCCGCCTAAATCTTCCGCGGAAATTACTTCCCCCGTGGCCGCTTTGACCAGCGGGGGCCCCCCGAGAAAGGAGTACGACATTTTATCGATCATCACCGACTGGCAGGCCATGAAGACCATATAAGCGCCGCCCGCGGTGTTCCCTCCGGTGCTCAGGGTGATCTGCTTCAGACCCTTGGCGCTCATGCGCGCCATGTTGTAGAACATGGAGCCGAATTGCTGGTCATCCGGGAAAACCTCGGCCTGCATGGGCAGATAGGCCCCCCCGGAATCGGCAATGTAAACGCAGTTTAAACCGCAGCGCTCGGCAATGGCCTGGGCCCGCATGTGTTTCTTGAGGGTGATGGGAAAATAGGTGCCGGCCTTCACCCGGCTGTCATTGGCAAAGATCATGGTCCAGTTGCCGTGAATCTTGCCCAAACCGGTCACCAGTCCGCCGCAAGGCACATCCGGGACATCTGGGTAATTCATGCCAAACCCGGCTATCCGGCTGAATTCAAAAAATTCCGTCCCCGGATCGATGAGTTTACCGATCAGGTCCCGGACCGGCTGTTTGCCCTGCTGGACCAGGCGCTGGACCGCTTTTCCGCCCCCAGGCCAGATGGCCTGCTGAACGAGCTCATCCAGCTGCTGTTCTTCTTTTTCCCAATGGGCTCGGTTTTGTCCCGCAAAATCTGTCATTTTGCTCCCTTGCCGGGTTCAACTCCATGCAGGTGTGAGGTTTCTCATTTTCCCTTATACACCGGCTGGCGCTTTTCGCCAAACGCGGCCAGACCTTCCAGGCGGTCTGCGGTGGGAATGGTCACCCAGTAGGCATTGGATTCAATGGCCAGGCCCGTATGTAAATCGGCCTCCAGACCGTAATTGATGGCATATTTGGCCTGCTGCACGGCAATGGGACCGGCTTCGCAGATCATCCGGGCCATGGCCCGGCACTCGTCCAGCAAGGTTTCCGGCGGGCAGACTTTATTAACCAGCCCGATCTGCAAGGCCTCCTGGGCCTCCACCCGGCGCCCGGTAAAGATGAGTTCCTTCGCCTTGCCGCGCCCGATCAGACGCGGCAGACGCTGGGTGCCGCCCGCCCCGGGGATGATAGCTAGCCTGGTTTCGGTCAGTCCCAGGGTGGCAGTGGCTGAAGCAATCCGGATATCGCAGGCCAGGGCCAACTCGGTGCCGCCCCCCAGGGCGATGCCGTTGACCGCGGCGATCACCGGTTTGTTCAGGTATTCAATAAAGGTAAAGAGATTGCGAATCGTAAAGATGAACTCCCGCACCTGCATCTCGCTCATGGAAGCCCGCTCCTTCAGATCGGCGCCGGCGCAGAAGGCCTTGGGGCCCGCTCCCGCGATGATCACCACCCGGACTTCCGGATCAAAATGCACCGCCTCCACCCGTTCCTTCAGGGTCAGCAACATCGGAAAATTGAAGGAATTCATCACCTCGGGGCGGTTTAGTGTGAGCACGACCACCCGGTCTTGCCTTTCCTCCAGAATTAACGGTTCACTCATAATTTCTCCGTCGATAACGGGTCTCCTGCCTAAAGGCGACGCTTCATCCGGGTCCGGGATCATAAAGCGCGCCAGCCGGGTCCTCTCCATGGTCTTTATCAGTATAATGGCCAGTGTTGTGCTTCGTAACTAGTATGGCATTAAATCAAGAAACCCTAAGTCCCAGGGGTATTAAAGTCCCCCTTTGAAAAAGGGGGATTTAGGGGGATTTCAGGAGGTTATTTTAAATCCCCCCTGCCCCCCTTTTTCAAAGGGGGGGGTTAAAAAAGCGTAGTTTGAAATGTCATAGCAATTATGAAGCATCACACTAGCGCTGCGCCTTCCGGGCAAAGGCCTCCCGGGTAAGTTCCCGGGCAATGATCAGGCGCCGGACCTCGCTGGTGCCCGCGCCGATTTCATAGAGTTTGGCGTCGCGCCAGAGCTTTTGCACCGGAAACTCCAGGCAGTAGCCGTAGCCGCCGTGAATCTGGATGGCCTGGTCGCACACCCAGGTGGCGGTTTCCGCGGCCAGGAGGATGGCCGCGGCGGCCAACCGGTTCAGTTCGGTGCCTTTGCCCCCCCGGGGCGATTTCTGGGCCAGATCGGCGGCGCGGTAAACCAGCAGCCGGGCGGCTTCGGTGCGGGTATACATGTCGGCCAGTTTCTGCTGAATCATCTGAAAATTGGCGATGGCTTGGCCGAACTGCTCCCGCTCCACCGAGTAGCGGATGGAATATTCCAGGGCCTGTTGCGCCATGCCGATGGAGCCGCCAGCCAGCACGATGCGTTCCACGTCCAGGCCGCTGGTCATGACGTGGACGCCCATATTTTCCTGCCCCACCAGGTTTTCAGCCGGCACTTCGCAGTCCTCGAAAATCAGCTCACCCGTGGGTGAACCGCGCATGCCGCATTTTTTCAGCTTGCGCGACACGGAAAACCCGGGAAAGTCCTTTTCGACGATGAAGGCGCTGATGCCTTTGGCGCCCTGTTCCGGCGCAGTTTTGGCATAGACCAGCAAGGTGTCGGCCACCGGCCCGTTGGTGATGAAGATCTTGGTCCCCTTCAGCAGGTATTTGTCACCCTGGCGGCTGGCGCGGGTGCGAATGCTCATGGCATCGGAGCCTGCGTTGGGCTCGGTAAGCGCCATGGCCCCGATCTTTTCGCCTCGAACCAGGGGCGGTAGATACTTCTCTTTGAGGGCTTCGCTGGCGTTGCGGTGGATGTTGTGGGCGCACAGGTTGGAATGCGACCCATAGGTCATGGCCAGCGCCGGGCAGATGCGGCTCATCTCTTCGATGGCCAGGGTCTGCATCAGGACATCGCCGCCCAGGCCCCCGTATTTTTCAGCGATGGTGATGCCCAGGATACCGATCTCGGCGCATTTTTTAAAAAAATCGGGGGGGAACCAATCTTCCTCATCGATCTTTTCCTGCAACGGCCCCAGCTCATTAACCGACCATTTGTGGACGGTTTCCTTGATCATCCGCTGTTCATCGGTGAGTTGGAAATCCATGCACTCCTCCTGAAAAGCAAGCTGCTACCAACTTGTTACCCGTCAAGGGCGCAAATGCACTCCGGATTAAAACCCCAACCAGCGTACCTCCCGGGGTTTACGGGGGGGAACCGGGGGCTCTTTGGCGGAGTAGCCGATGGGGGTGATGGCCAGCAGCTGCTGGTCGGTTTTACCCAGATACCCCAGGATTTCCTTCTCCACCAGGCTCCCCGCGGTCATCCAACAGGTCCCCAGGCCCTCGGCGTGGGCCGCCAGGAGCATGTTTTCCATCATCGCCGCGCCGCTTTGAATGTTGGCGGCGCCGGTGGCGTCGCCCCACTGCCACACAGTCACCGCAATGACCACCGGGGCGCCCCCCAGGTCCTTGAAAAAAGCCACCACCCGCTGCTGGCTCTTTTCCGGCACCCCGGTTTGTTGCATGATGGGCATAATTTTCTCAATGGAGAGGTTGACCAGCCCGACAAATTCATCCCGGGCCTTGCCGGCCAGCACCGTGATATCCCAGCATTGGGTGTTCATGCCGGACGGCGCCCACAGCCCGGCGTCCATTACCCTTTCCAGGGCGTCCCGGGGCGGCATCTCCGGCCGATAGTGGCGGTGGCTGCGACGGTTATGAATGGCTTCGTAAAGATCCATGTGAGCTCCTTTCTCGTCCTGATGAGAGCTAAGCCCCCCTGGGCTGCCTTAAAAGAAGGCAGGCGGCAGGTGGGACCGCAACCATTGCTATTACGGCAAGACTTGTACCAGCAGGGCTTCTTTCGCTAATAGCTTGAAATACTAAGATAAACAGCTGCCCCGGGAAAATTGGACCCCAAAACCTGGTCTAGCAAATGCTGCAATTTTTACCCCGAGGGCCGAGTAGCCATCCAGGTGAGTGATAAGAGCAAATATTCCTGCAAGTTAAGGAGTCAGAGGATTAGCTTCACCTCTGTAGCATATCAGACAATGCCTCGTATCCGGTTTCTATCCGTCAGGTAATGGCTTTGCCCCAGGTTTCCTGCAGACCCCGCCTCACGGCCGCGCCCCGGCGCTTCGCTGATCCTTCATCTCCCACAGGTTGGGCAGAGGACTTCCACCTCCAAGCTGCTGTGCAGGCCCGGCGCACAAAAAAGGCGGCCCGCAGGACGCCTGTTAAATCTCTGCAAGCAATTTAGGTTAGAAGTCGATTTTTATCTCAATTTACCATTCACCCCATAATCAAAATGGGTATATTTAGTTGGGTGCAATTATCTGCGTCGGCCACGCAGCCGGCGCCGCGGTAAGGGATGACGCCCGCATGAGCCAAGAAGCCCCCGACCTGCCATCATGCCCATAAAGACCGAAGACGACCGGGGCCGCCAGGACCCCAGGGACCAACCGGAGGCCTCGTCGTTCTGGGGGCAGGCCAGGGCCCTGCCCTGGCCTTTTTGGGTGGCCAACATCATGGAGATGATCGAGAGGCTCGCCTACTATGGCGTGCGGGTGGTCATCCCCATATACATTGCCCAGGCGGACGAGATCGGCGGACTCCACTTCAGCCAGGGCGATAAGGGTTTCATCTTCCTGTGGTGGGCCCTGGTGCAGTCTTCCCTGCCGGTGGTCAGCGGCGGTTTTGCCGACCACTACGGCTACAAGAAGCAGATCGTGGTGGCCGTTATCTTGAAGGGACTGGGATACCTGATGATGGCCAGCCAGCGCGCCTTTTGGCCGTTCTTTGCCGGCTGCCTGCTACTGGCCGCAGGAACCGCGGTCTTCAAGCCTCCCATTCAGGGAACCTTCGTCAAGTCCCTCACGGATAAGACCTCCGGGGCCGGCTGGGGTTTTTTTTATATGGTGATCAACGTCGGCGCCTTCCTGGGCCCGCCGCTGGCGCATTTTCTCTATGGATACTCCTGGCCCATGGTCTTCTATGGGTGCGCCGTGCTGGTTTCGCTGAACCTGCTCTGGCTGTTCTCTTATCAGGAAGTTAATCCAGGGACCGCCAATTCCGGCGGGGTCTGGCAGGTATTGGCGGCCACGGTCCGGGAAATCCTCAACCCGCGTCTCCTCGCCTTCATTCTGATCGTTTCGGTATTCTGGGCGGGATTCGAGCAGCTCTGGGACATGCTGCCCAACTTCATCGTGGACTGGGTCGACAGTTCCTCCCTGGCCCGGCACCTGCCGGGGTTCATGCTCTCCCGGAATCTCTCCAGGGGCCCCCAGATGGCCCAGGAGTGGGTGATCAACCTCAACCCGCTGCTGATTATCCTCATGGTCGCCCCGTTATCCTGGTACGCCAACCGGGTGATGCGCCGGCTCACCTCCATTTTTTTCGGGTTTATCTTCGTCAGCCTGGGTATTTATCTCGTCGGTTCCAGCATGTCCATCTACCTTTGCCTGGCCGGCATCGTTTGCTTCTCTTTCGGGGAGATGATGTGCTCCCCCAAGATGAGGGAGTACCTGGGGGTGATTGCGCCGGCGGACAAGAAGGCCCTGTACATGGGCTACTCCAGCATCCCCTATGCCTTCGGTTGGGGCTACGGGTCTTTTCTGGGAGGACAGCTCTATGAACGCACCGGAGAAAAGGCGGGGTTGGCCCTGCGCTACATGTCCGAGGTGCTGAAGGTCCATGAACTTCCGGACCGCGCCCAGGCCTTCGCCGCCTTGACCGGGATGCTGGGGCAGACCCCGGCGGAGGTGACCCGGCTCTTGTGGGACAAATACGACCCCGGTTGGGTCTGGACGCCCTTTGCCATCGCCGGTATTTTTTCCGCGATGGCCATGTTTGCCTTCATTTACTTTGCCCGGCGGTGGCAGGATGTCAACGCCTGACCAGCCCCCGCGGGATAAAGTTTTTCCAGTTATTGAGTTTTGCCGCTTAACGGGTAAAATATGCCATTATGCGTCTTTCTCTTAACTGGCTGGCTGATTTTGTGGAACTCACCGTGGCCCCGGAGGTCCTGGCGGATCGCCTCACCATGGCGGGCCTGGAAGTGGAGGCCATTGAACGGGTGACCCCGGAATTTTCCGGGGTAGTGGTGGGAAGAGTAACCGGGGTGGAGCCCCATCCCCAGGCCGATCGCCTGCGGCTGGCGGAAGTGACCAGCGGCAGCCACAGTTACCGGGTGGTGTGCGGCGCCCCCAACCTGGAGCCGGGGCGTCTTTATGCCTTTGCCCCGCCCGGGGCGGTCATCTGCGGCGGCCAACGGATCAAACCCGCCAAACTCCGGGGCATCGCCTCTGAAGGGATGCTGCTGGCGGAAGACGAACTGGGGCTCTCCCCGGATCACGCCGGCCTGATGGATATCCCCCAGGACCTGCCGGTGGGCCAGGATCTGGCCGCGGTCCTCAACCTCTCCGAGGTGGTCCTGGAAGTGGCGGTGACCGCCAACCGTTCCGACTGTTTGAGCATCCTGGGTCTGGCCCGGGAGGTGGCGGCCCTGCTGGATGTTCCCCTGCGCCACCCGGAGGTCAGGGTGGCGCCGGCCTCGGAGGATGAACCCCTCCAGGCCCGGGTCACCATTCTCGACCCGGTCCACTGCCCCCGCTACGCCGCCCGCCTGCTCACCGGCCTGACGGTGCAGCCGTCCCCCTTCTGGATGCGCCGGCGCCTGCAGGTCTCGGGGATCCGGGCCATCAACAATCTGGTGGACGTCACCAACTATGTGCTGCTGGAGTTTGGCCAGCCCCTGCACGCCTTCGATTTCCAGCGCCTGAAGAATGGTGAGATCGTGGTGCGCCTTTCCAGGCCGGAGGAGGACCGGTTCACCACCCTGGACGGCCAGGAGCGGCGGTTGGACCAGGAGACCCTGCTCATCTGCGACGCCGCCAGGCCGGTGGCCCTGGCCGGGATTATGGGGGGACTGGATTCCGAAGTGGCCCTGGGGACCAGCCAGGTCCTCATCGAAAGCGCCTATTTCAACCCGGCCACCGTGCGGCGCACCGCCAAGAGGCTGGGCCTCAGCACCGAGGCCTCCTACCGCTTCGAGCGGGGGGTTGACCCGGAGGGGGTGATCCACGCCCTGGAGCGGGCTGCCCAGCTCATGGCCGAGGTAGGGGGCGGGCGGGTGGTGGGCCCCCGGTTGGATGAATACCCGGCTCCCTTGCAGCATCCTCGCCTGGGACTGCGGGTCTCCAGGGCCAACCAGGTGCTGGGGACCGATTTCTCCACCGAGACCGTCGCCGCTTTGCTGAAACGTCTGCACTTGCCGGCGGTGTGCCTGGACCGGGAACATTTGGCGGTCCAGGTGCCCTCTTTCCGCAACGATTTGCTCCGGGAAGTGGACCTGATCGAGGAGATCGCCCGTCTGGCCGGCTTCGGGGAAATTCCGGTGACCCTGCCCCGGGGTCAGGTGGACACCCGCCGTCCCGGGCCGGAAGCGCGCCTCCGGGACCAAACCCGGCAACTGCTCCTGGGCCTGGGCTTCTTCGAGGTGATCAACTACGCCTTCCAGTCGGAGCACCTGGAGGGTCTGGCCGCACCTTCCGGCGCAGCGCCCCTGGTCCTGGCAAATCCCTTGAGCGAAGAGCAGGCGGTGATGCGCACCTCCCTGATCCCGGGTCTGCTGGACAGCCTGAGGCGCAACACCCTGCAACAGGCCCAGGATTTGCGCCTCTTTGAAACCGCCAAGGTCTTCCTGCCCCAACCCGGGGCTAACCTGCCCCGGGAAGAAGCCTGGCTTGCCGGGCTGATGTACGGGGCCCGGGAGGAGGTTTCCTGGGCGGTGATCTCCCGGGAGCCGGTGAATTTCTTCGACCTCAAGGGGGTGGTGGAGAGCCTGCTGGAGGGCCTGCAAATCCCTGAAGTGAACTTTCGCCCGGAAGCGCTGCCACCCTATCTCATCCGGGGCGCCAGCGTTTATGCCGGCCCCCGGAAATTGGGCTGTTTGGGAGAGGTGGCGCCGGAAATCGGCGAAAGGTTGGACCTGGAGGGGGCCATCTTCGTCTTCAACCTGGCCTTGGAGACCCTGGCCCAGGCCGCCACCCCGCCGCTCTTTTCCCCTCTGCCCCGTTACCCCGCGCTCTACCGGGATCTGGCCCTGGTCCTGCCCGAGGCCGTGGCCGCGGCCCAGGTGTCCGCAGCCCTGTATCGCCATGGCCGGCCCTGGTTGGAGGAGGCCCGGCTATTTGACGTTTACACTGGAGACCAGGTGCCGCCGGGAAAGCGCAGCCTGGCCTTTCGCCTCACTTATCGGGACCCGGAGCGGACCCTGACCGACGACCTGGTGAATCCGCACCATCAAGCCCTGGTGGAGGCCCTGACCCGGGAGCTTAAGGGAGAGCTGCGTTAGCCGGCGTGGAAGAAGACACCCCCCGCAAGGCCTTCTACACCATCGGTGAAGTGAGTCAGCTCACCGGGGTGCGCCCCCATGTGTTGCGCTATTGGGAAGAGCAGGGGAAGCTCCTCAAGCCCGGCCGGCGGCGCTCCCGCCACCGCATTTACCGCCCCGCCGACATCCAATTGGTCCTGGAGATCAAACGCCTGCGCCAGGAAGAGAAGTGGAGCCTGGCGGCCCTGCGGCGCCAGTTCAACCGCCGCCCCCAGCCCCACCTGCCTTACGACTCTCCCGCCTTTCCCCCGCCTGCCAACCAGGTCAATTCACTGCTCCGGGCTATCCGGGATGAACTCCTGGCCCTGAAGGAAATACTGGAGTAGGGGAAATTCTGGTTAAATTCCGGTTTCCACTGTTTATCGTTTTCTGTCCTACTGTAGGGGCGGCGTCTTAGTGGCACAGGCCTCTGGCCTGTGGGCTTGCCCTGGGCGGGGAAACCCCGCGCCTACATCACAGAAAACCATTTAACTTGGGACCCAGAATTAAACCTTGGGGCGAACCCAGATTCCAGACTGGCTAGCTAAAAATGAATGCTTATTTTTTGGGGCACTGGGAAAATATTTTCCCTTCTTTGCCTTAAGTCAAGGCCGCCGGGCGCCGCAAAGATTATGTTCAGAGATAGGGCGGCGGCGGCAGCCTGAGCGGCGGCGCCAGCCATAATCATGAAGCTCCGCAAAAATTAGCAGTCGGGAGGAGACAGATGTTCTGTTACCAATGTGAACAAACGGCAAAGGGCGCGGCCTGCACCATCCAGGGAGTTTGCGGCAAGAACCCCGAAGTGGCGGGCCTGCAAGACCTGTTGATCTATACCCTGCAGGGGCTGTCCCAGGTGGCGGTGGCGGGGCGGCGGCTCGGAATCAGCAACCGGGAAGTCAACCGCTTCACCGTCAAGGCTGCCTTTTCCACCCTGACCAACGTGGACTTCGACCCCGGTCGATTCGTCGGCCTCATCCAGCAGGGCGTCCAGCTCCGGGAGGGTCTCAAGGCCGAGGTTCGGGCCGCGGGCGGCCGGGTCGATTTCCCTGCGGGTCCGGCCACCTTTGCGCCGGGAGCCGATAAAGAAGCCATGTTGCAGCAAGCCGAGGCGGTGGGCCTGAAATCCTACCCGGCCGCGGACCCGGACGTCCTCTCCTTGAAGCATACCTTGCTGTTCGGCATCAAAGGGGTCTCCGCCTACACCGATCACGCCCAAATCCTGGGCCAGGAGGACGACAAGGTTTACGCCTTCGTGCACGAAGGGTTGGCGGCCACCGCAGCCGAGGGCCTCGCCGTTGCCGATTTGATTCCCCTGGTCTTGAAATGTGGGGAGATTAACCTCAGGGCCATGGAACTGCTGGATGCCGGCAATACCGGAAGATACGGCGACCCGGTGCCCACCCAGGTACCCCTGGGACACAAGAAGGGCAAGGCCATCCTGGTCTCGGGCCACGACCTCCTGGACCTGGAGGAGATCCTGAAACAGAGCGCCGGCAAGGGTATTTACGTTTACACCCACGGCGAGATGCTCCCCTGCCACGGTTATCCCAAACTCAAACAGTATCCCCACTTTTATGGCCACTACGGCACCGCCTGGCAGAATCAGGCCAGGGAATTTGCCCGGTTTCCCGGGGCCATCCTGATGACCACCAATTGCATCCAAAGGCCCGGGGAGGTCTATGCCGACAACCTCTTCACTTGCGGGCTGGTGGGCTGGCCGGGGATCAAGCATATCCCGGACCGCAACTTCCAGCCGGTGATCGACAAGGCCCTGGCCCTGCCGGGTTTCCCCGAAGACGGCGACGGCGGCCTGGTCAACAGCGGGTTTGCCCGGACCACGGTGCTGGGGGTGGCCGGCAAGGTGATCGAGGCCGTCAAAAACCAGCAAATCCGCCACTTCTTTCTGGTGGGCGGCTGCGACGGCGCCAAGCCCACCCGCAATTACTACACCGAGTTCGTGGAGAAGGTGCCCCGGGATTGTGTGATCCTGACTCTGGCCTGCGGCAAGTTCCGCTTCTTTGACCAACAACTGGGCGACATCGGCGGCATCCCCCGGCTCCTGGATATCGGCCAGTGCAATGACGCCTACTCTGCGGTGCAGATCGCCACGGCCCTGGCTCAGGCCTTCGGGGTGGGCGTCAACGAGCTGCCCCTGTCCCTGGTGCTCTCCTGGTACGAGCAGAAGGCGGTGGCCATCCTTCTCACCCTGCTCTACCTGGGGATCAAGAACATCCGCCTGGGTCCCTCACTGCCGGCCTTCCTCACCCCCAACGTCCTTGAGGTGCTGGTGAAAAACTTCAACATCATGCCCATCACCACCCCGGATGAGGACCTGAAGGCAATCCTGGGATAGGGAGCCGGCGGCGGGGCCGGGGCCGGGGCCGGGAATACCTGGCGCCGCCGGGGAAAGCAGGGTCCACCTGGACCCTGTTTTTTCTGCTTTTTGGGAGTGTTTCATAAGTAGCCGGACATAATATCAGGCCCGGCACGCTGGACTGCGGAAGGTTAAGTCCCCCTTGGCAAAAGGTGGATTTAGGGGGATTTCCAGTGGGTTATAAAATCCCCCCTACCCCCCTTTTTCCAAGGGGGGTTAAAATCAGTCAGGTTCACTGGATCGTCATTTTCGAAAATATATTACTGGAAGCTCTTGCAAAATCTGATTTCACTGTCATCCTGAACAGAATCTAAGGTCACTAAAAATACGAGATTCTTCGCGGCGCGCCGAATGACCTTTTTGGGCAGACCGGGGTCTTGCCATAGCTTTTAGAAGTTGATCAGCCCGCATCCCGGCTGGCTGCCAATCCCCCCCGCATGGAGGCCGATCATGAAATTATCTCGTGCCCTGCAAACTATCTCCCTGACCTTTGCAGCCGGCTGTGTAGGAGGGCTGCTTAACGCCTTGTTTGTCTGGTCTTTTGGGGCCAGCGGCCTGGCCGGAGCCCTGGGGGTGAAGCTCGCTCCGGCCTTCACCCCGCCCTGGCTCTATCAGAAGCTGGTGTGGGGCGGCATCTGGGGCTGGCTCTTTCTCCTGCCGCTGGGGCTCTCTTATCCGGTGCGGGGCCTGCTCTTCAGCCTGGGACCCACCTGCGTGGCCTTGTTGGTGGTTCTTCCCTACCAGGCTCACAAAGGCTGGTTCGGCTGGCAACTGGGATTCCTGACCCCGGTTTTGGTGGTTTTCTACAATGCTGTCTGGGGGCTGGCCGCCGGCTGGTGGCTGCAACTGACGGCAAGGAAGTAGATCACTGTTGCCCGCCGGGCCTCATCCCGCCGGCCTTTGCCTTGGGGAGAAGATATCTTCAACTTCCTGAAAGCGGTGGAGTATGGGTATGCGGGGTTCTCCGGTGCTGCGCACTCTTGAACTGGAGGGCGCCCCCCAAGAGAGAGGGCGGCGCCACGGGCAAACCCTGGGCGCGGAAATCCGGCAGCTGCGCCGGGCCCTGCTGGCTTACCTGGCCCGGGTCAGCCTTTATGCCGGGGCCTTGCCGCTCTTTGGCGGGCTCCTCCTCCTGGCCCGGAGTTTTCTCCCCCAGACCCCGTCGCGTTTCAAGCAAGAGATGGCCGCCTTGGCTGCCGGGGCCCAGGTGAGCCCCGGATCGGTCCTCCTCCTCAACGTGATCGACGACCTGGCCAACTCCAGCCCGCGTTGTTCGGCCCTGGCGGTGGGGGAAGGGCATACCCGGGACGGCAGCTATCTTATGGGGCGCAATCTGGACTACCCGTTGTTCGTCGACCTGCTGGCGCAGCTCCAGATTTTATTTCTCCTGGATCCGGATGAGGATCAGCCCCTGGCCTCCCTGGCCTGGCCGGGGTACGTGGGAGTATGCACCGGCATCAATAAGGCCGGGGTGGCCCTGGCCCAACTCTCTGCCCCAAGCCGGGACCGCTCCCTGCGGGGTATGCCCGCGGCCATGCGCTTCCGGCTGGCCCTGGAACGGGGGGCCAGCGCCGCGGCGGCGGCCGACCAGGTCCTGCGGCTCCCGGGCACCATCGGCAACAATCTCATGCTCTGCGACCCCAGGGAGGCGCTGGTGTTGGAACTCTCCGCCCGCCGGGGGGCGCGGCGCCAGCCCCGGCAGGGCCTGATCACTGCCAGCAACCATTATCAGAGTCCGGCCATGCAGGCCCTGAAAGGCCGGTTTCCTCCCCGGACCCCCTATTCGCCGCTGGCCCCCTACTATTTCACCGAGGCTTACAGCCAGGCCAGGGACCGGCGGTTGCAGGAATTAGCCGTCGGCCGTCGCCTGGCTCCCCATGACCTGGAAAAAATTCTGGCGGATGAAGCCGTGGCCAATGCCGGCACCGTGGTGTGTGTGGTCTTCGCCCCTGGGCCGAGGACCATCTGGGTGGCCCGGGGGGATAGGCCCCCGGTGAACCGCGGGCCTTTTATCGCCAAAACCTTGTGGTAATTGCCCGCCCCAAAGTTTACCCAAACTCCTCCCGGGAGCGTGGCGCTCACCCCCCTTCCTTTCCTCACGCCCTCCTGCCAAACTGACAAGATTGTCCTTAATTCAATCATTTGTATTACATAATTGTACTATTAAAGACCCCGAAGACCCTCAAAGGCTGGATGGAAAAGAGAGGCGGTTCTGGTAAATCCTGATAATTCCGGGGCCTGGTGGGATGAGCCAGGACAGGCATATTTCTTGCTTCTAATTTAATCATGGAAGCCGCCCTCCCAGAACTCCAAATCCAGCTTCTCCATGAGGTTGGCCAGGGCCTTGGCCAGGCCCTTAGTCTGGAGCAGGCCCTGGAAGCCCTCCACGAGATTCTGTGCCGCTCCACGTCCTTGAAACATGCCAGCGTCACCCTCAAGGACCCGGAGAGCGGCCAATGGCGCTGCCGCGCCTCCCGGGATCTCCTTCCCGAAGGGCAGCCCAGGGCCGGCTGCCGCCCGGGGGAAAGGTTGGCCGGATCGCTCCTGATGACCGCCCAACCCTTTGCCATCCCGGCCATGGGCCAGGAGCCGGTATTCTTCAATCAAACCCGGGCCGGGCAGCTTCATAAGGAGCAGATCTCCTTTATCGGCGTCCCCCTGCTGCGCCACGGCTCGCCCCTGGGGGTGCTGCTGGTGGACCGCCTGTTCGGCGACCAGGTCTCCCTGGAGGAAGACGTGCGCTTCCTCATCATTGTGGCCGCGCTCCTCACCCCCTTCCTCGATCCGGAGGAGACGGACAGGGTGGGGGAAGAGAGCCTGGAGCTGGAAAATCCCGCCCTGCGCCTGGAGCTTTCGGGTAAGGCTCGAAATTTCTTCATCGTCGGCCAAAGCCCCGCCATCCTCAAGGCGCAGCAGCTGCTCACCAGGTTGGCGCCGGGCCGGGCCCCGGTCCTGCTGATCGGAGAATCAGGCACCGGCAAGGCCCTGATGGCCCGGATGACCCACGAATTGAGCCCCCGGGCCCGATATCCCTTCCTCAAGATAAATTGCGCCTCCCTGCCGGAAAACCTGATGGCCGCGGAGCTCTTGGGCTATGAGAAGGACGCCATCCCCGGGGCGGTCAAGGCCCGGCCCGGCCGCCTGGAAGAAGCGGATGGAGGCAGTATCTTCCTGGAGGAAATCGGGGAACTGCCCCTCAACCTCCAATCCAGGCTGGTGCGCTTCCTGCAAGGGATGGAGATCCAGCGTCTGGGCAGCAGTCGCGCCCGGAAGGTGGATGTCCGCCTCCTGGCCGACACCTTCCAGGATCTGGACGACGCGGTCCAGGCAGGCTCCTTCCGGGAAGACCTCTATTATCTCTTGAGCCATGGCTCGGTGCGCATCCCGCCCTTGCGGGAGCGGCAGCAGGACATCCCTCTGCTGCTTAATCATTTCCTGGACAAAGTCTCCAAAGAAAACGGCCACAGGTTTTATCTGACCCAGGAGGCCCTGGAAGTTCTCTATGATTATGCCTGGCCCGGCAATGTTCGGGAAATGGAAAACCTGGTGGAACGCCTGGGTATGGTGGTTGCAGGCCCCGAAATCGGGGTCAGGGATCTGCCCCCTTATCTGGCCCCGGCGCGCAAGGCCCAGGCCGCCGACCATGCCTTTCTCGCCCGCTTAAAAGACATGGAAAAACGGGAAATCCTGGCCGCCCTGGAGCGCAACCGCTGGATCCAATCCCAGGCGGCCATGGACCTGGGGCTGACCCTGCGGCAAATCGGCTATCGGGTCAAACAGTTCGGTCTGGATAGGTTCATCAAGGAGCAGCGGAGCCACAGCCGCTCAGAATAGTCAAAAAAATTACCGGCAAATTGCCAAAATGAGAAATTCCCCTGGAAACTTTAAAAAAAGTTCCAGGGGAATTTTCCTTTCAGAGATTTGGAGGCGCCGCCCTCAGCTCATCCCAAAGAATCCAGCAACATGGAGATGGGCTTGTTATCGGCGCAGGGGCCGTTGAATTGCATGGGCCCCGGGAAGCGGTAATGGTCCTCCCTGCCCCACTTCTCCCTTTCCCGGGCCAGGGCCTGGAAGGCCGGCGACTCCAGTTCCACGTTCTGCTTGGCGATCACCAGCTCCAGGCGGCCTTTGCGTTCTTCCAGGTGCATCAAGGGGGCCAGGGGGATGCCGATGGGCCGCCAGTCCGCCACCTGCCGGTGCAGATCCTGGATGCCGGCCATGTAACCGCTGGCCCCGGCGGCCAGCAAGACGTAGGCGGTCTGCCCCAGGTTATAGGCATAGTCGCAGTCGAATTTGGTGGGAAAGGTGCCCCGGCCGTCGTAGCCATAGTAGTGGTTCTGGGTGCGGAAGTTGCCCTTGTAGATCCCCTTGGCCTTCTGCTTTCTGAGGTAGGTGGCCACCATCTCCAGGAGGATGCGTTCGGTGTTGACCATGGAGAACTGAAAGTTGCCGTGGCCGTCCCGGGGCAACATCAGCCCCCGTTGCAGCAGGAAGGGGAACCCCAGGAAGACCCGGCTGTCATAGTCCCGCCAGATGTCGTGGTTGTCGATGAGCTGCACCTGGTCCTCATAGGAGAGCTGGTGAAAGGACTCTCCCTCCGAGGCCTCCCGGTCATAGGCTGCGATGATGTAACTGATCTTGATGATCAAGATGTTGATTTCGTGAATGAACTCCAGGATGCCCTCGGGGATCAGGATGGTGCCGTAATTCTTGCCCTGTGCAGCCCGCTGCACCACGGTATCGGCAATGAGGCGCACTACCTGGTGGATGGTGAGATCGATTTCTTCGATCTCTTCACCGATGAGGATGACGTTGGGATGGGTCTGCAAGGCCACCTCCAGGGCGATGTGGGAGGCGCTGCGGCCCATGAGGCGGTTGAAATGCCAGTACTTCAGATCCGACTTGCAATCGGAATTGAGGTTGCCGATTTCGGTGGCAAAGGCCATGCAGGCGGAGTGGTAGCCAAAGGGGATCTGCAGCAGGCCGGGGACCCGGAGGTCGCCGTCGATGGTCTTGGGAATGCCCACCACCCGGGTGCCTATTTCCCGGAGGTTTTCTGCCAGGAAGGCGGCATTGGTATTGGAGTCGTCCCCGCCCACCACCACCAGGCCGTCCAGCTTCAAGGCGGCGCAGGTTTGCCGGCATTGCTCCATCTTCTCAGGGGTGTCGATTTTGTCCCGGCCGGTGCCCAGCATGTGGAAGCCGCCGGAGTTTTTATAAAGGGCCACCATCTCCCCGGTCACTTCCAAGTGGCGGTTGCCGATGATCCCCTTGGGGCCGGCCAGGAAACCGACAACCAGGCTGTCGGGATGGCCGGCTTTGGCGGCCTCGAAGACCCCGGCGATGGCGTTGTGTCCTCCCGGGGCCGGCCCCCCGGAGAGGACGATCCCCAGGCGCAGGGGCTCTCTCGGGAGTTTGCCGCCGGGGATGATCTCCAATAACCGATTCTGGCTGACGAAGGGCAGTTGCTCCCGGGCCACCTTGATGACTTCCAAGCCACCGCCGTCAAGGGGGCGGGTAATCCCCCCCGCGGCCAGGGCCGGGCAGCCGCCCGGTTGATAGGCCAGCCGCTCCTTCTGGAACCCGGTTTCGGTGGCCAGCAAATCCTCTCTTTGCCTGGACGCCGAAATCTCGGCCTGGATGGTTCCCTCCATCTTGGTCTCCTTCTCCATTATTTCATCAATTCCTTCAAGCGGCGGACATTCCCGGCGAGGTCACTGCTGCCGAAGATGCCGGAGCCCGAGACCAGGACGTCGGCCCCTGCGGCCACCAGGTCGGCCGCGGTGTCGGTCTGCACCCCGCCGTCCACTTCGATGAGCACCGGCAGAGACTCGGCGTCAATCCGCTCTCTGAGCCGCCGCACCTTGGGCAAGACCCCCCGGATGAATTTCTGCCCGGAGAATCCGGGGTTCACCGTCATCAAGAGAACCATGTCCACGTCCTTGAGGACGTAATCCAGACAATTGAGGGGAGTGGCCGGATTGAGGGTGGCGGTGGCCTTGGCCCCCAATTCCTTGATCTGTTTGAGCAAGCGTTCCAGGTGATAGGTGACTTCCACGTGAATCCCCAGCCAGTCGGCCCCCGCCTCCACGAAGCGCTCCAGGTAGAGTTGGGGGTTGTCGATCATCAGGTGGACGTCCAGGGGCAGGGAGGTGGCCTTGCGGATGGCCCGCACCACGTCGGGGCCGATGGTGAGGTTGGGCACGAAATGCCCGTCCATGATGTCCACGTGAATCCAGTCCACCCCGGCCTGCTCCGCCAGTTGAACCTGTTCCGCCAGGCGGCCGAAATCCGCGGATAAGATCGACGCCGAAAGCTTTCTCATGTACCTGCCAACCTCCCTGAGCCGAAGATCACGGCTCCCCCCGCTACCATACCCCCGGTCCGGGGAAAAAATCAAGGGCCGACTTCAGAGGTTTGCGGTTTTCGGTTCTCGGTTCTCGATAAAAAAATGACTGGGGTAACCGGTTAACCTGAGAAGGTCCTGCAAAAGTCAGGTTAAACCGGCTCAGTCGTTTTCTCCCCCTCCCCACGAGGGGAGGGAACAAGGCAATATCTTTCCAAGGCTATTAAAGTCCCCCTTTGGAAAAGGGGGATTTAGGGGGATTTCAGGAAATTATTTAAAATCCCCCCTGCCCCCCTTTTTCAAAGGGGGGTGAAAAACCATAGTTTGAATTTTCGCTATTGAATATGACTTTTGCAAGAGGTTCCTGAGTCAACCTGGCCCCGGAGATCTTCCGGGCTCAAGGCCCCGGCCGCGGCCCTATCCAGGAGCCAATGCAGCGCTCCCGGCTGCGGGTTAATGAGCTGGGCCGGCAGGCGCCCGGGGTCCCGGGAACCCTGGATTACTTCCCGGACCACCGCCGCCTTGGCGGCCCCCGCCACCAGGAAGACCACTTGGGCGGCGCCATTGATGAGGACCGCGGTGAGGGTTAGACGCTGCAGCTTCTGCTGGGGCACATAAACCTCCGCCACCCAGCGCTCCGACTCGGTGAGCGCCGGGGTCCCGGGAAACAGGGAGGCGGTGTGGCCGTTTTCCCCCAAACCCAGCAGGATCAGGTCGAAGCAGGGCGAACCATGTCCGGCAAAGGCGAAAAACTCCCGGAGCAGCGCTTCATAGCGCCGGGCGCCCTCCGGGGGAGAGGGGCGGCAGTCCATGGGATGCACCTGGCCCGCGGGGACGGGCACCTGCTGGAGCAGCGCCTCCCGGGCCAGGCGGGCGTTGCTCCGGGGATCGTCTGCGGCGACGCAGCGCTCATCCCCCCAGAAGATGTGGGCCCGGGCCCAGTCCACCTGCTCCCGGTAGGGGGCCGCGGCCAGCAACTCATAAGTGCGCCGGGGGGTGGCGCCCCCCGCCAGGGCGACGCTGAAGCGGCCCCGGGCCGCCACCGCCTGCCGGGCGCTGCTGACCAGCAACTCCGCCGCTCCCCGGCTCAAGGCCTCCGGATCATCGAAGATGCGGATCAAGTCTGCCCCAAACGTTATCACCCTCCCCCCAACCCCCTCCCCTCTCAGGGAGGGGGAGTTTTGGGGCCAAGAGATATTACAGGGGAATTATATATTTAAATCCCCCAATTATTTTTTGTAGGGGCGGGGTTCCCCCGCCCCGGGCAAGCCCACAGGTCAGAGGCCTGTGCCACTGAGACGCCGCCCCTAAGGTCGAGATGGCATACGGAGTCAAATATATAATTACCTAATTAAAGATATTCTCGAGACACGATGGGCCTCGATTATAACTTCTCCCTCTCCCCCAATGGGGGAGAGGGTTAGGGTGAGGGGGAATTCTGGTTGGTGTTCGCTAAAAAATCGCTTCCAGCATCATAGCCCCAATAAACGGCGGCCACAGGCCGCCCTATAAAATCTATTGGTGCGCGGTGCGCACCCTACACGGCTCATAGGGCGGGCTGTGCCCGCCGTTTTAACCTAAACCTGGATCTTCGCAGTGGTTTCAACTTTCACCTCAGTTATAGCCCCGATAACCGGCGGCCACAGGCCGCATTATAAAATCTATTGGTGCGCAGTGCGCACCCTACACGGCTCCTAGGGCGGGCTGTGTCCGCCGTTTTAGCCTGAACCCGGATCTTCGCAGAGGTTTCAACCTTGGCCTCAGTCCTCGTCCCATTGGACGTGGAAGGTCCCGGGGGCGTCCAACCTCTCAAAGGTATGGGCTCCGAAGTAATCCCGCTGGGCCTGGGTCAGATTGGCGGGCAAGCGGGCGCTGCGGTAGGCGTCGAAATAGGCCAGGGACATCATCAGCCCCGGGGCCGGTAGACCCAGGTCGGCGGCAATCCCCACCATCTCGCGCAGGTCCCCTTGCCGGGCCAAAAATTGGCGGCCCAGCCCGGCGTCCAAAAGCAGGTTGTCCAGGTCGGGCCGGGCCTGAAAGGCAGCCCGGATATCTTCCAGCAGGGCCGCCCGGATGATGCAGCCGCCCCGCCAGATGCGGGCCACGGTTTCGAGATCCAGGCCGTAGGCGTAAATGCTGGAGGCCCGCTTGAGGAGCGCCAGTCCCTGGGCGTAAACGACGATCATCCCGGCGAACAGGGCGTTTTTCAGTTTGGCCACGAACCGCCCCCGGTCCCCTCCGAAGGCGGGGTTGGGGCCCGACATGGCCTGGGCCGCCGCCATTCGCTCTTTCCGGTAACCGGAAAGGTCCCGCATCACCACAGCGACGTCGATGCCGGGGGTAGCCACCTGGAGGTCCATGGCGTCCCAGGAGGTCCACATGCCGGTGCCTTTTTGCTTGGCTTCATCCCGGATCAAGTCGATGAGGGGCTTCCCCGTCTGCTCGTCCTTTTTCAGGAAGATGCGGGCGGTGATCTCCACCAGGTAGGAATTGAGCTCCTCCTCATTCCAGGCTGCATAGACGGCGTGCAGTTCTTCCGGCCCCAGGCCCAAGCCCCGCTTCATGAGATCGTAGCTTTCCGCCAGCAGTTCCATGAGGCCGTACTCGATACCATTGTGGACCATCTTGACATAATGGCCGGCGGAGCCCCTCCCCAGGTAGGCGACGCAGGGTTCGTCGTTGACCCGGGCCGCGGCGGCCTCCAATACCGGCCCCACCCGATCATAGGCCTCACGAGGGCCGCCCGGCATCAGGCTGGGCCCCAAGCGGGCCCCGGCCTCGCCGCCGGAGACCCCCAGGCCCATGAACAATATTCCTTTGGCCGCCAGGAATTTGCCTCTCCGATTGGTGTCGGTGAAATGGGAGTTGCCCCCATCGATGAGCAGGTCACCGGGGTCCAGGACGGGCAAAAGTTCCCGGATCATGGCGTCCACCGGTTCCCCCGCCGAAATCATGGTGATCATGGCCCGGGGCTTGCGGAGCAACCCGGCGAATTCCTTCAGATCATAGCCGGGCCGGATATCCCGGGAACCCGCCTCCCGGGCCATGAATTCCCGGGTCTTCTCGGCGGTGCGGTTGTAAATGGCTACGGAAAAGCCGCGGTCCGCGAAGTTCAAGACCAGATTACGGCCCATGGTCCCCAGACCTACGACGCCGATCTCACATCCCTGCTTGGGCATAACCGAATCTCCGGAAGTCGGCCCTGTCGGGCGAGAGGCCCGCCTCACTTGAAACCTACCGCTGGTGAGGGCGGGGTGACCCCGCCCCCACTTCCTGCCCTTAACCCTCCAGCGACAACCCGAGTTGGGCCAGGGCAGCCCGGGTGGACTGGTAACCGGTGTGACAGATACCGGCAAAGCCCAGGCCCCGGCCCACCTCCACGAACATGAGCCGGTCGTCCAGGTAGACCACCTGCTCCGGCAGGACCTGGGCGCAGTCCAGGGCCAGCCGGTAAAGGTCAGCGTCCGGTTTGCGGTAGTGGACGAAACACGAGCAGATGAAAAAGTCCACGTAGGCCCCCAGGTTGAATTTCTTGATGCGGTAGCGGGTAAGTTCGATGCCCTCATTGCTCACCGTGGCCACTTTAAGGCCGTATTTGGCCTTCAGGCCTTTGATCAGCCCCTCGGTTTGCGCCATCTCCGGCTGCTGTTGGGACTGGGTGAACATGAAGGCCTTGAAATCTTCCCGGGTGAAGGGCCGGTCTTCGTAAAAGACCACCCGGGTCAAGTATTCATCCAGGCTTAGTTTGCCTTCCTCGTAAGTGTCGAAGGTGAGATGGTGGCGCTCATTCATCTCGTCGTAATCCAGGCTGAAGGTCTCCGCCGCCAGCCGGCGCATGAGCCGGTCCCAGCCGTTGGTGAGCAAGACGCCGCCGATGTCCAGAAACATGGTGTTAATGTTCATTTCTCCCCCGCCGGCAGAGCCGATGCCACCGTGAGCCGCAATTGCTCCAGGACCGAGGAGATCTCGCCGTGCCAGTGGAGGCGCCTGATCCGCCGGCCGTGTTGCCGCAGGGATTCCAGGTCCCTCAAGGCCAGGGTCCGCCTGAAGATGCCGAAGGTGCATGGCTGCCCGGGAACCGGCAGATCCTCGGGCTCAGCTGCGGTCAATTCCATTCTGGCGGTCCCTTCCCCCATCCGGGGCCTGCCGGCGCTTGCCCTCCAGGCTGCGCAGCAGTTTGTCGTAAGGCTGGATGAATTTTTCCACCCCTTCGTCTTCCAACTGCCGGGTAAGGCGGTTGAGGTCGATGCCCAGCTCCGGCAGCCGCTGCAAGATGGCGGCGGCCTGGTCTGGACCCTCGCTCAGGCGGCTGGCCGGCTGGCCGTGATCCCGATAGGCGTTTAGGGTTTCCAGGGGCATGGTATTGATGGTTTCCGGCCCGATGAGGGGCTCCACGTATTTAACATCGCTGTAGGCCGGGTTCTTGGTGCTGGTGCTGGCCCAAAGCAGGCGCTGGGGCCGGGCCCCCTGGTCCTGCAAGGTCCTGAAACGCTGGCTGCCGAAGACCTGACGATAAATGGCATAAGCCACCTTGGCGCTGGCAATGGCCACCTCGCCCTCGATGGAGGCCGCGGCTCCGGCCATCCCTTTAAGGGTCTGATCCACCAGGCTGTCGATCCGGCTCAGGAAGAAGCTGGCCACCGAAACCACCTTGGGGTGCTGCCCCTGGGAGACCCGCTCCTCCAGCCCGGAGAGGTAAGCCTCGGCCACTTCCCGATAACGAGGCAGCCCAAAGAGCAGGGTGACGTTAACATTGATTCCTTCGCTGATGAGCTGCCGGATGGCCGGCAGGCCCTCCAGCGTGGCCGGCACCTTGATGAGGACGTTGGGCCGGTCCAATTTGGTCCACAGATGCCGGGCCTCGGCAATGGTGCCGGGGGTGTCCTGGGCCAGGTGAGGATTGACCTCCAGGCTGACGAAGCCGTCGGCGCCCTTAAGCTCGCGGAACACCGGGAGGAAGAGATCCGCGGCCCGCTGCACGTCGGACACCGTCAAGGTCTCGTAAATCTCCTGGATACCCTTGCCCTGCCGGGAAAGCTTGCCAATATCGTCGTCGTAATCCGCGCTGCCGGTGATGGCCTTTTCGAAAATGGCCGGATTGGAAGTCACCCCCCGCAGGCCGTCTGCGTCGATGAGGCGCCGGAGTTCACCGGAATTGAGCAGATTCCTGCTGAGCAAGTCCAGCCAGACGCTCTGGCCGCAGCCGCTGAGTTTGAGCAGAGGGTTCTCCTGCATGCCGATCTCCCCTGATGCTAATCCCGCTCCAGGGCCGCTATCTTGCTCAGGCGGCGCTGGAAACGCGGGGCTGTCTGGAAACGGGACTTCAAAAAGATCTGAATGAGGTCCCAGGCCAGGGCGTAGCAGGTGACCCGCCCCCCCAGGCACATGATGTTCATGTCGTCATCTTCCACCCCCTGGTGGGCGGAATAGGCGTCGGTAATGAGGGCGGCCCGGACTCCCGGGATCTTATTGGCGGCCACCGAGGCTCCCACGCCGCTGCCGCAAAGGGCGATGCCCCGTTCCACCTCCCCCTGGGCCACCGCCCGGGCCAGGGGCACGACAAAATCGGGGAAATCGTCCTGGGCGTCGTATTCCCGGGCGCCGTAATCCACGGTCTGGTGGCCGGCCGTCCGGAGTTCCTCCAGCATCTTCTCCTTCAGCTCAAAACCGCCATGGTCCGCAGCCAGACCGACGCGCATAACAGTCTCCTCCGGGCAGCGATCCCCGCTTAGCCGGCCGCCAACTTAAACTGGCGCAGGAGGTCCTGGACCTTCTTGATGATGGCTCCGTGGGAGATGCCCTCATAATCCAGGAGTTCTTCGGGCTTGCCGCTCTTGGGCCTCTCATGCACCGCCAGGGAATAGACCGGGGTCGGGGTGTCGGCCAGGGCGGCGCGCACCGCGTCCCCCAGCCCCCCTTCGGGATAATGGTCCTCCACCGTGATCACGGCCCGGGTAGCCGCGGCCGCCTCTTTCAAGGTCCTGGCATCCACCGGCTTGACGCTGTAGAGGTCGATGACCCGGATGGAAAATCCTTGTTGCTGCAACTCCTCATAGGCCTTCAGGGCCTCGAAAACCGTGATCCCGGCCCCGATGACCGTGACCACATCCCGGGGGCTATGGCGCAGCACCTTGCAGCCGCCGATGGTGAATTGCTCCTCCGGACCGTAAATAATAGGGGTCGCCATCCGGGTAGTGCGAAGATAGACGATCCCGCGTTGCCGGGCCGCCGCCGCCACCAGGTGCTCGGTGGAGAGGGCGTCGCAGGGGTAAAGCACCACGCTGCCCAGGATGGCCCGAAACATGGCCAGGTCTTCCAGTCCCATCTGGGAGGGGCCGTCTTCACCGATGGATACCCCGGCATGGGAGCCGCAGAATTTGAGGTTGGCGTCCGAGTACTGGCTCATGCGAATCTGGTCGTAGGCCCGGCTGAAAAAGGCCGCAAAGGTGGAGACAAAGGGGAGCTGGCCCCGGCACTGCAGCCCCAGGGCCATTCCCACCATGTTCTGCTCGGCGATGTACATCTCAAAGAAGCGCTCCGGATGCGCCTCCTGTAAGATCTCGGCATAGGTGGAATTACTCACCTCAGCGTCCAGGACCACCATCCGGGGAAATTCCGGATAAAGCCGCCTCAAGGCGTTGCCGTAGGCCTTCCGGGTGGCCACCGGTTTGTCCGGAGGGTAGGACGGCGGCGCGGCCGGTTGGGGCGGGATCTCGGCGGGCTTCAGGTCTTCCGGCTGGAGCACGGTCCCCCGGAGGGAGCGGTCCACCGGGCCCAACTCCGGCAGGGCCCGGGCCAGTTGTTCCTGATCCAGGGTCTTGCCGTGCCAGCCTTCCTGGTTCTCTATGAATGACACCCCTTTGCCCTTCACCGTCTTGGCAATGATCATGGTGGGTTTGTCGGCCACCAGGATGGCCTGCTGATAGGCGGACAAAACCTCGGGGAAGGAGTGGCCGTCGATCAGGATGGTTTCCCAGCCAAAGGCGGCGACCCGTTTTTCATAGGCCATCAAGTCCCAGCCATACATGGTCTCGCCCCGCTGGCCCAGCCGGTTGACGTCCAGGACTCCCACCAGGTTATCCAGTCGGTAATGGGTCGCCAGTTGGAGGGCTTCCCATTGGGAGCCTTCCGCCATCTCGCTGTCCCCCAGGAACACATAAGTCATATAAGGCAGCTTATCCAGGTATTTGGCATTCAGGGCCTGGCCCACCCCGATGGACAGGCCCTGCCCCAGGGAGCCGGTGGCGGCCTCCACCAAGGGGAGGACCGGGGTAGGATGGCCCTCCAGAGGGCTGCCGAAATGGCGGTAAGTCATGAGTTCCGCTTCCGTCAATTTCCCCGCCGCGGCCCACAGGGCATAAAACAAGGGCGAGGCGTGCCCCTTGGAAAAGATCAGCCGGTCATTGTTGGGGTGCTTGGGCTGGTTCAGATCATATCTAAAGATGCCGCCGAACATGAGGCCGGCCATCAACTCCACTCCCGACAGCGAAGAGGTGGGGTGGCCGGAGCCGGCCTGGGTGGACATGGTGAGGATGTGGTATCGCACCTGAGTGGCAATCTTCTTCAAGGTTTCCAATTGTGACGGATTAGCCATAACTGGGGGTCCTCCCGGCAGGGCGCCTGGCCGTGGGAAAATGGGTTCTCTTAGTAGGGGCGGCAGTGGCACAGGCTTCCAGCCTGTGATCGGGTCGCCCGGGCGATCCAGCGGATCGCTCCTGCACGGATAGCTGATAGCTATCGTTTTACGTTAACACCTAAAATCCGATTTTCAAGGTCTTGTCCCCTCCCTTCAGTCCTGGCGCAGCGGAAAGACCAGGGTGGCTCCATACCAGCCGATGAGGCTCACCAGGGGCCACAGGGCGAAGATCACTCCCAGGTAAACTTTTCCGGTCCAATCCCCCGGGGCCGCCAAGACTTCCGGGTTTAGCCAGCGCCAGGCAAAGGCCCCGGCCCCCAACGCCAGCATAAGGGGAGTCAGGGTCAGCTTGATGACCACCGGCCGCAGGGGACGCCACTGATAGTTGTACCACCAGGTGGCCAGCCCGGTGATCAGGGCCACCGGTGTAAAAAGCACCCCGCCCCCCAGGCAATAGAAGCCGGTGACCTCGAAGGACTTGACCCCGGTGAGTAAATAGAGCAGGGTGAAAACCGGGGCGGAGATCAGGAAGACGATGGGGAAATGCACCACCATGGGGTGGGGATGGCGCTTAAGAAAGGGAAAGCGCTGCAGCAGACGACGCCACCTCCCGGGCGGCGCTGGAGGCGCTTCTGCTTCCTGGGCTTCGGAAACCTTCGCAGGAGATGCCCCGATACTACTGGGGCTCCCTTGCAGCACCCCCACCTGGGGATAGCGCTGGAAGACCTCTTCTCCGTGGGGGGCCGCGGGCAGCTCCAAGGTGAGGTCGGCCCCGGCCAGATGGCCGGCCATGTGCCTGCCCCCCCGCCACCGGCCGCTGTCGCTAACCTCATAAACCCGGCCCTGGTAGGCAATGTAGACGGGCTGGCCGTCGGCGCCGTTGAACTGCGCCAGCTCTTCCGGAGTAAATCTTCTCTGGTCCCCAGGCAAATTCTTTTCCCTTATGCGGGCTCATTCCCTCAGCGGTGGCTTGGTTGGCCCGGTGGGCAACCGCCCTTCAGCTATCACCCCGATGCCGCCCGATTCCCCCAAGTCCCCCTGGGATAGGACCTCAGCCGGCCAGGCTCAGCAGAACTACGGCCAGCACCGCCAGGGGATAGTAGCTGGCCCGATTGAACAGGGTCGCCGCCCGGCTCCGGGCGCCGCTCCGGAGAAGACCCCAGGCCGGCAGCAGCAATAAATAGATTCCTCCCCCAAAAATCAGCATCTGCTGGAAGAGCGAGAACCGGGCCGGGGACATCTGCACGATCACCAGGGAAAAGACCAGGCTTAAGCCCAGGAAACCCATGGCCATGGCCCCGGCCTTCTCCCGTCCGTAAACCACCGGAATGGTCTTGGCGTTAAGGCTCCGGTCCTGTTCCAGGTCGTGCCAGTCCGCCGGAATATTCTGGCCGCCCAGCTCCCAGAAAAAGAGCCAGAGGAAGAGGATCGCCAGGAACCGCGGCGCAGGCCGGGGGTCCACGGCCAGGACCGCGGCCAGGGCCCCCAGGCTCTTGACCACCCCGGCCACCAGCAGGCGCAGATGACTGACCCTGAGCAACAGACAATATGAGGTCTCCAGGAGGCAGCCGGCCAGAAAGATGAGGGCGCACGCCGGATTCAGGCAATAGGCCCCCAGTAAGGCTACCAGGGCCCAGGCGCCGGTCCACAGGAGCCCTTCTAAAAGGCTCACCTGGCCCGCGGCCAGGGGGTGGCGCAGGAAGACGGCATCCAGGTAATTGTCGGCCCCAGGCCCCCCCTGCAGGCGAAGTTTATCCCGGTCCACCCGGCAATCCACCAGGTCGTTCAAGGCATAGACCGCGGTATAGCCGGCAAAGACCGTCAGCAACCCCAGGGCCATAGTCCCCGGGGGCGGGAGGCGTCCCAGCCAGAGAAGCGCGGCCAGGGCCGGCGCCGCCAGGTCCAGCAGACCATGGGGCGTGCGGGACAGGGCCAGGAGCAGCTTGACCCGTGAGAAACCCACCGCCAGGGGCCCCGGCGCCAGATCAGCATTAAGCACAGTCGAGTCTTTCATGGCCTTGGGATTTCACCGCCGGCTTGCTGTGGTAAATTTTCAGATAGAGATCAGGATCGCTTTCTGCCAGCCGCTTTAATGTCCAGCTACAACCGGCAAATACCCAATACCACTGCTCACCAAGATAAGGCCAGGGCAGGGTCTGTCAAGAACCGCCAGGGTTCCGCCGCGGCCCGGGAATCCAGCCCCGGGTTGACAGATTGGCGGCGGGGCTTTAAAGTTTTCTACACGATCGCAGGATGGAAGTAAATTGCCGAATCCCGGCAGGGCATAATTTTATGAGATTTTCCGGCAAGCCTGGGCGCCGCGCCACCGGCTTCAGGGTCGGCGCCCCCGGCAAGGGGAAGGTATGCCGCCCTTAGGTCCAGCCTGGAGCCCTTGGGCTCCGGGTCTCCTTAGCCTGGTGCTTTACACTGCCATGGTCCTGGGCTTGCTGGCCCTGCTCCTGTTCCTCACCCGCTGGCTGGGGGAACGGAAGCCCGATCCGGAAAAGGCCCGCCCGTTTGAATGCGGGGTGATCCCCACCGGCGCGGCCCGTTTCCGTTACCCGGTCCCCTTTTACCTGGTGGCGATCTTCTTCCTCATCTTCGACGTGGAAACCGCCCTCATCTTCTCCTGGGCAGTGGCCCTAAAAGAGCTCAGTTGGCGCGGCTGGCTGCAAATCTCCTTTTTCATCCTGGTCTTGCTCCTCAGTCTCATATACCTGTGGGCCAAAGGAGGGCTCGATTGGCAGTCCCGGTCACTACGAAAGGCGTCACCGCCGTCCAATTAGTGGGCGGTCTGGAACGACTGGCCAAACCCCGCTTTCCCGAGGCCGGGCCGGACGGCTCCCTGGTGGTCCGCGGCCTGGACCACCTGATCAACTGGTGCCGGGCTTACAGCTTCTGGCCGCTGTTCTTTGGGCTCTCCTGCTGTTTCATCGAAGAAATCACCGCCTGGACGCCCCGCTACGATATCGCCCGCTTCGGGGCCGAGGTCCTCCGGGGCACACCCCGGCAAGCGGACCTGCTCATCATCTCCGGCACCTTCTTCAAGAAGATCGCCCCGGTGGTCCTGCGCCTCTATGAGCAGATGCCCGAGCCCAAATGGGTGATCTCCATGGGTTCCTGCGCCAACTGCGGCGGCATGTACGATTGTTACAGCGTGGTGCAGGGAGTGGACCAGATACTGCCGGTGGACATCTACATCCCCGGCTGCCCGCCCCGGCCCGAGGCGGTGCTGCAGTCCATCGTGCTGCTCCAGGAAAAAGTGCGGTCCGAGCGGCCCACCCGCAAGATTCTGCACCTATCCGGGGGCAGCCAGGGGACCCAAACCCCCATCCTGGTGGACGGCCTCAGCAAGACCCGGGACTCCCGGGGTCCCGGCTTTTACGGCGTCCCGCCCCGGGGCACCTCGGTGACCCCGCCCCTGTTCTGGGATACTCGCTCCGACCTGATGTGGACCCCGCCGCCCCATTGGATCGAACTGACGGAGGCGGACCGCTCCCTGGCCCAGGCCTTGAAAGGCAGATTCGGGGAGGCGGTGGCCCAGACCGAGCAGACCACGGACATGCTCACCCTGCAGGTGTCGCCGGACCGGGTCAAGGAGGTCCTGCGGTATTTGAAGACCGAGGCCAGGCCCAGGTTTTTGCGCCTGGACGATTTGACCGCGGTGGACGAATCGGCCCGGCGGGAGCGGCAAGATTATCCGGATTACACCCTGAACTACCAGCTCCTCTCCTTTGAGTCCGCCTCCCGGGTGCGTTTGCAGGTGCCCCTGGCCGGCCCGGAGCCCAGCGTCGGCTCCATCACCGATATCTGGCCGGCGGCCAACTGGTACGAGCGGGAAGTCTTTGACATGTTCGGCATCCTTTTTGCGGGCCACCCTCGCTTGTGGCGCCTCCTCATGCCCCATGACTGGGAGGGCTACCCCCTGCGGAAAAGCTACCCCGGCCGGGCCACCGAGATGGCTCCCTACACCCATTACGACGCCCAGAAGCAACAGCCCCTGGACGCGGCCGAGTTCCTGGCCGGCCGTCTGGAGGAAGACCAGTTTGTCCTGAACATCGGCCCGCACCACACCAGTACCCATGGCCTCATCCGTTTCATCCTGGGCCTCCGGGGTGAGACCATCACCGCCCTGGACACGGACATCGGCTATCATCACCGGGCCGCGGAGAAGATCGGCGAGCGTCAATCCTGGCACCAATATATCCCTTACACCGACCGGGTGGACTATCTCACCGGGGTGGCCAACAATCTCACCTACCTGCTGGCGGTGGAACGGCTGGCCGGCATTCAGGTGCCAGACCGGGCCCAGTTCATCCGGGTGATGCTCACCGAGTTCTTTCGCCTGAGCAACCATCTGGTCTGGTTTTCCACCTATACCGTCGACACCGGCGCCATGACCCCCAATTTTTACTGCTTCGCCGAACGGGAAAAGATCATGGACATCGTGGAGCTGATCACCGGGGGACGGCTCCATCCCGCCTGGTTCCGCCTGGGTGGGGTGGCCATGGACCTGCCGCCGGGCTGGAAGGAGCTGGTGGACGATTTTGTCAAGGTCTTCCCCCAGCGCATCAAGGAATTCGAGGCCCTGATCACCAAAAATCCCATCTTTGAGGCGCGCACCCGGGAGGTGGGCTGTATTTCCCGCCAGGACGCCATGGAGTGGGGGATTACCGGCCCCAACCTGCGGGCCTGCGGCCTGGAATGGGACCTGCGGAAAAAGATGCCTTATTCCGGTTACGAGGCCTTCGACTTCGAGGTCCCCACCGCCGCGGCGGGGGACGCCTACGCCCGCTACCTGGTGCGGGTGGAGGAGATGCGCCAGAGCGTGCGCATCATCGAGCAGGCGGCCAACCGCATGCCGCCGGGGCGCTGGCTCAGCGACGACTACCGCTATATCATTCCTCCCAAGGGAGAAACCCTGACGGACATCGAAACCCTGATCCACCACTTCATCAATGTCACCCGGGGGCCCAAGATCCCCCGGGGCCAGGCCTATATGGCCACGGAACACCCCCGGGGCGAGCAGGGAGTCTATGCGGTCAGCGACGGCCTCAATATGGCCTATCGCCTGCGCTTCCGCTCCCCGGGCTTTGCCCATGTCCAGGCCATGCCCCTGATGGCCGAGGGCCACCTGCTTTCGGATTTGATCGCCATCATCGGCTCCATCGACTTTATCTTGCCGGATATCGATCGCTGAGTTTCGAGTTTCGAGTTTCGAGTTTTTAGTTTTTAGTTTCGAGAAGCGCAGGCTGAAGCCCGCGGCTACTATTTGGATGCTATGATTCCTCAAGAAATACGAGACAAATTGCAGGCCCAGGTCGCCGAAGCCGAACACCCCCGGGAGCAGGCCATCAATGTCATGTACGCCTTCCAGCGGCATTATGGCTACTTCTCGGATGAAGCCCTGGTGGAGGCCGCGGAACTCCTTGGTCTGACCCCCCTGGAGCTGGAGGAACTGGCTACCTTTTACGACTTCATCTACCGCCAGCCGGTGGGCAAGTACGTCATCCACGTATGCGACGGCGTGGTCTGCTGGATGTTCCATGAGAACTCCATCTTCGATTATCTTTGCAAGAAGCTGGGGGTCTCAGTCGGGGGAATCTCCGAGGATGGCCTGTTCACGGTGCTGCCTACGGCCTGCATCGGCTTTTGCGACCGCGCTCCGGCAATGCTGATCAACGGCAAAATGTACGGCCCCCTCACCCCGGAGGGGATCGACGAGATCCTGGAAAGCTTGAAGACCCAACACTGCGAGATGGTGATCAGCAAGTGATGAGGGGCGAGACCTCCATGTTCGAAGAAGTGCTCTTTAAGAACCGCCAGCCGGAGCGGCCCGCCACCCTGGATGAGTACCGGCGGAGCGGCGGCTACCAGGCGCTCATGGACGCCTTGAAGAACCGGACTCCGGAAGAGGTCCAGCAGTTGGTGATGGACTCCGGCCTCCGCGGCCGCGGCGGGGCCGGCTACCCCACCGGCCGCAAGTGGGCCGGGATTCCTGCCCAGGCCGGCTTCCCCCGTTACCTGGTGCCCAATACCGATGAGATGGAGCCCGGTACCTTCAAGGACCGGATACTGGTGAATATTGACCCCCACCTGGTCCTTGAGGGCATCATCCTGGCGGGGTTCGCGGTCCGGGCCGAGACCGCCTATTTTTTCATCCGGCCCTCCTATGAACTGGACGCTCAGCTCATTGAGCGGGAAGCGGAGGTGGCCCGGCAGGCCGGATTCCTCGGGAAAAATATCCTGGGGAGCGATTTTTCCTTCGACCTGGTGGTGCACCGCAGCGCCGGGCGCTACATCTGCGGCGAGGCCACCGCCCAGGTCAACGCCATCATGGGCCACCGGGCCAATCCCATGAAAGACCGCCACATGGCCCAAGACGGGCTCTGGCACCGCCCCACCATCGTCGACAACGCCGAAACCCTGGCCTGTGTTCCTCCTATCCTGCGGCAGGGGGCGGCCTGGTTCAAAGGCCTGGCCCGCACCGAGGCTGGCGCCGGCACCAAGCTTTACTGCGTCAGCGGCAAGGTCAACCGGCCCGGCTGCTACGAGCTGCCCATCGGCACCCCCCTGCGGGAAATCCTGGAGGGGCCGGCCGGAGGGATGCTCCCGGGCTCGGAGTTGAAGGCCTTCATGCCCGGCGGCGCCTCCACCGCCTTAATGCCCGCCCAATACTGCGACGTGGAGATGGATTTCGAACCCCTGGAAAAGGTGGGGCACCGTTTGGGAACCGCAGCCATTATGGTCTTCGACCAGAAGACCTGCCTGGTGGGCGCCACCCTGAACCTGATCGAATATTTCTCCCGGGAATCTTGCGGCTACTGCACCCCCTGCCGGGAGGGACTTCCCTTTATTCGGGACTTGCTGTGGCGCCTGGAGGCCGGGGAGGGCCGGGAGGAATTTATCCCCATGCTGCAGCAGATGGCCGAGCACCTGGACAAGTCCTATTGCGCCTTCGCCCCTGGCGCCGCCGAGCCGGTGCTGGGCCTGCTGAAATATTTTATGGAGGAGATCCGGGAACACCTCAGCCAGAAAAAGTGCCCCCTGGGGGCCGATCAACCCCGGCGGACGCTATGGTATCCCGCGGTCTGAAATTTTCTTAAAGGGTGGCCTTTTCCGGCCGCCGGCCCCGGCCGGCGAAATTTAGAAACGAGCCATTCATGTTCCCAGGGACCACCGAAAACTATGAAAATCTTGGCAATCGGAGGTTTTAAGTTCCCCCTCCCTTGAGGGGAGGGAGTTGAACTGCCATGGTTTTGATGGACTAGCGGTATTAGCGCCGCGAACCATTTTCAGAGCAGAAAATTACATGGCCAAGCTCATCATCGACCGGCGGCCCATCGAAGTCCCGGCAGGGACCAAGGTGATCGCCGCGGCCGAAAGGTTGGGGATCATGATTCCCCGGTTCTGCTACCACCCCGGTCTGGGTTCCTTCGGGGCCTGCCGCGTGTGCGCCGTGATGTTCCTGGAGGGCCCGGTGAAAGGGGTGCAGATGAGCTGCATGGAAGAGGCCAAGGACGGCATGGTGGTCTCCACCACCGACCCCGAGGCGATGGAATTTCGCCGCTACGTCATCGAGTGGCTGATGATGCACCACCCTTTGGATTGCCCGGTGTGCGACGAAGGCGGCCACTGCCTGCTGCAGGATGAGACGGTTTCTGGCGGCCACGGCCAGCGGCGTTACCTGGGCCCCAAACGCACCTACCAGGACCAGTATCTGGGGGCCTTCGTGCAGCACGAAATGAACCGCTGCATCCAGTGCTGGCGGTGCCGCAATTTTTACCAGGAGTTTGCCGGCTACCGGGATTTCGGGGTCATGCAGATCGGCAATCGCATGTATTTCGGCCGCTACCGGGACGGCTCCCTGGAGAGCCCCTTTTCCGGCAACCTCATTGACGTCTGCCCCACCGGGGTGCTCACCGACCGGCCGGCCCGCTTCAGCGGACGGCGCTGGGATTTTGAGCGGGCCCCGTCCCTGTGCCTCCACTGCTCCCTGGGGTGCAACACCACCGGCAGCGCCCGCTACCGGGCCATGGTACGCCAGGAGGGCCGGTTCCATGAAATGGTGAACGGCTACTTCATCTGCGACCGGGGACGCTTCGGCCTGTTCTACGAGAGCCACCCGGAGCGCCCCCGCCGGGCCAGGATTTCGGGGACGGAGGTGGATGGGCGGGAGGCGGTGGCCGCGGCCGCGGCCAGACTGACGGACATCGTGGAGAAGTTCGGGCCCGGGGCCGTGGCCTGCCTGGGTTCAGCCCGCAGCAGCCTACAGACCCAGGCGATGCTGAGACGCTTTTGCCTGGCCCTGGGTTGGCCGGAACCCCGGTTCTTTGCGGTCCCCTCCCGGGAGGGCAAGGTGAGGGCCGCGGTCTCCCGCCTGGATGCCCGTCTGGCAGTGTCCATGCGGGAGCTGGAGGAGGCCGATTTTATCCTGGCGGTGGGCGCCGACCCGGTCAACGAGGCCCCCATGCTGGCCCTGGCCCTACGCCAGGCCTGCCGCCGGGGCGCCAGGGTGGCGGTGCTTGACCCCCGGCCGGTATTTTTGCCGATGGCCTTTGAACATCTGCCCCTGCCCCCCGGAGACCTGGAGACCGCCCTGGCCATACTGGCGGCCCAGGCCCTGGGAAAAGAAAGACTGCCCGCGGGGTGGGAGGAACTTCCGCTAAATGGCTACTTTTCTGCCCCGGTCCAGGACCGTCTGGCCGCCATGGGTAAGCTCCTGGGCCGGAGCCGGCGTCCGGTGCTGATCTGCGGCGCCGATATCGTCCGGGGGACCACCCCGGCCCTGGTTGCGGACCTGGCCCTGGCGCTCCTGGCCGCGGGCCTGGCCGCGGGGCTCTTTTATCTGCTGCCCGGGGCCAACGCCTTCGGCGCCGGCCTGTTGTCCCCGGCGGAGGCTCAGAGCCCGCTGCTGGAGGCCCTGGAAGCAGGAGCGGTTAAGGCCTTGATCGCGGTGGAAAACGACCCCCTGTGGGATTACCCGGATCGAGAGCGCCTGGCCCTGGCCCTGGATAAGCTGGAGTTGCTGGTGGCCCTGGACTACCTGCCCTCTACCACGATGCGGCGGGCGGATATCGTCTTCCCCACCCTCACCCTGTTTGAGAAGAGCCCCTCGGCCTTTATCAATCAAGAGGGGCGCCTGCAGCAGGCCCAGCCGGTGCACCGGGGCGGCGCCCCCCTTGCCCAAATCAGCCCGGAGAAGCATCCGCCCCGGACCTATCTGAACTTTATTCCGGGAGGGGAACCCCGGCCCGCGGCAGAAATCTTACAAGATTTGGCTGCCGCCCTGCCCCAATCAGTGGACCTCCCCCTGGACGACCTCTGGGACTGGCTGATCCGGGAAAACCCCATTTTTGCCAAGATCGACCTCCTGTTGGCCACGCCCGCGGGGGGGCGCCTCCTTCTTGAGGCCGTCCAGGCCCGGGCCGTTTCCCCGGCCGCAGCGCCGGCCGCGGCGCCGCCGCCTCCGGAGCACCTGGAACTCCTCCTGGTGGAGGCAACCTTCGGCGCCGAGGAGCTGGCCAGCTATTCCAAGCCTATCCGGGAGGTGGAGCAACCTCCCCGGCTCCTCATGCATCCCGGCGACGCCGCCAGGCTGGGCCTCAACTCCGGGGATCAGGTTGTTCTGCGGCTTCCGGGCGGCGAATTGACGGTGGCGCTCCAGGTGGCGGAACAGATGGCCCCGCAGGTTTTGGTGCTGCCCCGGCACCGCCTCTTGAACTGGCGCCTGGCGCCGGACTATCAAATAATGGTCGCTTATCATGACCTGGTCAAGGTGAACGCCTGATGTCCGCCTGGGTCGCCGGCCTCATCTTATTGCTCCTTAAGCTCCTGGTGGTGCTGGTGGCCCTGTTGCTGCTGGCCGCCTACCTGATTTACGTGGAGCGCCGGCTCCTGGGGTTTATGCAACTGCGCCTGGGTCCCAACCGGGCCGGGTTCCAGGGCCTGCTGCAGCCCATCGCCGACGCGGTGAAACTGCTGGTCAAGGAAGATGTCATCCCCGCCGGGGCCGACCGGGTCATCTTCCTCTATGCGCCGGCGGTGGTGGCGGCCAGCGCTCTCCTCATCTTCGCGGTGGTCCCCTTTGCCCGGGGCTGGACCTTTAGGGGCCAGGAGATCCCCGGGGTGATCAGCGACCTCAACGTCGGCCTGCTCTTCGTCCTGGCCCTGTCCTCCCTCGGGGTCTATGGGGTGGCCCTGGGAGGCTGGGCCTCCAACTCCAAGTTTTCCCTGCTGGGGGCTATCCGGGGCGCGGCCCAGATGATCAGCTACGAGCTCTCCCTGGGACTTTCCCTGGTGCCGGTGGTGATGCTGGCCCACTCCTTCAGCCTGGTGGAGATCGTCCGGGCCCAGGAGCGCCTGCCCTTCCTCATCCTGCAGCCTCTGGCCTTCCTCATCTTTTTCATCAGCTCCGTGGCGGAGATGAAACGCATCCCCTTCGATATCCCCGAGGCGGAAAACGAATTGGTGGCCGGCTACCATACCGAATACAGCGGTATGCGCTTCGGCCTTTACTTCCTGGGGGAGTACGTCACCATGGTGACCCTGGGGGCCCTGGTGGCGGTCTTCTTCCTGGGCGGCTGGCGGGGGCCGTTTCTGCCTCCGCTCCTTTGGTTCCTGATCAAGGTTTTCCTGGTGGTCTTTGTTATCATCTGGATCCGGGCTACTTACCCGCGGTTGCGCTACGACCAGTTGATGGAATTCGGCTGGAAGATTTTGATCCCGCTGGCGCTGCTGAACATCATCATCACCGGGGGCGCCATATTGGCGATGAAGTAAGGCCAAACCCCTTGGGCCGCTAAGGAGAAGCAGATGGTCCATACTCCTGATGTCCCTGCAACCAGACCCCCTGGCGCTGGGAAAAGCAGCTTCGGCCTCATCGAACCGGAAAAGCTCCTGAGGGAACTGCCTTTGGGGCAGGACATGCTCTTCCTGGACCTGGGCTGTGGCGCCGGCGACTATACCCTGGCGGTGGCCGAAGTCATCGGCAAACACGGAGTGGTGGTGGCCCTGGATCTTTGGGAAGAGGGAATCGAGACCCTGCAAGAGCGGGCCGCGGCCGCCGGCCGCAACAACCTCCGGTCCATGCAGGTGGATATCAGCAAGCAGTTGCCGTTGGGCGACGCTAGCGTCGACCTCTGTCTGCTGGCCACCGTGTTGCACGATCTGGTGGAATCCGGCAGCGCCGCAGGCGCCCTCCAAGAGGCCCAACGGGTGCTGAAGCCCGGGGGCGCCCTGGCCATCGTTGAGTTTGATAAGGTGGCAGGTCCGCCGGGGCCGCCCCTCAAGATACGGCTGACTCCGGAGGAAGTGGAAAACCTGGCGGCCCCCTATGGCTTCAAAAAGAGCCGGATGGCCCGGGTCGGACCCTATAATTACTTGCTCCTCTTCACCAACGGGGAGGTCTAGATTTGCGGAGGTTCCATGACGGAAGTTAAAGACCCCGGGCGGGGCCGGTTAAGTCCCTGGATCGTGGCGCTAAGAAGCGTCGCCGGCCTATGGGCCGGCCTGGCCATGGTGTTGCGCCACCTGGGGCGCCGGCCGGTCACCGAGCAATACCCGGAGTATAAGCGGTTCCTGCCGGAGCGGGCTCGGGCGCGCATCATCCTGACCCGGGATCCGGATGGCGGCGAACGCTGTGTGGCCTGCTTTCTCTGCTCCGCGGTTTGCCCCACCAGTTGCATCTCCATGGGGTGTGGAGCGCGCCAGGATGGCCGCCGTTTTGCCCCCTGGTTCCGTATCAATTTTGCCCGGTGCATTTACTGCGGCCTGTGCGAGGAGGCTTGTCCCACCCTGGCCATCCAGCTCACCCCTTTTTATGAATTTTGCGAAGCCGATCTCCTGGTCATGGCGGCGGAGAAGGAAGACCTGCTGGTGGACCACGGCGGCAAGAATCTCGAATACAACTTCTACCGCTTTGCCGGGGTGGCCATGGTGGGCGGCAAGGGCAGCCACATCCAGGAGGCGGCCCCGGTGGATCTCAAGAGCAATCTGCCCTGAGGGCGGGCTTGCGGGAATGGGATGAATCTTTACGCCGGCACCTTCTATCTCTTGGCCGCGGTAACCCTGGGGTCCACCGCCCTGGCGGTCACCCGGCGCAACGTGATGCACGCCATTATTTATCTGGTGCTGTCCTTTTTCGGCACCGCCCTGCTCTTTTTTCTGCTGGGGGCGCCGTTCCTGGCGGCCCTGGAGGTGATCATCTATGCTGGCGCCATCATGGTGCTGTTCCTCTTCATCGTCATGATGCTGGAGATCCGCCCGGCGGAGCAACCTTTGGGCTCATACCTGCGCCAATGGCTGCCCGCCGCGGTCTTGGGCGCCCTCAGTCTGGCGGCCCTGGTCCTGATTATCCTTGAATCCGGCGGGGACCTGCCCCTGCCGTTGGCCGCGGCTTCGCCCCTGGAATTCGGCCGGTTTCTCTTCCAAAAATACTGGTTTGCGGTGGAGATCGTCTCCTTTCTGCTCCTGGTGGCCTTGGTGGGGGCCCTTTATCTGGGCCGGAGGGAGGAGTAGGGGCGGGTCTTAGACCCGCCCCCACAACCGGGCAATTTGAGATCTTTGAAAAACTGGGCGATTACTGCGGCCCATCCCACCCAAGGGCAACCTGGTGGGCCGGCAGTCCCTGGCCGCCCAGCCAAGGAATTACTATTAAGGCAATTTCATGAACAACCTGGTCCCTTACAGCCACACCCTGGTCCTGGCCGGAGGCTTGTTCTTCCTGGGCGCCGCCTGCGCCGTGGCCCGGCGCTCGCTGGTGATGATCCTCATCGGGGTGGAGGTCATGCTGAACGCCGCCGGGGTGGCCCTGGTGGCCGCCTCCCTGCGCTGGCAGCAGTTGGACGGCCAGGCGCTGGTGATCTTCATCATGTGCGTAGCCGCGGCTGAAGTGGCCGTGGGCCTGGCCCTTATCGTCTATTGCCAGCGGCGCACCGGCACCCTGGATGCGGACCGCTACAATCTCATGAAGGGCTGACGTGAAGACCGTCCTGCTACTCCTCCTAATTTTGCCCCTGGGCGGCGCCCTAATCAACGCCCTCTTGGGGCGTCGCCTGCCCCGGCGGGCGGTGGAGGCGGTGGCCTGCGCCGCGGTATTAGGTGCCCTGGTCTGCGCCGCGGTGGCCCTGGCCCTGGCCGCCGACCGGGCCCACGACCTCACCTTCTTCCAGTGGTTCAGGGTCGGGGAATTCTCCGCGGCCATGAATGTCCACTATGACCCCCTGGCCGCGGTCATGGCGCTGATGGTCACCTTTGTGGCCAGCATCATCCACCTCTATTCCGCCGCCTTCATGCGGGAGGACGCCGATTACGTCCGCTTTTTCTCCTATCTGAACCTCTTCGTCTTCGCCATGCTGGTGATTACCACCGCGGACAATCTGATCTTCGTCTACCTGGGCTGGGAGGGGATGGGCTTCTGCTCCTACGCCCTGATCGGTTTCTGGTACCGGGAGGAAGCTAACGCCAACGCCGGCCGCAAGGCCTTCATCTGCACCAGCATCGGCGACATCGCCTTCGGCGTGGCCCTGGGCCTGCTCTTCGCCTATTTCGGCAATTTTTCCATCACCTATATCATCAGCCATGCCGCCGGACTCAGCCGCACCCTGGTCACCATCCTGGCCCTGCTGCTGCTCTGGGCCGCGCTGGGTAAATCGGCGCAACTGCCCTTGACGGTGTGGCTACCGGACGCCATGGCCGGGCCCACGCCGGTTTCGGCCTTGATCCACGCCGCCAGCATGGTCACCGCCGGGGCCTATCTGCTCATGCGGCTCTTTCCGGTGGTTTCGCTCTCCCCTGCGGCCATGCTGGTCATCGCCGGCATCGGCTCTGTCACCGCCCTGTATGCCGGCTTTGCCGCCCTGGCTCAATGGGACATCAAGAAGATGCTGGCCTATTCCACCATCAGCCAGGTGGGCTACATGTTTCTGGCGGTGGGCGCCGGCGACATCGTCGGCGGCCTCTTCCACCTGGTGTCCCACGCCTTCTTCAAGGCCCTGCTCTTTCTGGCCGCGGGCATCGTCATCCAGGCCCTGGCCGAGGAGCACAACATCTTTCGCATGGGCTCGCTGCGCCGCCTCCTGCCCGGAGCCTACTGGCTTTTCCTGGCAGGAGCCATCTCCCTGAGCGCCTTCCCCTTGATGGGCGGCTTCTTCAGCAAAGATCGCATCCTGCTGGCCACCTTTATCCATCCCGGGAGCGCTTATAAGATCTTCTGGCTGCTGGGCATGGGGGCGGCCTTTTTGACGCCCCTGTACACCTTCCGGGTCTTCTTCGTGGCCTTTCCGGAGCGGCCGGACGGCCGCCGGGCCGAAGAAATCCACCCCACTCCCCGCTTCATGGCCTGGATCCTCTGGCCCCTGGCGGTGTGCGCCCTGGGCGACGGCCTGTTAAACCTCCCGGGGGGCTTTGGCAAGGATTTCCTGGGCTACTACCTGGCCTCGGTCCCCGGGGCCCGGCCGGACCTGGGGGCCGGGGTAGCCACCGAATGGGCCATGGGTCTGATAAGCGCCGCCACAGTGCTGGCCTCCATGACCCTGGCCTATTTCCTCTATCGCCGCCGGCCGGCCCGGGAACCGGCGCTAACAGGCTACTGGGGCCTCCTGTTTTCCGGTTTTTATCTGGACCGGCTCTATCAGTCGATTTTCGTCCGGCCTTACCAAGCGATGGCCCGATTTCTCTGGCGGCAGGATAACCGCTATGACCAGCAAGTCATCGTCGGAGGCGCCCGGGCTCTCTTTCGGCCTTATCGGGCCCTGGCGAAATTCTGCTGGCTCCAGGTGGACGAGCTCGTCATCGATGGCGGCGCGGAGAAGACCGCCGGCAGCCTGGTGACAGTTTCCCGGGGCCTGGGGTACTGGACCACGGGGCGGCTTTCCACCTATCTGCAGATGCTGTTACTGGGGCTAGCCATTTTTTTCTGTGCCCTGGGTGTCAGCTGGTACTTGTGGTAACGGAGGCATAAAACATGCTTCACTTTCCCATACTTTCCCTAATCATCTTTTGGCCGATCTTCGGCAGCTTTGCCGCCCTGGCCGCCTTCCGGAATCCCCGCCTGGTTCGCTGGCTCAGCCTGGGGGTGACCCTGGTGGAGTTAGGCCTGGTGGCTTCCCTGTTTTTGGGGGACCTGACACCTCACTCCGGTCCCCTGGGGTCCTGGCTGTTGGTGGAGGACTACCCCTGGATCGGGTGGTTGGGGGCGCGCTACAGTTTGGGCCTGGACGGCATCAGCCTGACCCTGGTGCTGCTCACCGCCTTCCTCAACGTCTTTTGTGTGCTCATCTCCTGGGAGGCCATCCAGGTCAAAGTGGGGTCTTTCTTTTTCTTCATCCTATTTTTGGAAGGGACTCTGGCCGGACTCTTTTTGGCCAACGATCTGCTGCTCTTTTATCTCTTCTGGGAAATCCAGATCATCCCCATGTTTTTCCTGGTGGGTATTTGGGGCCACGAAAACCGGGTGCCCGCGGCCATCAAGTTCCTCCTCTACACCCTGGCCGGCAGCCTGCTGATGCTCATCGCCCTCCTGATCCTCTATATCATCCATGGGCAGCAGACCGGGGTTTATACCTTCTCGGTCTACCAGTTGACCCAGCATGGACCCCTGGGGCGCACCACCGAAATCCTGCTGTTCGCCGCCTTTTTATTGGCTTTCGGCATCAAGGTTCCCCTGATTCCGGTGCACACCTGGCTGCCGGACGCCCATACCGAGGCCCCCACCGCCGGCAGCGTGGTCCTGGCGGGGCTCCTCCTGAAGACCGGCATCTATGCCCTGTTGCGCTTCGCCATGCCGCTCTTTCCCAACGCCACCTTGCTCTTGGGGCCGCTGCTGCTATTCCTGGGAGTGGGCGGGCTGTTCTATGCCGCCTGGATCGCCCTGGCCCAAACCGACATCAAACGGCTGGTGGCCTATTCCAGCATCTCCCACATGGCCTTGATGGTCATCGGCCTGGTCATCTGGAACTCCATCACCCTGAGCGGCGCCCTGCTGCAAATGGTCAACCACGGCCTGGCCACTTCGGCCCTGTTTATCATGGTGGGCATGCTGGATGAGAGGATTCACTCCAGAGACTTCGCGGTCTTAGGAGGCCTCTGGGGCAAGATGCCGCTATTTAGCGCCTTTTTCCTGCTGTTTGCCCTGGCTTCCCTGGGTCTGCCGGGCCTCAATAATTTCGTCGGGGAGATGCTGATCCTGGTGGGCGTCTTCAAGGCCAGACCGGTGATCGCCATTCTAGGTTTTATCGGCATCGTCTTTGGGGTGATCTACATCTTGAGGATGGTCCAGGATACCCTCTTCGGCGAACCCCGGGCCGAGCACGTCCTCTGGGACGTGAACCGCAGGGAGGTCGTCATCCTGGGGAGCCTGGCCCTGGCGGTGCTCTTCATCGGGCTGCACCCGGGACCGCTGCTCCACCTGCTGGAACCTTCGGTGCAAACCATGGTGCAGCAACACACCACCCAGTTGGCCAGGGTGGCTGGCTTTTAGGGCGATTTTGGCCCATGGGGCGGCCCCTGGCCGCCACTAATCGGCGGGCCAGGACCCGCCCCAAACAAGATGGTTAGTTCCCGAAAATCGTAAACGAAATTCTATGCCCACTCATTGGCTCGGCTTGATTCCGGTTCTCATCCTGGCCTGCGGCGGCTCCCTGGTCTTCTGCGCCGGGGCCTTCTGGCGGCGCCAACCCTCCTGGTTGCTCTTTGCCCTGACCTTGCTCGCGGCGGGGGCTGCCGGGGCGGCGGCCATGGCGCTGACCCCGGGCGGGGCCACCTCCGGAGGCATGCTGGACCTGGGCGGCTATGCCCGGTTTTTTACCTCGCTGTTCATGGTGATCACCGTGCTGACCACCCTGTTCTTACACCAATACGCCCGGACCCGCGGCTTTGCCGGAGATGAACTCTACGGCCTGCTCCTCTTTGCGGCCCTGGGGATGGTCCTGGTGGCCGGGGCCTTGAACTGGATCATCTTTTTCCTGGGACTGGAACTCCTCTCCCTGGCCCTCTATGTGTTGACCGCGGTGCGCAAGGGCCAGGCGGCCTCCTCGGAAGCCGGCCTGAAGTACTTCATCATGGGCGCGGTGGCTTCGGCCTTCCTCACCTTCGGCATCGCCCTGCTCTATGCCATGAGCGGCACCCTGGAGGTGGCCGGCTCCCTGGCCGCCGCCCTGGCCTATCCGGAGCACCTGCCGGTGATGCTTTTGGCCCTGTCCCTGATCCTGGTGGGCATCGGCTTCAAGACCTCCCTGGTGCCTTTCCACCTATGGGCTCCGGATGTCTACCAGGGGGCCCCGGCGCCGGTCACCGCCTTTTTGGCCACCGGCTCCAAGGTGGCCCTGTTCGCCGCGCTGCTGCGCTTTTCCTGGCTGACGGCCCAACCGCTTTGGGACTACTGCCTGCCGGGGCTCTGGGTCCTGGCGGTCCTCACCCTGGTGGTGGGGAACCTGACCGCCCTCTACCAGACCCGGGTCAAGCGCCTCTTGGCCTACTCCTCCATCGGCCAGATGGGCTATCTCACCATGACCCTGGTGACGGTCAAACAGGGAGGCCTGCCGGCCCTGATGTTTTACCTGGTTGTCTATGCGGTCATGGACCTGGGGGTCTTCGGCCTCATCGGCAGCTTCTCCCCGTCTCAGGCCGGCTCCGACCTGGATAAGTTGGAAGACTATCAGGGTCTGGGCTATTCCCAGCCTTATCGGGCCGCCATCCTGGCCGTTTGCCTCATCTCCCTGGCCGGGCTTCCCCCCAGCGCCGGCTTCATGGGGAAATTCGCCCTGTTCCGGGCAGTGCTGCACGCCGGCTACACCGGGCTGGCGGTGATCGGCATCCTGACCGTCATCATCGCCATCTATTATTATATGAAGGTGGTGATCGCCATGTATATGCGTCCGGCCGCTCCCGGCCTCACGGTTCCCGGGGTTGACCCGGCTGGCCGTCTGGCCGGCGCCGTCATCCTGGCGGCCATTATTTTTCTGGGCCTCTGGCCCTCGCCCCTGTTCACCCTGACCGCCAGGATAGCCGCGGCCCTGCCGCTTCCCTTCTGAGCCCGCGGCCGGTCCTGCAGAATTTTCCTCTCCCGGGACTGGCAAAGACCGTTTCCCGGACTTAATCTAAATGGCCAAGGCGGCCTCTAATCTCGGATTATTAGGCTCAAGGCAGGATCAAAGGAGGAGATGGGATGAAAGTTCGCAAGAGGTTATTTCCGGGCATCGGGGTCATCGGTTTAGGCCTCCTGGCCCTCGTGTGGCAGCCGGGGCTCACCACCCCCCGGAGTTGGGCGGAGGAAAAACCGGCGGCGGCGGCCCAGGAGGCGCCGCTGGAAATCAAAGTTCCGAGGGGAACTGCCGATGCCATCACCGCCATCCTGACCCGGCGCAGTATCCGGGACTATACGCCGCACCCGGTTGCCGAAGAGACCATCAAGCTGTTGCTGGAAGCCGGATTGAGCGCGCCGTCGGCCTTCGATGAGCGCTCCACGGAGTTTGTGGTCATTAATGACCGCAAAATCCTGGACGAAATTCATAGTTTCAATCCCAATCCCAAGAGCTTTCAGCTCAAGAAGGCCACGGTGGCCATCCTGGTGTGCGGCAATCAGGCCAAAGAGAAGAATAAGGGGCAGGGGATGTGGCTGCTGGATGGGGCGGTGGCCAGCGAAAACATCCTCATCGCGGCCAATGCCCTGGGGCTGGGGGCGACCTGGACCGCGATCTATCCGTTCCAGGACCGGATTCCCAAGGTGCAGAAGCTGCTGGGTCTGCCGGAACAGGTCATCCCCCTGACCATCATTCCCATCGGCTACCCGGCGGAGAGGAAGATGCCGCACCCTTATGACGCCTCCCGGGTGCACCCCGATAATCGCTGGTAATCAAGGCCTCCCAGGGCGCGCTGCGGGGTGGAGGCCAAGATAGCCGGTAAACAGAACAGAAAACTGTTGAATATTATTTTCTATCGCCATACAATCCGACGAGACCAAGAAAAGGAGGTGATCCTGGTGAATCGGCCGGTGAGATTTGCTCCCGTAAAATCCTGAAGAACCGGCGTCCGTGGAGCCTTGGTAAGGCTCTATAACCGGAGGCCGGGACAGGGACAGGCCGTTCACCCGGACACCTGCCGTTTGAGGTCCGCTCCCGGGTCACTCCTTCCCTGAATTAGGTTCACCGCTCGCATCATTTTTCGGCCTACCGCCGCGCCCGCCGCTATCTGAGGGAGCCTGGCCAGCCGGGGTGTGCCATTCCCCGGCAGGGCCTGCCGCCTAAGTCCATTCCCCTTAGAGGGTCTGGGGTTGCGGCGCTCGGAAGCCTTACCTCACCGAAGATCTTTCCATCACCCCGCCGATTCCATCCCGCGGCTGATTTTTCCGGCAGCTTTTTGCCGCCGGGCTGTCAGGCCGTGACCGCCCATGGAAGGGGAAATTTTAGACAAAAAGCCCGGGGGCCATGATCCCGGGGAATACCCGGCCAGACGGTCCCTGTGGGACCGCCTCTATCCCTGGGCTTACCGGGTGCTCCGGGCCGGCCTCGGGGGTATCTTCATCTACGCTGGAGTGGCCAAGCTATTCCAGGCCCAGGCCTTTGCCCACTCCCTGGCCCAATTCGACCTGTTGCCCGACGCCCTGGTGCCTGTGGTGGCCCTGGGCTTGCCGGCGCTGGAATTGCTGGCGGGCCTGGGCCTGGTCCTCCAGGTGCGAGGCAGCCTGGCCGTCATTGCCTCTCTCTTGCTGATCTTTCTGGCGGTCCTGGGTTACGCCATCTTGCTGGACCTGGATATCGACTGCGGCTGCTTCCTGCTGGAGGAAATCGGGGCCCGCAATAGTGTCAAGGCGGCCTTCTGGCGGGATCTCGTCATGGTGGCGGCCATCTTTTTTCTTTTCTGGGCGCCGCGGGTCCACGGCGCCGCGCCCTTCCTGAGTAAACGCCATAAAAAACCAACTAAAGGAGAAGATTTATGAGTCTGAAAAAAAACGCCTGGTTGCTGGCCATCCTTTCTCTGGCGCTGCTCTGGGGTTTCACCGGCTGCGGCAAAGCTCCCACCGGGGACAAGGAATTGGAGACGGAAAAGACCGCGGTCAATCTGGTGCAGGAAGTGGCGCGGGGCGGCTATCAGGTCATCCCGGCCCCGACCCTCAAGAAATGGCTCGATGAGAAGAAGCCCATGCTGATCATCGACACCATGCCCCTGGAAGCCAGCTACCAGAAGCAACATATCCCCGGCGCGGTCCAATTCGAGTTCCCCCTCCCGGAAGTCAAGGAAATGGACGAGGCCACCCAGGCCAAGTTTGAGCAAGTCCTGGGACCGGACAAAGACCGGACCCTGGTGTTTTACTGCGGCTTCACCAAATGCACCCGCAGCCACAACGGGGCCATGTGGGCGGTGAAGCTGGGCTATAAGAACGTCTACCGCTATCCCGGCGGCATCAAGGCCTGGATGGAGGCCGCCTATCCGGTGGAGAAAGGGGACTGAGACAACCCGCTCCACAAGGTGATTGCCGGAGTTCAGCATAACTATATAGGGCCGGAACTGGACGAGTTCTTCCGGCCCACCCGCCAACCATCAAAGGAGACCGCATCTATGCCGACCCCATACGATGACATGTGGGAGAAATTGAACCTGGACCTCACGGCCCATGAGGGGCTTCTGCAGGTCCTGGGAAAGTTTTACGGTGACATTTACCTGACCCAGGAAGGTCGCCTCAAGGGCATGGAATACCTGGATTTTGTCCTCTCCGAGGTCCATGGCTTGCGCATCGCGGAGATCCAGGAGGCCAAGGCCCAGGGACGCAAGGTTATCGGCACTTTTTGCGTCTTCGTGCCGGAAGAGCTGGTGCTGGCGGCGAACGCCGTCTGCGTGGGCTTGTGCGCCGGGGCCGAGATCGGCAAGGAGGCCGCGGAGAAAATCCTGCCCCGGAACACCTGCGCCTTGATCAAATCCTTTGTAGGTTTTAAGCTATCCCGCCTCTGTCCTTTCATCGAGTCCTGCGACCTGGTGGTGGGGGAGACCACCTGCGACGGCAAGAAAAAAGCTTACGAAATTTTCAACGACTACGCTCCGGTCTACGTCATGGAAATTCCCCAGATGAAGCAGGCCTGCGACCGGGAGTTGTGGAAGGCGGAAATCCGGCGCTTTAAAGAGAGAATCGAAGAGGTCGCCGGCAAAAAGATCACCGCGGCCAGCCTCAAGGAGGCCATCAAGCTGGTGAACCGCCGGCGGCGGGTGTTGCAACGTCTCAACCAACTCCGGGCCGCGGTCCCCACCCCCATCTCCGGGCGGGATGTGCTGCTCATCAACCAGGTGGGCTTCTATGACGACCCCGTGCGGTTTACCGCCAAGATCGGCGAGTTGTGTGATGAATTAGAAAAGCGGGTTAAGGTCGGGGAAGGCGTGGTGCCCGCCGGGACGCCGCGGCTCATGCTGTCAGGCTGCCCCATGGCGGTGCCCAACTGGAAGCTGCCCTTTATCGTGGAATCCTCCGGTGCAGTCATCGTCGGTGAAGAGTCCTGCATCGGCACCAGGAACATCCGGGACCTGGTGGCTGAATCGGGTGACACCCTGGAGGAGATGCTGGACTCCCTGGTGGACCGCTATATGCGCATTGACTGCGCCTGTTTCACCCCTAACCAGGAGCGGCTCCAAAACATCGTTGCCATGGCGAATGACCTCCAAGTCAAGGGAGTGATCCATTTTGCCCTGAACTTCTGCCAGCCCTACGCCATCGAGGCCTTCAAGGTGGGCCGGGCCCTGGAAGAGGCAGGCATTCCCATGCTCAGCATCGAAACGGATTACAGCATGGAGGACGTGGAGCAGCTCAGGACCCGGGTGGAAGCCTTCCTGGAGATGGTGCGCTGAGGGGGTTACTGCCATGATTCCTAACAAAGCCCCGGTCATCCCTCTGCACCTCCATCCGGGATTTCAGAAGCGCCGCCGGGTGAAGGAACTGAAAACCGCCCTGATGACTGAAACCCTGGCCTACGTCCAGGTGGCCCTGGACCAGGCGGCCGGACCCGCCGGCGCCTTGCCCCGGGCGGTGACCATCCTGGAACGGGCTTGTGCGCTTTTGGGAGAGGCCCGGGATCGACTGGTGCACGATTTATAATGGGTGAAGAAACGTTGACGGCGAACCATCCCCTGGTGGCGGGCATCGATATCGGCTCCCGTTCCATTGAACTGGTTCTGCTCCAGGAGGGTGAGGTGGTGCACTGGGACCTGCTCCCCACCACCTTCGATCCTTTGGGCCAATGCCGAAGTTTGCTGGATCGGGTCCGGCCCGCCAGGATCGTGGCCACCGGCTATGGCCGGAAACTCCTTTTGGAAAACTTGGATCATCCCGAGATCACCGCCATCACGGAGATCCAGGCCTACGCCCTGGGAGCCCGGCGTCTCTTTCCCGGAGTACGCACCATTCTGGACATCGGTGGCCAGGACACCAAGGTCATTGCCCTAACGAGGGACGGCAAGGTGGCCAAGTTCGAAATGAACGACCGCTGCGCCGCGGGCACCGGAAAGTTCCTGGAGTTCATGGCCGTGTCCCTGCAGGTGCCCCTGGAGAAATTCGGCGACTTTGCCCTGGAAGCCGACCGGCGCATTCAGATCAGCAGTATGTGCACGGTATTTGCGGAGAGCGAGGCCACCAGCCTCATGGCCCGGGGCGAAAGCCCTGCCAATATCGCCCTGGGGCTGCACCTGGCCATCGTTTCCCGAACGGTGGCCATGCTGCGCCGGGTAGCGGAGACGCCGCCGGTGCTTTTTGCCGGCGGGGTGGCCCATAACCCCTGCATCAAATCCCTTTTGGCAGAAAGCCTGGGAGATCCCGTCCTGGTTCCGGGCAACCCCGACCTGGTGGGCGCCCTGGGCGCGGCCCTTTATGGACAAAAACTTGTTGCCCATGAATCATAATTCCCCCTTGAGAATAGTAGCCGCTGCCTGGGAAAGGTTAGCTCAGGCCGCCGCGCCAGCTTATGCCCGCTTCCTCTCGGCCTTGGCCTTGGCCTCGGCCTTGGCTTTGAATTTCACGGCGTCGATGACGAACCTTTCGTGGTAGCCCTCGGAGATCAGGTCCACTTCGTCATCGGCCTCCAGGAAAAAGGTGAGTTTACGCCCCTCCACCTTTTCCAGCCGGCCCCGGACGGTCACCGTCAGTCCCGGCGGGGTGGCGGCCAGGTGGCTCAGTTGGACCCCGATCCCCACGGTCTGCTCCCGGGGCCAGTCCAGGTGAGGGTTGACCGCCCGGATGCAGGCCCATTCGAAGAGGCCCACCATGAAGCCGGTGGCCAATACCTGCGGCATCTCCTGGAACTCCGGGGATTCGGGGAACAGATGGGGCACGGTCTTATTGGCCGGCACGGTGAACCGGAATTCGAAGCTCAGGCCCGGCTGCAGCGACTCCTTCATGACGTACCTCCCGACAAGGCGATTTTCAGTTTTCCGTTTTCCGTTTTTTCGGCAAGAGCCAAAGGCCTAAATAAGTAAAAAGTCAAAACTTTTTGCCTTTTTGCCTTCTCAAAGTCGAAGGCCCCTTAGCAGAGACGGAAAAGGCGGTGTGCGGTTTTCGGTTTTTCGGCAAGAGCCGAGGGGCTAGATATTAACTGGAGCATGAAAGGGATTCCAGCTTTATCCCCTCTCCCCCCATGGGGGAGAGGGTTAGGGTGAGGGGGAATTTAATCTCTTTTCCGCTCCCATTAATAATTAAAAAATCGAAAGTATAAAAATAAATCTTTTTTGCCTTTTGCCTGGCCACTTAGCAGAGACGGAAAACGGAAAACGGGCAGTTGCCCTAATGGGTAATTTCTGCTAAATATCTCAATAAGTAAAATTAATAATATTTATATTTATCATCAGGAAAACTTATGGAATGGCAGCAGATCCTGGGGTTCTACCAGGTGGCCCGGCTGGGCAGCTTTACCAAGGCGGCGGCGGCCACCTTCCGGAGCCAATCCGCCCTGAGCCAGCAGGTCCGGGCCCTGGAAGCGGAGCTCGACTGCCTCCTCCTGGAGCGTCTGGGCCACCGGCTGCGCCTCACCCCTGCCGGCGACAAGCTCCTGGAGTTTTCCCGGACCCTGCTGGCCGGCTATGAAACCCTTAAAGAAGAGCTCCACGAGCTCCAGGGGACCAACCAGGGGACCCTGCGCCTGGCCGCGGCCTTCACCACCCTATACCGCCTGCTGCCCGAGGCGCTCCTGGCCTACCGCCGGCAGTTTCCCCAGGTCGACCTCACCCTCCTGGACCGCTCCCAGGCGGCGGTCCTGGAGCTGGTGAAAAACGGCGAGGTCGATTTCGGCCTGGCCCTGGAATCCCTGGTGCCCAAGGAGCTGGCCGCGACGCCCTGGCAGTCCCTGGTCCCCGTGCTCCTGACCCCCCGGGACCATCCCCTGGCGGCCGGAAAACGCCTCAGCTTGCGGCAGATCGCCCGTTATCCCCTGATCCTGCCGCCCCGGGACCCGGGCTGCCCCTGGCGCCGCGTCCTGGACGAGCGCTTCCACGCCCTGGGCCTCTCACCCCGGATCGTCATGGAATCGGCCAACGTGGAGTTGAGCGCCCTCTACGTGGAAATGGGCCTGGGGGTCTCCTTCGCCACCCTGGCCCGGGCCCTGCCCTACCCCGGGCGCCCCCTGGCCTTCCTCCCCCTTCCCGGTTACTTTAAGGCCGATCGCCTGGCCCTGGTGCGGCGCCGGGACCAGGTTCTCACCAGCTACAAGAAGGCCTTTATAAATCTCCTCTTTGGCGATACAATCTTGCCTTAGAAAATCGGTATGTTAGCCTCCTGCGCCATAAGACGTGTCTCACATTTAGATTGCGCCGGACTCCAACAGTTTTCGGCTGACTGCTGCCATGAAGGATAAAACCTGCTCCTGAGAGCTGAGAGCGAAAAGCTTATGAAACGCCGTATCTATTTGCGGATGCAGTCCCTGGAAGAGGCCCGGGAGCTCTGGTTTGCCCGGTTCGCTCCCCAAGCCCGGGTAGCTGTGGAGGAAATCCCCACGCTGGAGGCTGCCGGCCGGGTGACCGCGGCCCCGTTGATGGCGCGGCGCTCCAGCCCCTCGGCGCACCAGGCGGCCATGGATGGCTTTGCGGTGCCGGCCGCGGCTACCTTCGGGGCCACCCCGGAGAACCCCGGGCGTTTTCACCTGGGCCGGGAGGCCTTTCCGGTCAATACCGGCCACCTGATGCCGCCGGGGACCGACGCGGTGATCATGGTGGAGCAGATTCCCGACCCGGAGGCCGACCCCATCGTGGTGGAGGCCCCGGTCTTCCCCTGGCAGCACGTCCGCCGGGTGGGCGAAGATCTGGTACGGGGTGAAATGGTCCTGGCGGAAGGCTCAGAAATCACCCCCTGGGCCCAGGGGTCCCTGCTGGCCGCCGGGGTGCTCCGGGTCCAGGTGCGCCGCCGGCCCCGGGTGGCCATCATCCCCACCGGCAGCGAACTGGTGGCGGCCGCGGACCTGGAGCAGGAACCGGCCGCCGGCCGCCTGCCGGAATTCAACTCGGTCATCCTTTCCGGTCTAGTGGCGGAGGCCGGTGGCCTCCCCCTGGTTCAGGACATCGTCCCGGATGACTTGGATACGCTCATAACCGCCTTACAAAAAGCCCTGGCGGCCGCCGACCTGGTGCTCATCAACGCCGGCTCTTCCGCGGGCACCGAGGATTACACCTGCCAGGCGGTGGCCGCCCTGGGCCAGGTGCTGGTGCACGGGGTGGCCATGATGCCGGGGAAGCCCACCCTGCTGGGGGTGGTGGCGGACAAACCGGTGCTCGGCAACCCCGGCTATCCGGTTTCCGCAGTCCTTTCCTTCGAGCAGTTCGCCGCGCCCCTGATCGCCGGGATGGCCGGGAAAAGGCTTAAGATGCGGCCCGTACTCACAGTCCAGCCGGCCCAGAACCTGCCTTCCAGGCCCGGCCTCACCGAATTCATCCGGGTGACCCTGGGCCGGGTGGGGGACCGGGTCATCGCCACTCCCCTGCCCCGGGGCGCCGGCGCCATCACTTCCCTGGTGCGGGCCGACGGCTTGCTGACGATCCCCTCCCTGAGCGAAGGCCTGGAGGAAGACCGCCCGGTGGCCGCGGAGCTGCTGGTGGCCCCCGAGGAGATCGACGGCACCCTGGTGGTCCTGGGGAGCCACGACAACGCCCTGGACCTCCTGGCCACCCTGCTGCGCCGCCGCGAGGCGCGGCTGCGCCTCTCTTCCGGCCACGTCGGCAGCCTGGGGGGCCTGATGGCCCTGCGCCAGGGCCGGGCCCACCTGGGCGGCTGCCACCTCTTGGACCCCGAGAGCCACACCTATAACATCTCCTTCATCCAACGGCACCTCGCCGGGGTGCCGCTGAGACTCATCAATCTGACCTGGCGCCAGCAGGGTCTGATGGTGGCCCCGGGCAACCCCAAAAACCTCCTGGGCCTCAAGGACCTGGCCCGCTCCGGGGTGCGCTTCATCAACCGGCAAAGGGGCGCCGGCACCCGCCTGCTCCTCGATATTCTCCTAAAGGAGGCGGGCCTGGCGGCCGACACCATAGAGGGGTACGACCAGGAGGAATACACCCACATGGCAGTGGCGGTGAATGTCTTTTCCGGGACCGCCGACGCCGGACTGGGGATTCTGGCGGCGGCCCGGGCGCTGGGGCTCGACTTTATCCCGTTGCGGCCGGAGCGCTACGACCTGGTGGTGCCGGAGACCACCTTTGCCGATCCCCGCTTCCAGGTCCTGCTGGAGGTTATCCGCTCGGCCCAATTTCGGGAGGCGGCCACCACCCTGGGGGGCTACGACCTGAAGGACTGCGGCCGGATTATTTGGCAGCAATAACTCTGTGGGCTAGCGGCAATCAGCTAAGGGCCAAACGCCAGGGCGGGCTGCCTGATTAACTCGTTTGGCAAAATATCTTCCCAAGCCGGGCTGGGGAACGGGAAAGAGTTCCTCTACTAGAGTGCACCCGGCGCACTATTAGATTATAGTAAGCAGCAATATTTCGGGGCGCAGCGCGCCCCCCTACCTGGCTGGCAGCCGACGGCTGCGAGCTCCCCTAAGGAG
>JBKQKO010000129.1:0-18185 GCA_052147455.1 Desulfobaccales bacterium | reverse complement strand
TCTTAATCTGCTTCCGAGTCACTGATTAAACGTGCGGCAAATGCGCTCCCTGGTCATTCCCCTTCTCAGGTCAGCTTGCCTAACGCCTGCAAGACCTCGTCATAGTTCGGCTCATTGGACAGCTCTTTGACGAGTTGGACGTAACGCACCACTCCCCCCTGGTCCACCAGGAACACGGCCCGGGCCAGGAGGCGCAATTCCTTGATCAACACCCCGTAAGCCATGCCGAAAGCCGCGTCTCTGTGGTCCGAGTAGGTCTTGACCCGCTCCACGCCCGCCGCGCCGCACCAGCGTTTCTGGGCGAAGGGCAGGTCCATGCTGATGGTCAGGATTTCCACGTCAGGCCCCAGCCTGGCGGCCTCCTCATTGAACCACCGGGTTTCGATATTGCAGGTGGGGGTGTCCAGGGAGGGCACCGCAGTGATAATGGCCACTTTGCCCTGGAGCGCAGAAAACCGAAAAAGGCTCAAGTCGTTGGCGATAACCTCAAAATCCGGGGCCTTCTCCCCCACCTGAACTTCCCGGCCCACCAGGGTCAGGGGATTGCCCTTCATGGTGATTGCTCCGGGGCGTTCTGCCATGTTGCTATCCTCCTCGCAAATAAATTCTGTCAATCCGCAGCCCATCTAGCCTCGAATGAACTAGCCTCCATTTCTAACGATTGTCGGATGCGTTGGCTCATTTCTTTTCCATTAGGCATTGTAGGAAGCATAGTAAAGTATTGTCGTATAGCTGCGCGTATTCCTGCGAGACATGTTTTTGCCTTGATCCAGTTCTGCGGGCTAAATACTCGATTCGACGGTTGCGGTTCGTATGCCGCCGCTTCTAATGCGCTATTTAGGCAGGTACCAGAAATATCTATTATCTGGTCTGTTAATCCTCCGGATAACATTTTTTCATAAGAGAGTGCTGGATTCGGCACTCCTTCAGCCATATTATTCAGGACACAGAAGCAAAGCGAGACAGCAAAAAGATGGTGATATGGGGCATACGCGCGCATTGCCAGAAGAGATTCATTTAACCCCAGTGGGTTTTCCTTTGACCATCTTTCCCACACGCCTTGCATTATGAAGTTTAGTGCCTGTGCGTTTTCTGGCCTATAGTCTCGCTTGAAAAGTTGATCGAAGTATTTATCAAATATTTTCGTTTCACTATATGCAATGTTCGGCCTTTGAGAGTGCCATGAAACCATGTACTTACCCAGATCTGAGAGGTCAATAACATACTTTTTATCTTTAGATGCCGGTGCCTCTTCACCGCGCTGCGTAATCATGAAGCCTGTACGATAATTTTGCTCAAATGATCTCTTAAGGCCTAATACTCTTTTATCATTACTTCTCAAATCCCGTGGTTTCACAGAACTCTGCAAGTTTGTATTGATACTTATTCGGTCAGCTCTGTCTCGCGTTGTGATTTCGTAGAATCTGAACATGACGTAAGATTCTTCAAGCTGCTTTATTTTTTCACTATAAGAAAGTATTGTTGTGAGTGACTGGCAACCATTAACAACACTGAGGCCATTGAGCGATAGCTTCCTTGTATCAGTATCGATGTCCATTCTATTACAAAGAGCGGTGATTCCATTATGGTAAAAAAAGAATTCCCTGCTATTCCTAAAGATGGTATCGCCAATTCCTTTGTTTACGCGGTTGCTCAATCCAAGCGATTGTCGAACATTCTTCTTAAATAATGTGCCGTCTGAAATACCTGGAAAAGAAAGACAGTCTTTTAATGGAACTGCGGCTATAAGTGTCTGTGTATCTGCGATCTTTAGTGCGATGTATTTTCCTTCTTGCAGTTGCATCGAATAATTAAGAACAGGATGTTCTGTGTCAAGGGCCATCTCATATCTTTTCTTGAGTTCTTCATTGTCGACAAGGTGAATAGTAGCCGGAAAATCATCGGCTTCCGCGAGTTGTTTCTGGAATGTGGCAAAATCATTCATGGCTGAATGTGTCAATGATGCGGTCGTTAATAATTCAAAATTGACGTCATACTCGTCATCAAGAGAAATGGCAAGTTCCGATAAACGTCGCTTTAGTTTAACGTTTGCCGTTTCTTGAAGACGAACAGGGTCTTTTAACTGAATCCAGGACGAGAGCACTTCCCGAAGTGGCTCTGCATCAACTTTATCCACACCAACGAATTTTCCCTGGATAACGTATATAGTGTTATTGTTATCGTCTATCACAATCGCATCAATCTGTTTGTCATCGGGACCGTCAGTTATGTCCATTTTAGCTTCATTTTCATCTCGATGGTGTACATTACGAAGGTACCAAGCTATGAACCGTTGTCCATCATTTGGAAAGTTTTGCTGGTAATAGTCTTTTGAAATATCGAGTTGGATTTTATTATACATGGCAGCACCCCTTCATTTTATTCCTTCCCCTTAATCCAGATTCATTAACGGATAAATCAAATCACCTTATGCAGCGGATACTCCACAATCCCCTGGGCCCCGGCCCGGATTAGACGGGGGATGAGGTTCCTGACCTCGGAGGAGTTCACCACCACCTCCACCGAATACCAATCGGTTTCAAAGAGGCTGGCGATGGTAGGGGCCATCAGGCTGGGGAGCAGTTCCACGATGTTCTTCAGCTGCTTTTCCGGGATATTCATCTTCAGGCCCACCATGCGTTCGGCCCGAAGCGCCCCCAGGAGCAGGACCGCCAGACCCTCCATCTTCTCCCGTTTCACCGGGTCGTTTTCCCACACCTGGTTGTTGGCGATGAACTGAGTATTGCTCTGGAACAACTCGTGAATGACCTTGAGGCCATGGGCCCTGATGGTGCTGCCGGTCTCGGTCACCTCCACGATGGCGTCCACCAGGCCGGCAACCACCTTGGCCTCGGTGGCCCCCCAGGAAAACTCCACCTGGACCGGGATTTGGCGCTGCTCGAAATAGCGGCGGGTGTAATTCACCAGCTCAGTGGCCAGCTTCTTACCCGCCAGATCCCGCAGAGTCTTGATCTCCGAATCCGCCGGCACCGCCAGCACCCAGCGCACCGGGTTGAGGCTCGACTTGGAATACATCAGGTCCGCCACCACCGTCACCCCGGAGTCGTTCTCCATGATCCAGTCCTTGCCGGTGATGCCGCAGTCCAAAGTGCCATTCTCCACGTAGCGGCTCATTTCCTGGGCCCGGCACATGGAGCAGCTGATCTCCGGATCGTCGCTGTCCGGGAAGTAGCTCCGCCCATTCACCTGGATATGCCAGCCGGAACGGCGGAACAACTCCAGGGTGGCTTTCTCCAGGCTGCCCTTAGGGAGCCCCAGTCGCAGTTTAGCCACCGCCGTACACCTCCTTGGGATCAAAGATTGGCGAGCCCACCACTTCCCAGCCGTTCCCCAGGCGGCGGCGGTAAAAACAACTGCGGTAACCGGTGTGGCAGGCGGCGCCTCCCACCTGCTCCACCTTCAGGAGGATCGTATCGTTATCGCAATCCAGGTAAATCTCCTTGACCCGTTGCACGTGGCCGGAGGTGCCGCCCTTGCGCCAGAGCTGGTTGCGGCTGCGGCTGAAATAATGGGCCTCACCGGTTTTCAAGGTCTCGACCCAGGCCGCTTCATTCATGAAGGCCAGCATCAGCACCTCACCGCTAACCGCGTCCTGAGCGATGGCGGGCACCAGTCCCCCCATTTTGGCGAAGTCGGGTATCTCCGTGCGTTTCATATTTGATGAAATTAACCTTTTTGCCTTGAATCTGCAACGTTGGATGATAACTTTTCCAACAGTCGCTTATGAGCCCCGGGCTCACCCGTAAATCATGAAAATGTCGCGCCGCCGCCCCCGGAGTCACGGGAACCGGATGCCAGAGGATGGGTATCCCACAAACTCAGGAACTTTTCCAAGCAGAGAAAGGCCCCCGCCGATGAGCAAAGTCATCTCCTACAGTACCCTGGCCAGACAGCAACAGCTCAACTTTCTGAGGCACAAAATCCGGGAATACCGCAAAAGGGATGATGAGCTGCTGCGCCTGCGGAAACTCCTGTTCCAGATGGAAGCGCAGATGCGCCAGGCCGAGATCCAACAACTGGAAGTCTTCCAGGAAATTGCCGCCTTCTTCAAAATCCCTTTGCCTCTCCCCGACCTGGGAGACCGCCTGGGAATACAGCAGTTTTTCGCGGCCAACCCCTTCCTCCAGGCCTTGCAGGATTATTTCTACGGCCGCCTCAGCGCCGAGGACTGCCTTCAGAGAATCGGCGCCCTCAAGACCAGCGAGCCCAGCCCCGGGGCAGATTAAGTGCCCTCCCCTCTTCCCGATTGGTTGAGCCTGATAAGCTCCCCCAAAAAAACGGGGGGCTCGAGGCCCCCCTCTGGCTCTGACTGCTGGCCGCTCCTCATTGATTAGCTGTTAGCAACCGTCCGGTTGTTGTGCTTTTTCCGGTAAATGTTCCGGCTGGCCCGGTTCTGCATCCGGGTCAGTTTGGCCCGTTCTCTTCCGGTGAGGTTGCCGTTGGCCTTCATGCGGTCCTCGGTGCCCTGGATCCGGCACTGCTGCGCCTCCAGGCGATTGGCTTCTCCCCTGGTCACCTGGCCGGACTGGATCCCTTGCTGGATGCGCTGCTGCTGGCGCTGCTCCCGGGCCTGGATGCCCGGATCGTTGGTTGATTGCGCCAACGCGGGAATTCCGCCATAAAGGAGACTGCCCATGATCACGGCTGCCACCATTCCTTTGTCCCACCTCCTCATTTTAAACCCTCCTGATCATCATGATATAAATGATTAAATCGCCGCGGTCTGTTCCGAAAACCATTTCCTTCTGTTTTTTTTGCGGCTTTAAACTCTTTGATTGCAACCCGCGCCCGAATGTTAAATTGGCCCGGAAGAATTTAGCCGGGTTCGCACCCCTCTCCCCCCAGGTTTAAGTACCGTCATTCATTCTAATAAAAACAAACTGGTTGTGATAAATAGCTTAACCCCCGCCATTTAATAAAGATTATATGGATTATCAATGATTTCGGGTGGACTGAAAGGGAAGATATTTTTGGGGAAGTAAGCCCGGCGATTATCTTTTTCGACAACCTCAGCAGAAATCTTTAATTTGTTCTTTTCTCAGGAATAACTCTTTGCAATATCTTACTCAGTTCCGAAACCCGATACGGCTTAGCAATAACTTCGGAGACCCCATATTTTTGAAAATCAGCCATAATCGGGTCATCTGAATAGCCGCTTGAAACTATGGCTTTCACTTGTGGATCGATCTTCAGAAGACCCTGTATTGCTTCTTTGCCTCCCATGCCCCCGGGAATAGTCAGATCAAGAATTACCGCAGCAAACCCCTGATTGGCCTCCTTCGCCTGGACAAATTTTTCTATCGCCTGAGAACCATCAATGGCAAAATCCGCCTCGTAGCCCAACCGGCTCAACATCCTGCCTAAAACATCTCTGACCATTTCTTCATCGTCCATTACCAGGACTTTCCCTTGCCCCATAGTCGGTTTTACCGTTTCCGGTTCAGCGGCAGGAACTTCTTTGTCTGTGGCAGGGAGGTAGATATGAAAGCCGGTGCCAACTCCCAACTGGGACTCTACCTGTATGTATCCGGAATGATTTTTAATAATTGAATAAACCGTCGCCAGGCCCAATCCGCTTCCCTTTTGTTTGGTGCTGAAATATGGGTCAAATATTTTATCTAAATATTTTGGGGAGATGCCCATCCCTTGATCGGCGATGCTAAACTTAACATAATTACCTTTGGATATAGGTAAATTCGATTCTGCTTCCACTAAACTATTTTCCACTATTATTTTGATAATTCCACCCTCGGGCATGGCCTGGTCAGCATTTATCAGCAAATTGCCAATAACTTGATTGATCTGCGTGGGATCAGCTTCCACTGCCCAGAGATTGTCAGGGATTGACACTTCATGGCGAGACTTGGAACCGGATAGGATTAGAATAGCTGACTCTTTTAGTAAATTAGCGATAGAAACAATCTGTTTAATTGGCGCCCCACCCTTGGCAAAGGTGAGCAGTTGCCGAGACAAGGCCTGGGCCCGCAAGCAAGCCTGTTCTGCCTGAGCCAGCCTATCTTGAACCTGGGGTTCTATCTTGCCATCCAGCATGACCAGGCCAATATTCCCCATTATGGCAGTAAGAATATTGTTGAAGTCGTGGGCAATGCCCCCAGCCAGAGTGGACAGGGACTCCAGTTTGCTGAACCTCAGGCGTTCTGCTTCGGCTTTTTGACGCTCGGTGATATCTGTGATAATTCCCTGGGTCATGGTTTTGCCGGCGTATTCGATGGTACTGCCGGTGATGTCCACCGGAACTTCCGTTCCATCTTTTCGCAAAATCCGGATATTTAACGTAGAACCTTTATTCTTTAGAACCGTTTTTTGAATGCCGGTCATGACTTGCTCCAGGTCTTCTTCAGGATGGACTTGCCTGACGTTCATCCGCAAAAGCTCCGCTTTAGTGTAGCCGAGCAGATCTTCGGCTTTCCGATTCGCATCCAGGAAGTTACCGTCGATATCAGTCAGGAGGATCGCTTCACTGGCATTATCAATCAAAGAGCGGTATTTTGCCTCCGAATCCCGGAGTGCCTGCTCCGCCTCCCCCCGTTCGGCAATCTCCAGTTGCAAACCTTCGTTGGCGCTGGCCAGCTCTTTGCCGTGCTCTTTCAATTCCTGAAAATTTTGTTCCAGGGCCCGGGTCATGGATTGGAAGTTGCCAATGAGGGAATCCACCTCCGTGGCCGCACTTGCAGGCCAGTCAATATCCCGGTGCGCCAGGATCTTATCGGGCAAGTCGGTGGTGACTTGTGCCAGCTTATTCAGAGGCTTGGCCAACCAACCGCTCAGGGCCAGGGTCAACAGCAGGGTCAGGAGAGTGAGAAACGCCATGACCGCGAGGTTTTGTACGTAAATGCTATATAAATGTTGCTGATGTGGGGCAATGGGAGCTTCAACGGTCATATTCCAGGGAATATCCTCGGCCACCTCGGTTTGGGCCACGAAAAAGGACTGCTTCCAGCGGGTCATGGAGGGCAGATTTTTGTCCGGCGGGAACCACCGGAACGTGGTGCTGCTAATGGGCTCAACCATGCCGGTTTTTTTGCGATCCCAGGATTGCAGGGGGGCCCGTTCCGGCGAGGTGCTGGCAATGACCCGGCCCCGGGCGTCGGTAAGGGTGACGGTGACGCCCCTGGCTTTGCCGTAAGGTTCCAAGAGTGCCCGGACCTCCCCTAAATCCAGGGCGCCCAGGGCGAAACCGGCGAAACGGTCTTCCCGGATGATCGGCACCGACAGCGTCACAATGGGCGCGAACAACCTGACGCGGCCCTTGAAGACTTCCGAGGTCACCGCCTGTTTACTTCTCTGCAGCTCTCTGAAATATGCCCGGTCGGAGAAATCCAGACCAATGGTGGACTTCCCCTCCTTATCAATGGGAGGATAAAAGCCCACGCTTTTGCCCGCGGCATTGCCCACGTACATAGTTTCAAAGTCCGGGAAGCTCCGATTGATCAGCTCAATGCCTTTCTGCAACCAGGGCGAGGGCGTCAGGGATGATTGCGCGGCAAAACCGGCCAGCACGGTTACAGCCTGCAAATGCTGCCGATACCAGAGGAGCAGATGCGACTGGATGTCGCTGGACAGGGTTTGTAGGTCCGTCACCATTTTCTGATCAAAATTATTCATCTCCCCCCGGATATCCACGACGGTCAGCATCAGGGCCGGGGCCAGGACCAGGGCCGCCATTAAATTAAAGAGGCCCTCCTGGAGACTAAAGGTCCGGCGGACTGGCGGGCGTCCCAAGAACCGGTTCAGGGGCAGATAGTTGATAGCCAGGCTGGCCAGCAGGGCGTTGAAGATACCGTTGATCCCCTGCTTGAGGATAATGAAACCTGTGGTAACCATATCCATGTGCATAATTGCATAGTAAATTATCGTGTTTAGGGGAAAGCCGATCAGCAGCCAGAATACGCCATCCAGCAGAAAGAGATTGCGGCGGCCGGAGCGCAGCAGATAGCCGACGAAGAGGGCCTCCAGCAAGAACACGATAATGGAGTATGGATGACCCCAGAGAACATAGGTATAGCTGTTGGCCACCATGGCGGCCAGGAGCCCCCAAGACAGGCCGTAAAAATAAAGGATGAGAAGTACGGCGATGCTGCCGAAGAGGAAATCCGCCCCGTAGAATAGGGGAATGCAATAAAAATTGCCGAGAAAACCGAGAAGAATTAGCACCGGCAGCGCCACCCAAGATCTTCCGGTCAGCGCCTGAAATTTCAGTGGTGAGACCAAGATCTCTTCCCCCTGCAAAGGATAGATTATCTCGGCAGCTTATAATGCAATTCTCGTACCAGCGCCGGTTTTATCCCAGGGGGAGAGATAAGTTATTTTTTCAGAAATTTTGGCATATATCCCTTTGAACCCGGATACCTCAGTGCTGATATTACCCTTACTCCGGTTCATTGACACAATTTCCTTGACAAAATGAAACTAAACAATAATAACATCCTTACATTGATTCATCCATTACGCTCAAGAGAAAGGAGAATTTTCATGGCCACTGAAATTTTGAAATTAACCGCAGAGGTTGTCATTTCCCATGCATCTATGACCGAATTATCCACCCAGGAATTAGTCGAAGAAATTAAAGAGATCTACGGCGTCTTGTCTTCTCTGGAATCCGGTGCGGCGCCGGAGATCATGGCTTCTGGAAAAGCTCCGGAGGCCGGAATGGTGAAGAAACCGTCGATACCTTTGAAAGACATCGTTACCGAAAAATTTGTGGTCTGTCTGGAGTGCGGCAAAAAATGTCGAACTTTGAAAGCACATATCAAGAAAGCCCATGGATTATTGCCCAAAGAATACCTTAAACAATTTGGGCTTGACCCCAAGAAATTTCCTCTGGTGTGCAAGGAGTATTCGGCGCAACGGAGCAAGATGGCCAAGGATAGAGGATTTGGATCAAAAGGAGGCAGAAAGAAGGCGGCGGCTAAGTAGACGTTCCGATACCCGGCTCCTTAAAACAACGGTCAAATCTTAGGAATGAGGTCGCTAGCTGGGCCTCATTCCTGAGGTAGTGGAACGTTTTCGGGGTTAAACCCGGAAAGAAGAGAAGTCGATAAAACCGTTTTGGGAATGCGGTGCACCAGGGTTTCGCATAATCTCGAATTATCCAGAAGAAAATAGTTGGCCTTCCCTGCTTTATAATTGCTGAACGCTAGGTTGGAAAGTGCTGTCGAACTTTCACAGCAATCTGACGATCGGTCATCTTGTCAACTGTTTCCATACCCACGATGCGTCCACCGAGGTTGTCTCTTTCAAGACGCCTTTTCAGTTCGCCCTTTGCCTCGCCAGGACCAAATATCAGAATAGATTCTGCATCCCGAATAGACGCAATGACCGCATCGTAGTAAATGTTGAGCTGTCCCGTAACCCTCCTCTGGCGGCTATCCTGTGCCGGTACCAGATCTGGTTCATAGGGACCCTTAAGAGGTGAATCACCGGAACGGCGGAGCTGTTTTTCAACCTTCGATATGATCAGGCCTGTCTCTTCCCCCTTGTCCGTAACCGCCACGATAATAGCCTTTCTATGGTCAATCCACAAACCCACTTTGGCGCTCATCGATTTCTCCTTTGTCTGCCTTTTCGCCAACCCGCTTAGATAATCAAAAAATAAGTTCATCCGGTTCGAAAAACAAGGAGTCCCAATTTATATAAATATTATTAACGGGAGCATGACAGGGGTTCCAGCCTTATCCCCTCTCCCCCGATGGGGGCCGACACCGGGTGAGGAGGAATTTAATCTTTTTTCCGCTCCCATTAATAACGCGCTGGGGCAGATAACGGAGGAAATCATCCCCTTCACAACGGGAATGATTTTCATGAGTTACGGTATTTATTTTTGGATAAGAGGGAGAAATTCTACATTTTAATAATCGTAGTATTCTTAAGTATAGTCTAAGGACCGGCTAAACGGCCGCCGCGTGACTCTCCGGGCCTTCCACCTGGACACTGAAGGTCCGCAAGATATGGTCCACCACCAGGGTGGTGAGCACGTTGCCGCCCTCCCGCCGGGTGGCGATGACCTCGATGTCATGGGGCACCCCGTATTCGTCGGTGAAGCTAAGGTGTTCGCCGTCCTTGAAGCCGCCCCGGCGAAACCAGGCCTCCGGCGGCAACAGCCAGGTCTTGCCGTATTTGGCCTCGAACTTGAAATACGACGTGGCATCAAAGGGAAACATCAGATAGAGGGCCAGGTCCTCCAAGGAGGCCGGACGTCCCAATTCCTTCCCTAAGGAGAGTCGCTCCCGCTCCAGTTGGGGTTCCGGCGGAGAAACCAGGCCTCCCTCCTCCGCCAGGATCTGCTGCCATTTCTTGCCGTCATGGCGCTGGTACTCCAGGACTTTTTCATAAATCCAGGGCTCCGGCTCATAGAAAGGCAGGGGCCCGTAGCGACCCAGGAGCAGGTTCTGCAAGTCCAGGGAGGGCCGCTGGTACCGGCCGTGGAGGACGTTATTCATCGCGGTGGTCCAGAGAATAGTGGAGCCCGGGGTCACCGCCCACAAGTTCCCCAGTTCCACCTGAACCCGGGCCAGCTCTTCCAGGATCTCGGGGATTCGCTCCAGATAACCGCCCTGGTCCGCCAGTTCAAAGACGCTGGTCAGCGCCCCGCCGGTGAGTTTGTAATAGGCCACGGTGGGGTCGTGGCCCCGGAAAGGGCTCTCAAAGGGCTCATAGATCTTTCGTTCCTGGCGCAGCAGGTTGGAAGACTTGATGAGGGAGGGGAGGTCCACTCCCACGGCCTTCTTGTTGTAGTCCTCCAGGGCCTGGATCAGGGTGAGGGCCGGCGCCTGGCCGTAGATGGCGCCGTAACCGTGGTCCGCCACATCCACCAGCTTCACCCCCGCCAGAATGGCGGCGCTCATGCGGCCGATGTCGTTGCCGTCGGTGTTGCAGCCATGGTAGTGCAGGATGACGCCCGGAAAGGCCTGGCTCAGGGCCGCCACCAGCCCGCCAAGACGCTTAGGAGTTCCCAATCCGGCGTAATTCTTGATGGAGATAATCACGTCCGGGCCGGTGATCTCCAGGATCTGCCGCACCTTGCCCACGTAGTAGGCGTCGGTGTGCTCCTTGCCGGTGGAGAAGCAGATGCTGGGCATCAGCAGCCGCCCGGCCCGTTGCACCTCTTCGAAGACCGGGATCAGGTTGGGCACATGGTTGAGAAAATCATAGACCCGCCAAACGTCCACGTAGCGCGCAAACTCCCGGACCACCAGGCGGATGACCTTTTCCGGATAATGGCGATAGCCGAAGAGGCAAGCCCCCCGCACCACCGTCTGCAACAGGGTCCCGGGCATGGCCTTGCGGATGATGCGCAACCGCTGGAAGGGGTTCACCTGGCGCCGCATCAGGTCCACGTGCACCGAGGCGCCGCCGCTCACCTCCACCGAGAAAAAACCGGCGGCCTCGCGGGAGGGGGCCACCCGCACACTGGTCATGGGCATCTGGCGGTTCTTGAAGTCGGACTGGGAGACGTCCCGCTCATTGTTGCACAGGTAATAGCCGTCCACCCCCCGCAAGATCTCCAGGATGGCCGCCGGCTCCATATCTTTATTTATGCGCGGCTCCATGGTTCATGCCTCAAAAAGATTTTCGAGTTTCGAGTTGCAGGGGCGACAGTGGCACCGGCTTCCGGCTGGTGATTGGGGCGCCCAGTTTCTAGTAGGGGCGACCCGCTGGGTCGCCCAGTTTCTATTTTTTAGAATTGAACTTCGAACTTCGTTTCCGCCCCTCATTGGGCATAAGGGTTCTTGCCATGCGCGTTGATCTCGGCGATGAGGCGGGCAATCTTGTCCACCCCGCGTTCCTCTTCCAGATAATCCAGGAGTTGCGGGTGCTCGTCGATATAGGCGGTATCCAGCTTCATGGCGATAAAGTCCGGCTCCTGGACGATCTGCTGAAAATAGGGGATGGTGGTCTTCACCCCAATGATCAGAAACCCTTTCAGAGTCCGGGACATGCGGTCTACCGCCTCCCGCCAGTTGAAGCCGTAGACCGTAAGCTTCACCATCATGGAGTCATAATAGGGCGTGATTTCGTAGCCCTGGTAGATACTCCCGTCCAGCCGGACCCCGTGGCCGCCGGGTGACTGGTAGACCTGAACCACGCCGGGGCTGGAGAGAAAGTCGTTCTTAGGGTCTTCGGCGTTGATCCGCAACTCGATGGCGCAGCCGCGCTCCACCACCTGGTCCTGCTTGAAGCTGATGGGCTCGCCCATGGCGATGAGGAGTTGCTCCCGGACGATGTCGATGCCGGTGACCATCTCGGTTACGGTGTGCTCCACCTGCAAGCGGGTGTTCACTTCCAGGAAATAGTAGACGCCGTCCGGCTCTACCAGGAACTCCACCGTGCCGGCGCTGAGATAATTGGCATTCTTAACCACCTGCAGCGCGGCGGCGCAAATTTCCTCCAGCAGGGCCGGCGCCAGCCCGGCGGGGGCGACCTCGATAAGTTTCTGGTGGCGGCGCTGGATAGAGCAGTTACGGGTGCCGAGATGCACCACGTTGCCGTAGTCGTCGGCCAGGACCTGCACTTCCACGTGCCGCGGCCGGCTTATCTGCTTTTCCAGATAGATAGCCGGGTCTCCGAAGGACATCAGGGCCTCGGCCCGGGATCGTTCCAGGCCGGCCAGCAATTGCTTCTCATCCTCGGCCGGGCGAATCCCCCGGCCGCCGCCGCCGGAAACGGCCTTGATCATCAGGGGATAGCCGTTGGCAGCCGCGAAATCCAGGGCCTGCCGCTCCCCCGGGGCCCCCGGGGGTAGGCTGGCAGTGGCGGGAATCACCGGGATGCCCGCCTCCTGGGCGATCTTGCGGGCGACCACCTTGCTCCCCAGGCTGCGGATCACCTCCGGAGGCGGCCCCACGAACACCAGGCCAGCTTCGATGCAGGCTTCGGGGAAGTTGGCATTTTCCGCCAGAAAGCCATAGCCCGGGTGGATCGCCTGGGCCCCGGTCTCTCTGGCCGCTTCGATAATCTTGCCGATATCCAGGTAATCTTTCCGGGGGCCGGGGCCGATACACACCGCCTCATCGGCCCGCATGATATGGTAGGCGTCCTTGTCGGTCTCTTCATAGATGACCACCACCTTGAGGCCCAACTCCTGAGCGGAGCGCATGATGCGCAAGGCGATCTCCCCCCGGTTGGCGATCAGAAGCTTGTCAATCTTCCCCCTGGCCGACATGAGAACTCCCCCGCTGCCCCACCTGGGGCTGGCCTGGCTTGCAGCCGGTCTTCAGGCCGTTTCCTTCCGGGTCGAACCCGGATTCCTAAGTAGTTCCAAGGCGTCTCGGCGCCTATGGATGAGAAATATATCATGCCCGGCCCTCAAGAGCATCTGGGGATTTATCCCGCCCGCTAATTTTTCCCGATTATTGGCCGTGCTTAACCGCCCCTGGGTTTCCGCGGCGCCCTGATCAGCATTGGCACCGGGGTGAGCGGCCATTGGCTCTCTGGAGGACCTATAACTCAAGTTTCGGCTCGGCCAACTAATTACCCAGGCCAGAGGCCTAGATAGCAAGTCCGGATAGCCTGGACCTCCCGCCTGTGTACCAATCTTCCGGATTGGTATATAACCGATTACAGCTTAGCCCGCGCTCACGTTTAGCCTGGCGTAGAGGAGGCCGGCCCCACATGAAAATGCAGCCGAGCCAACGGCATCTGTTGAGCATTCCTTCCTTCAGGCGGTTTGTGGCTGCGCAAACCTCTGCCGCTCTCGCCTATCAAATACTCTCGCTTGCCGTGGCTTGGCAGATTTACGATTTAACCCGGAGTGCCTTCAGCCTGGGACTCATCGGCCTGGTGCAGTTCTTACCTCAATTCCTTCTGTCGCTGGTGGTGGGACATGTGGCTGATCGCTATGACCGGCGGCGCATTATTTTAAGTTGTTTCCTTATTGAAGGCGCGATGACCGCAGTGCTGGCCGTTGGCAGCTTTATCCACTGCCTTAACCGTGAACTTATCTTGGCCTGTGTTTTACTAATCGGTGCGGCCAGAGCGTTCGAGAACCCGACCATGCAGGCTTTTCTACCTATGCTGGTAGAGCCGGCCATATTGCCGGAATGTTTCGCCTTGAGCGCCACGGGAAGACAGATTGGGAGCATCCTGGGCCCGGCCTTGGGCGGCATCATCTACATCGCCGGCGCCGGCTCAGCCTACACCGTTATTGCCGCCTGTTATTGTTTGGCGGCGTTATTATACTTCGGCATTCCCTCGCCTGTAATTGAGGTGCGCCGCCAACCACCGACGCTGAAATCGGTGTTCGACGGCATCGCCTATATCCGCAGCAAGCCCGATATACTCGGCGCCATTTCGCTGGACTTATTCTCAGTACTGCTGGGTGGTGCTACGGCTCTTTTGCCTATCTATGCCCGGGACATTCTCTCCACAGGTCCCTGGGGCTTAGGATTGCTGCGGGCTGCGCCGGCGGTAGGAGCACTGGTAATGTCGGTGTATCTGGTGCGTCGACCCTTCCAACACCGCATTGGAAAAATCATGTTCACCGCGGTAGCCGGGTTTGCCATTGCCACCATTGTCTTCGGTCTATCCCGATCCTTCTTGCTGTCATTGGCCGCACTCACGGTCCTGGGTGCAACCGATATGATCAGCGTGGTAATACGCTCGACGTTGGTGCAGTTAGAGACGCCCAATGAAAAGCGGGGACGGGTTAGTGCGGTCAATTTTATCTTTATCGGCGCCTCCAACCAGCTCGGAGAATTCGAATCCGGAGTCACTGCCGCCTGGTTTGGCACGGTACCAGCGGTGGTGATCGGCGGTATTGGCACCTTATTCGTGGTGGCCTTGTGGATGCGCCTGTTTCCAGGCCTGGTTAGACGAGACGTACTAATCCCGGAAAATTTGTAGCTTCCCTGCTATCCCCGCGGGTGAGGAATCCTGGGGATGGAACCTTCTCTTTTGGATCCTCGGCCATTTTTTTAGTCTACTCAAAATATCGCGCAGCCTTCATGGCACAATTATGTTAAAATAATTTTATCCGGGAGGCGTGGCCAAGGCAATTTTCCTGCATGAGGACTCGCTGCTTACCCGGACTGGGGTTTTTGAGGCTAGATGGTCCTCCCCCTTCCCCATTAATTAGCTGCCGGTTTGGCAGAATCCAACCGGTACCAAACTAAGGAGCGTGTGCATGATTCAATTTCTGGTTCATGAGAAGGGTGACACGGTCGGCGTGGCGACGGTGGACCTCAAGGGGAACGAGATCGCCAAGGGCCTGTATATGGACAGCCAGGCCCCCATCGAGGTCAAGGTCCTGGCAGACATCCCCCTGGGCCATAAGATCGCCTTGCAGGCCATGAAACAGGGCGATACGGTAATCAAATACGGCCATGACATCGGCGTGGTTTCCACCCCCTTCTCAAAGGGCGCCCATGTCCATATCCACAACCTGAAGACGAAGAGGTGGTAAGATGGGTTTAGGCAAAGTTTTGGCTTATCGCCGTGAAAACGGCCGGGTAGGCGTCCGTAACCATGTGGTCATCCTGGCTTTGGATGACCTGTCCAATGCGGCCTGCGAGGCCGTGGCTAATAATATCAAGGGTACCCTGGCCCTGCCGCACGCTTATGGCCGCCTGCAATTTGGGGAAGACCTGCGGCTTTTCTTCCGCACCGTCATCGGCATGGGCGCCAACCCCAATGTCGCCGCCGCAGTGGTTATCGGTATTGAGCCCGAGTGGACCAACATCATAGTGGAAGGCATAAAAAAGACGAAAAAGCCCGTAACCGGGTTTGGTATCGAGCGTCATGGAGACATCACCACAATAGCCGAAGCCAGCCGTAAGGCCAAAGAATACCTGCAGTGGGCCTCCGAACTGAAACGTGAAGAAGTGGACCTGTCGGAGATCTGGGTTTCCGTGAAATGCGGCGAGTCCGACACGACCTCGGGCCTGGCCTCCAACCCCACCGTGGGCAACGCCATCGACAAACTGGTGGCCGCGGGCGCCACGACTTCTTTCGGGGAGACCTCCGAGATCACCGGCGCCGAGATGGTCTGTAAGGAACGCGCCGCCACCCCGGAGATCGGAGAGAAGTTTTACCAGATTTGGAAAGATTACGACGACTTCATCCAGGCCAATAAGACCGACGATCTCTCCGGTTCCCAGCCCACCAAAGGCAATATCCGGGGCGGCCTGACTACCATTGAGGAAAAGGCCTTCGGCAACCTCCAAAAGATCGGCAAGAAGTCCAGATATGTCGACGTTCTCGCCCCGGCTGAAGCCCCCAGCGGCCCTGGACTCTGGTACATGGATACTTCTTCGGCCGCAGCCGAGGCCGTCACCTTGTGGGCGGCGGCCGGTTTCGTGGTGCACCTCTTCCCCACCGGCCAGGGCAATATTGTCGGAAACCCCATCCTGCCGGTCATCAAGCTCTCCGCCAACCCATTAACCGTGAAGACCATGTCCGAGCACATTGATTACGATTGCTCGGGCATCCTGCGCGGTGAGTTGACCCTGGATAAGGCGGGTGACGGGCTTCTGGAGATGGCCCGGCGGACCGCCAACGGCCGCCTGACTGCCAATGAGGCCCTGGGGCACCGGGAGTTTGTCTTTACCAAGCTTTACCGGAGCGCTTGAGCGCATCGCCAACCTGAAGGCCTGGGGTTGCACCCGCGGTAGCCCGCTTGGCAGCCCTGGGCCGCTGCAGTAGGTTAGGCCAGAGGCACACCGCCTCGCCGCCCCCGGAACCCCGGATAGGCACGAGAAGGCACCATGGTAACCAAAGTCAAGGCCGATTTGCTCATCATCGGCATGGGGGCCGCGGCAGAGATGGCGGCGCTCTATGCGCAGGAGCGCAGGCCGGACCTGAACATCCTCATCGTGACCAAGGCGCTCAGGGGCAAAGGCGGTTGCAGCCGCATGGTTCAGGGCGGTTTCAACGTGGTCCTGAACCCTGAGGACTCCCATGAGAAACACTTCATGGACACCCTCAAGGGCGGCCAGTACCTCAACGACCAAGACCTGGCCAAGACCTTGGTGGAAGAGGCCACGCCCACCATCAAGGAGATGGAAACTAAATTCGGCTGCTTCTTCGACCGCAATCCCGACGGCACCATCCATCAAAAGGCCTTCGCGGGCCAGTCCTTCGATCGTACGGTACACAAGGGTGACCTCACGGGTATCGAGATCATGAGCCGCCTCACCGAGCAGGTCATGAAGCGCCAAATCCCGGTCTTGGAGGAGTGCCGGGCCGTCGAACTGCTCCTGGACGAGGCGGGGAAGATGGTCACGGGGGCGCTGCTCCTAAACATGCGGAGCGGCGAGTTCATCGTCGCCGAGGCGGCCGCCACCCTGGTGGCCACCGGCGGGGGCCCCACTCATTACCGCTTCCACGCCCCGGGGCCGGAGAAATCCGTGGACGGCCTCGCCATGCTTTACCGGGCCGGGGCGGTAATGAAGGATATGGAGATGCTCCAGTTCCACCCCACCGGCCTCATTGTCCCGGACAGCGTGGTGGCAGGGGCCCTCCTGGAGGAGGGCCTCCGGGGTGCGGGCGCCTACCTTTATAACGGCGTCGGCGAGCGCTACATGCTTCGCTACGCCCCTGAGGTGGGCGAGCGGGCCACCCGCGATGTCGTCAGCCGGGCTTCCTACCTGGAGATGATGGCCGGTCGGGCCTGCCCCGAGGGCGGCGTGCACATTGACGCCTCCCATCTGGGGGCTGATTTCGTCCTGGAGAACTTCCCCGGCATGGCCGAACGTTGCCAGCAGTTCAATTACAACCTGGCCGGGGGCCCCGTTCCGGTTTCCCCCGTAGCGCACTTCTACATGGGGGGCGCGGTGATCGACACCGGTGGCAAGGCCACCCCGGAAAAACTTTTTGTGGCCGGCGAGGACTCCGGCGGCGTCCATGGCGCCAACCGCCTTGGCGGCAACGGCATCTGCGATTCCTGCGTGTATGGCCGGCTGACTGGCAAGGCTCTGGGCAAGTACCTGGTTAATGGCAACCGGACTATCAAAGAGACCCGGCCTGGCCAGGTGGAGGAAACCATTGCCCGGCTCCAGGCTCCTTTCGGCCGCGCCTCCGGGGCCGACCCCTTCGCCCTGCGCAAGCAGATCCAGGAGTTGAACTGGAACAAGGTCGGGGTGGGGCGCCGGGAGCCGGATCTGTCCGAAGCCCTGGACGAGATTGAGGCTATTGCCGCAGAACTAGAC
>JBKQKO010000128.1:0-104670 GCA_052147455.1 Desulfobaccales bacterium | reverse complement strand
GGAGATTATCGACGGCAAACACGACGATCTCCCGGAACAGGCCTTCTACATGGTGGGAAGCATCGAAGAGGCAGTGGCCAAGGCCGAACGGCTGGCAGCCGCCTAAGGCAGGAGGCTGGGACCCATGTCAGAAAACAAACTCCATTTGGAGGTAGTCACTCCCCATCGCCTGGTGCTGTCCACCGATGCCGACGTGGTGGTCTGTCCGGGAGTGGAGGGCCAGTTCGGCGTCCTGGTGGGCCACATCCCCTTCCTGAGCGCCCTGGATATCGGCGAGATGTATTACCGGCTCGGGGGCAAGACCGAGTATCTGGCGTTGGGCGGCGGCTTTGCCGAAGTCACTGGCAGTAAGGTCACCATCGTGGCCGAGGCCGCCGAGCTGGGCCACGATATTGACCTGGAAAGGGCCCGGCGGGCCAAAGAACGGGCGGAACGCCGCCTGGCCGCGGCCAAGAGCGAAGAGATCGATTATATCCGGGCCGAGGTCGCCCTGCGTCGCGCCGTGGTGCGTGTCAAGGCGGCCAGCCGCTAACCCAACCGACGTTTAACCGATAAAACCAAAAGGCAAGCCTGGTTGACGGGCTTGCCTTTTTCATTTTTACAAAAGCAGCGGTTTTTTATATGTTATCCTTATCACCATGAGAATCTTCCGGAGCATCTCATGAAGGTAACCTACGACCCCGAGGTGGACGTGCTGCGGATTCACTTCAGCAATGCCCCATCGAAGAAAGCGATGAAGATAAACCTGGGGTAATCATCGACTATGATAAGGACGGCAACATCGTGGGAATGGAAATTCTGGATGCCTCTAAAAGGATGGATAATCCCCGGACCGTGGATTATGCGGTGATGGGGTGATTGTGGATTTGGCATAAATGGTGCATAAAAAGGTAAAGGATGGAGAAGCTGACCGATAAGATCACCGCCGTCGTCCTGGCCGCGGGGCAGGGCACCCGCATGAAGTCGGCCCGGCCCAAGGTGCTCCATGAAATCCTGGGCCGCCCCATGATCGCCTACCTGCTGGATACCCTGAAGGCCGTCGGGATGGAGGACATCGTGATGGTGGTGGGCTACCGGGCGGAAGCGGTCCGGGAGGCCACCCAAGATTCCGGGGTGCGCTTTGTGGTCCAGGAGCCCCAGAATGGCACCGGCCACGCGGTGCAGGCGGCCCTGGCCGCAAATTTACCGGCGGTGGCCCGGACGGTCCTGGTGCTCTGCGGCGATGCCCCGCTGATTACCGGGGAGAGCATCCTGGCGCTGCACCGGCTGCATCAGGCAACCGGGGCGGCGGTGACCGTGCAGACCATAGAACTGGACGACGGGGCCCATTATGGCCGGGTGGTGCGGGACCAGGAAGGGCGGGTCATGGCGGTGGTGCAGGCCAAAGACGCTCGGGAGCACCCGGAAATCCTGGCGATCCGGGAAATTAATACCGGCGCCTATTTTTTTGATGCCGCCTTCCTGGCGGCAGCCCTGCAACGCCTGCGGCCCAGCCCGGTGACCGGCGAAATCTATCTCACCGACCTGATCCAGATCGCCCGGGAGCAGGACCGGTTCGTTGCGGCCCTGGTGGACCCGGATCATGAAAGCCTCTTGGGCATCAACAGCCGGGCCGATCTGGCCGCGGCCACCCAGACCGTGAAGCGCAGCATCAACGCCAGGCATCTGGACCAGGGGGTCACCCTGATCGACCCCGAGTCAGCCTATATCGAGCCCGGGGTAATCATCGGCCGGGACACGGTCATCTACCCCAACGTCTATCTCCAGGGAGCCACCGTCATTGGGGAAAACTGCGTCATTGAGCCGATGGTGAAGATTGTCGACTCCATACTGGAAGATGAGGTCCTGGTGAAGATGGGCTGCGTCATTACCAAGAGCCACGTCGGGGCTGGTGCGGACACCGGACCCTTTGCCCATCTTCGGCCCGGCGCCGACCTGCGGCAAAGGGTGCACGTCGGCAATTTCGTGGAGGTGAAGAAATCGGTGCTCCATGAAGGGGTCAAGGCCGGGCACCTCACCTACCTGGGGGACGCCGACGTAGGCCCTGGGACCAACGTGGGCGCCGGCACCATCACCTGCAACTATGATGGGGTTAAAAAGCACCCCACCATCATCGGGGAGGGGGCCTTCATCGGCAGCAACACCGCGCTGGTGGCGCCGGTGACCGTGGGCGCCGGGGCCTACGTCGGGGCCGGCTCCACCATCACCCAAGACGTGCCGCCGGGCAAGCTGGCCATCTCCCGGGCCCGACAGGTGAACCTGGAGCGCCGGCCAGTCGCCAATAAAAAGAAAAAGTAGCGGTTAGCAAGTGGCGGTTATTATTATCCTGCTCTTATCTCATGAGGTGTGCAAGCAGATCTTGGGAAAAAGATGCGTTCCAAAGCAAGAAAGGAATATTCAGTTTTATAAGGCTGTTAGAAAAAATAGGAAATAGAATAATGAGTAATAAACTTGAATTAGCCGGTGGAGTTGTCTTTGTTGATTTATTTCTATGGTATATCTAGCATTCGTGGATTTTTGTTATCTGTGTCACCATTCTTGTATTTGGTTTACCCACATTTCTTATTTATCTTGAAAAAGCAAAAAAAGATGCTTATTACAAAGGGCTTGAAGCAGGTCTTGAGGAAAATAAAAAAATGGTAAACGAAGATAGGGAAAATGACTAAAGAAAAACTATACGATATTGCTGAAAAGCATTTCTTGGGAACGAGAAGAAGGGGCAAGGACCGGTTAAGTGATGATATAGTGGGTTTTTTACTGGCAACTGACTACTGACTACTGGCTACTTCAGAGAGGTAATTATGTGCGGCATCATCGGTTATCTGGGGCCCCGGGAGGCCATGCCCATCATCCTGGACGGCCTCAAGCGCCTGGAGTATCGAGGCTACGATTCCGCCGGGATGGCGGTGATCAGCGATCACGCCATAGACATTCGCCGCAGCCTGGGTAAACTGGCGGAACTGGAAAAATTGTTAAGCCAGCATCCCCTGCCGGGCCAGGTGGGCATCGGCCACACCCGCTGGGCCACCCATGGCCGCCCCTCCGAGGCCAACGCCCATCCCCACCTGGTGGGCTCCATCGCAGTGGTTCACAACGGCATCATCGAGAACTATCTGGAGCTCAAGGAAGAGCTAATCAAGGAAGGCCACCACTTCTCCTCGGAAACGGATACGGAGATCGTCTCGCACCTCATCGTCAAGAATTTGCGCCAGGGGGCGGAATATCTGGAGGCGGTGCGCCTCTCCCTGGACGCCATTCGGGGATCCTACGCCCTGGTCATGGTCAACGCCAATGAGCCCCGGATGCTGGTGGCGGCCCGCAAGGAGAGCCCCCTGATCCTGGGGCTGGGGGAGGGGGAATATTTCCTGGCCTCCGATATCCCCGCCATCCTGCCGTACACCCGGCGGGTGATCTTTCTGGAAGACCACGACCTGGTGGTCCTCAAAGAGGGCGACTTGTTCCTGCTGGGGCGGGACCGACAGCCGGTCACGCGCCAGGTGCACCACATCTCCTGGAGCCCGGCCATGGCGGAGAAGGCGGGCTACAAACACTTCATGAAAAAGGAGATCTTCGAGCAGCCCCGGGCCTTGATCGACACCTTTAGGGGCCGGATCAACCCCGACCTGGGAGAGGTGATGCTGGAGGAGATCGCCCTCTCCCAGGGGGATATCCGGAAGCTGCGCAAGATCTTTCTGGTAGCCTGCGGCACCTCCTACCATGCCGCCATGGTGGGTAAGATTCTGATCGAGAGCCTGAGCCGCCTGCCGGTGGAGGTGGACCTGGGCTCCGAGTTCCGTTACCGCCAGCCCCTGGTAGATTCCCGGACCCTGTTGATTCCCATCTCCCAATCCGGGGAGACCGCGGACACCCGGGCCGGACTGATCGCCGGCAAGGAACTGGGGGCCAAGACCCTGGCCATTGTCAACGCGGTGGGTTCCAGCATCGCCCGGGAGGCCGATGCGGTCATTTACACCCACGCCGGCCCGGAGATCGGAGTGGCCTCCACCAAGGCCTTCACCACCCAGTTGGTGGCCCTCTACCTCATCGCCCTGTTTCTGGGCAGGCACACCGGAAAGATCACCCGAGACCAGGTGCGGCAGCGCCTCCAGGAATTATTGAAGTTGCCCACCTGGATCCAGGAGGTCCTGGACCTGGACCAGCAGATTCGGGAGACCGCCCGGCGCTACATGGAGGCCCGCAACTTCCTCTACCTGGGGCGGGGCCTTCATTATCCCATCGCCCTGGAGGGGGCCTTGAAACTCAAGGAAATCTCCTATATCCACGCCGAAGGTTACGCCGCCGGGGAGATGAAACACGGCCCCATTGCCCTCATCGACCGGGAGATGCCGGTGGTGGTCCTGGCCACCCGGAGCCCGGTGCTGGAGAAGATCCAGGGAAATATCGAAGAGGTGATGGCCCGGGGCGGGCGCATCATCGCCCTCACGGAAACCGACAATTACCAGGTCCAGGAAAGGGTGGAGAGCGTGATTCCGGTGCCCCAGGTGCCCCTGGATCTCTCCCCCAGCGTCCTGGTGACTCCCCTGCAACTGCTGGCCTATCACATTGCCGACCTGCGAGGCACCGACGTGGACCAACCTCGCAATCTGGCCAAGAGCGTCACTGTGGAGTAGAAATATTCTTGGGGGAGGGGGCCAGGGGCAGATGCCCCTGCCCCCTCGCCAAACCCCTCCCCCAACCCACTAAGATTAATTCCCATAATAAGCTTTCCCTTTCTCACTTAGTTCCCAAACTCCGTGCGGAGCTATCCCGTAAAGGGAAAATGGAAACTATAAGACCTGTTCCCTTATAATCTAAACCCTATAAGGGATTGGGGGAGGGGATGTGGGGGAGGGGTTTGGGCGAGTGCCCTTAGCCCCCTCCCCCACAAACCAGCTCAATTCTTCTCCAGCAAAGCGAAGCGCGGCCGGCGGATGGATTCGCAGTGGCAGAGAGGGCAGCGGGAGGGGGTGGTGAGGCGCTGGCGTTTTTTAAAGGCAAAGCCGCAGTGGTTGCAGACCGCCGGGGTGGTGCGAAACCGGCGACCGGGCCCCGGGGCCAGGGCGATGTGAGCCAGGTGGTCCAGCACCTCCTTCTCCGGCAAGGAGAGACGCTGGGAGAGCTCCAGGCTGGAGAATACGCCCTCCAGCAACAATTCTTTGATCATTTGACGCTGGGTCTGCATGGAGACTCTTGCATTAATATATTGAGGGAGGCCCGTGGCTCCCTAATGCGCGGGTCCGGCGCCCGATTAACTGGCTTGCTAAGAGAAATGTTCAGGATAATTCGAGGCAATGTTTGCCCGAAATGCGGCCAAGGGCATCTGGTCCCGGCGCCGCGCCTGGATGCGCCTGATTCCCGCGGGCAAGGGTTATAAGTGCCAGCAGTGCTCGGCGGAATTCCTGAGCCTCTTTAACCGGGCCGTAAGGTCGCCCCGGCTTTGGTGCGCCGCAGGCGCGGCCCTTTGACCTGGCGCGGCCTCCGGTTTCCGGTTTTTATTAAAATGCCGGAAACTCTTCCCTCCCACCTGCCGCCAGATCTGGGGTTACTGTCTGGTGATCGCGCCGCAAGCGATACGGGGTCCGGCATTGCCCGCCGGGTCGCTGACCTCGTCATCGGGATTGGCGTGGATCATCAGGGAAGTCCCGCCGGGTTGAAATAAGGAATTTATTTCCCCGTCCTTCAGGGTGACCAGATTGGCCACCACCGAGACGGTGGCGCGGCCATCCGGGCCCACCGTTATGCTGGGAAGATCCCCGGCGTGGGGCCCCTGGGGATTTTTTAATCCATGCTGCTTGTGGTACGGATTAAAATGCCCCCCGGCGCTCATGAAGTCAGGGCTCTCGCACAGCATTTTATCGTGGATATGAAAGGCATGGACCCCGGGAGGCAGATTCTCCACGGTGAGGTCGATCTTCACCCCCTGGGGGGTCTCGGTCAAGCTGGCTTCCCCCACCTTCTGCCCCTTGGCGTCCACCAGGGTTGCCTTGGCCGCCAGCGCCTTGGCCGCCGGCGCCTTGGCCGCCGGCTCCTTGGATTCACCGCAGCCCCAGATCAGCACTGTTGCCAAAGCCATTGCCGCTACTAAGACTCTTGATCTCATCTGACCTCTCCTTGGGATGATTTCTTGCAGGTTCCCCTAAATTTAAGACGTCCCTGACCAGAATCCACCCCGAAGGGCAATTTTCTCAGATGGATTTCCGCATGGCCGCGGCAATCTTGGTGACATTATTCTTGAACATCTCCAGGTAGGTTGCCGCCGGCCCATCCGGCTTGGACAAGGCATCGGAATAGAGCGTTCCCCCCAAGGTGACGCCGCTTTCTTTGGCGACCTGCTCCATCAGGCGCGGATCGGTGATATTTTCCACAAAGACCGCGGTGATCTTTTCCCGGCGGATCTGTTGGATGAGATTGGCAATATCCCTGGCGGAGGCTTCGCTTTCGGTGCTGAAGCCCACGGGCGAGAGAATGGAAATGCCGTAGGCCGCGCCGAAATAGCCGAAGGCGTCATGGGTAGTGATCATGCGCCGCTTCTCTTTGGGGATGCCGGATAATTCTTTCCTTACCCATTGGTCGAGTTCGCTGAGCTTCGCCGTATAGGCTTCGGCATTGGCCCGATAGACGGAGGCGCTTGCGGGATCCACCGTTTCCAGCCCCTTGGCGATATTTTGGACATAAAGCCGGCCGTTGCCCACATCCTGCCAGGCATGGGGGTCAATCATTAAAGGCCCGTGCTGGGCGCCCTGCTCGAGTTCCTCTGCTGCCATCTGCCGCGGTTTAACTCCCTGGCTGGCCACCACCACCGGGCCCTTGTAGCCGGAAGTCTTGATCAGACGATCCATCCAGCCCTCGAGGGCGAGGCCGTTGACTACGACCAGGTCGGCGCCGGCTATGGCTTTGGCGTCCGCCGGAGTCGGCTCGTAGACGTGGACGTCTCCATTGGGACCGACCAGGGTGGCCACCTCGATCCGGTCGCCGCCGACGTTTTGGGTCAGGTCGCCGAGGATGCTGAAGCTGGCGATTACCTTGACCTTTTTCTCGGCACTGGCCGCGGTTCCGCCTCCGGCAATGAAGAGTGCCAAAACCAGGGTGAGAACCGTGGGGCTGAATGACATAATACCCTCCTTTTTGGTTTAGCCGGTAAGGTGTTGGGCTGTCCGGTAACGGCCGTAGATGCTGCCATGCGCTCCAAAGACGACTGAAAAGGCGTAGCCCAAGCCGGCAGTCAGGATGATCGAGGGCCCGGAAGGGAGGTTGCCGTGGTAGGAAATGAGCAGGCCGGCATAGCCGGACAACATGGCGATGACCACCGCGACCAGGGCCGTGGACCAGACCTCCCTGGCCCAGAAGCGGGCGGAGACCGCCGGCAGCATCATCATTCCCACAGCCATCAAGGTTCCCAAGGCCTGGAATCCGGCCACCAGGTTGAGGACCACCAGGACCAGGAAGGCTATGTGTATTACCGCACCCTTGCCGCTGACTGACCTCAGGTAACCGGGATCGAAGCATTCCACGATGAGGGGTCGGTAGATAATCGCCAGGATCAGCAGAGTGACGGTGGTAATGGAGGCCACTAAAGCCAGTGCGGCGTCATCCACCGCCAGAATGCTGCCAAAAAGCACGTGAATCAAATCCACACTGCTGCCCCGCCAGGAAATCAGGAGAACCCCCAAGGCCAGGGAAACCAGGTACATGGCCGCAAAACTGGCATCCTCCCGCAGCAGGGTGACGCGGCTGACCGCCCCGGACAGCAGGGCCACGACGAGACCGGCGACGATGCCTCCCAGGGTCATGGAGTAGAGGGATAGACCGGAAACCAGGAAGCCCAGGGCCACCCCGGGCAGAACCGCATGGGAAAGGGCGTCTCCCACCAGGCTCATGCGCCTCAAGACCAACAGCACTCCGATGGGACCGCATCCCAGGCCGAGGGCCAGGCAGGCCACCAGGGCGTGGCGCATGAAGATGAAATCCTGGAAGGGCGCCAGGAAGATGGCCCAAAGATGGCTCAACATGCCTCCCCCACAGGACAGGCCTCCGCCGCTTCGTCCCAGGCCTCGGACATCCGCTGGGCGCGTTGCAAATTCTCCGGAGTAAGGACCTCCGCGGTGTCTCCCCAGGCGATGGGCTCCCGGGCCAGCAGCAAGGCTCTGGGGAAATGGGAGCGCACCTGCTCGTAATTGTGAAGCACCGCAATAATGGTCCGGTTCTCGGCGTGCCAGCGGATCACTACCTGGAGGAGATCGGCTATGGTCCGGTTATCCATGGCGTTGAAGGGCTCATCGAGGAGGATGACGGGTGCGTCCTGGAGCAGCAGGCGGGCGAAAAGAACCCGCTGGAACTGGCCCTCCGAGAGATCGCTGATGGGCCGGCGCTCAAAACCCTCCAGTCCCACCGCGGCCAGGGCTTCCCGGGCCTTCCTCCACAGTTCGTCCCTCATGCCGGCGAACATGCCGATGCGCTCCCAGAGCCCCAGGGACACGAGGTCCAGAACCGTTATGGGGAAACTCCGGTCGATCTCCGCCTGTTGCGGCAGGTAGGCGATCCGGGAGATCTTCAGGCCACCCAGGTCGATCCCACCGGTAAAGGGCCGCAGGATGCCGACAATTCCCTTCAACAGGGTGCTTTTCCCCGAGCCGTTGGGACCCACCACCGCGGTCATCGACCCCGGCTCGAAGCTTCCGGAAAGATGATGGACCGCGGGATGCCCGTCATATCCCAGGGTGAGATCGTGGATCACAATGGCAGCCATCAGAAATCTCTATAATTATAGCCGGCCGACGGCCCAGACCACCGCCAGCCACAGGAGGGCGGAGGCCGCGGCGGCGCAGAGCAGACGGCCCCAGATACTCCAACCCAGGGGAGAAACGGGAGCCGGGACGCCGGCAAACTCAACGGATTCCGCAGCCCCAGAGCTTCCGCTTACAGCTTTCTCGTCTGGATGGTCCATGGTTGGTAATCCAGCGTCAGAACCTGATCTCCGGTTAAGCGCCGCCAGCGGAGGTACAGGCCGGTTGCTTTAAATTCAGCGGTTCATGAGAAGCAATCAGGTTAATTTACCAGCGAGCTGCCTGGGCTACCGACCGACTCAGGTGGCCTCGGCCTCCCCGCACTTATGGCAAACCCCGGCCAGCCGGATTTCGATGTGATCGGCCCGGTTCCCCAGCGGCCCTTGCAGCTCGGTCCACACGCGGGTCATCGGCGCCGGGTCCAGGCACTGGATTTCCCGGCAGGTGTGGCACTGGAAATGGGGGTGGGGCGGTCGGTGCTCGCAAGCAAGTTCATAGTGATTCACCCGGCCTTGCAGGGATAGGCGGCGCACTATGCCGCGGCGGCTGAAATCCTCCAGGATGCGGTAGATCGTCACCTTGTTCACCCGGCGGCGGGCCCGGATGGCCGTCAGGATCTCCTGGGCCCGCAGGGCCCGGGAAGCGTCCCCGAGCACCTCCAAGACCGCCAGACGCACCGCGGTGAGCTTTAACCCCTGGGTAGCCAGATACTGGCGAAAATCGCAACTATCACTCATGCCGATGACTCCAAAATCAACTTAGTTGCAACTATAATAATGGCAGGCGCCAAAAAGGTCAAGTTGGCAGCTTAAACCGGAAACCATTTTTTTCTTTTTATCCGGGCCTACGCATCAACTCCGGTGGCGCCGGTCTTCTCCGGGGAGAGGGAATTTTCTCGCCGCGGGAGAAACTCGTCGCAAAATTGCGGCTCGATTTCCGAAGCCCCGGAAATGGAACAAAAATTTGAATCGCGCCTAAATATCATTAATTAAAGTAAATCTAAATAGATAACCAATCTGGCATGGAAAACCTGGTTGGCGTGGTAAAAATTATTGAACCGGGGCGTCTGCGGTCTTGGGTTTATCTTATTGATATTTATATTAAAATTATTTAGTCGGCTTTTGGCATATTTACTGCATGAATAATAGTCAGTATATGGACCCAATTAAGGTACTCACATCCCCCCCTTAATCAAAGTTCATATACCATTTTCTCCTTTTACCTACTGGCCGGGTACCTCCCCCACCCGGCCAGTTATTTTTTTTGGTGGGGGTTGATGAGCGCCTCGGGAAGGAGAAAGCCCCGCCGCGGAAAGCCGGTCCATTTGACTTCAGGTAGAAATTCTTTTACAGGGTAGCAGGTTGGGAAATATCCGGGGCGGAATCCTGAGCCTCGGCAAAATCGGCGTTGCAGTCTCAGAAAACGGGAGGACCTCTCATGTCGAAAGAAACCTTTCCTCCGTGGTACAATCTGATAAAAGAAAAACATGGGAAATTCGTCAAGGCCCTGGAGCAGTTGGGAGAGACGATGCGCCAGGAAGGGCCTTTGGATGAAAAGACTATGCACCTGGTGCAATTGGCGGCCGCCGCGGCCATCCGTTCGGAAGGCGCGGTGCACAGCCACCTGCGCCGGGCAATGCAAGCCGGCGCCACCCCCGAGGAGATCTATCACACCATCATCCTGCTTACCAGCACCATCGGCTTTCCCAATACCTCCGCGGCTATGAGCTGGGTCTATACCGCCCTGGAGAAGAAGCGGGTGGAGGGATAAAGCGCCTGCAGGAGGAGGCTCGGGTTGAGCGCATGGGAAGGGGGGCATTCAATCAACCCTGACCCCATTTTATCCATAGCTGAGGCCGGGAAATTCGAAACAAGCCCCGTTGATTGTCAAACAAGTCGCTCAAGAGGATGCGGCAAAAAGCCGCCGCGCCCCTGAGCATGAATGTTGTCAACATGTCAGTTTACTGCGGTGACCAGAAACTTATCAAGGCCCTGAAGACTTCCCATATCCAGGACATATCTGCAATTTTCCCCCCTCTATCGCTTAATATAAGTTTTAGCATTTTAGCATATGTTAATATCAATTTGTCCGGCAGCATATTTAACCTGCTGAAATTGCTATAAATACCATTAGGTGAAGTTTCCCTTTTATTGGCATTGATATTGCTTATTCGATTTATGGATTAGATCTCAATTTTTGAAACTGCTAAGGAGATGGAGGATGGATCTTACTACTCTTAAGGCCGCCGCGGTGGTGGATGCTCGGGGCAGCGCCTGTCCGGGGCCGTTGATGGAAGCCAAGAAGGCCATCGGCAAGGTGAAAGTGGGAGAGGTTCTGGAAATACTCTCCAATGATCCGGGCACCAAGGGCGATTTACCCCTCTGGGCCCAAAAGGTGGGCCACGAGTTTCTCGGCTCTTTGGGCGCAGATGGGTATGACCGCATTTTCGTGGTCCGGAAAAAATAGACCGGAAACCTGGGGCCGGCCTTTTAAAAACTGGTCTTGCAGCCTATCCCGATTCGGGAGGCCTCATGGCGGCTGAAAAATACACCGGAAAAATTCTGATCCTGGCCACGGAGAGCTGCGCCTACCCCGGGGCCGACGCCGTGGGCCAGGGGCGCCAGAGCTATCCCGCCAATGCCTATATTCTGCGGGTCAAGGACCCGGTGCTCTTTCCCGAGAAATTTTACCTGGATTGCTTCGACAAAGGCATCGCCGGCATCATCATCATGTCCTGCGGGGTGGAGAGCCCCTACCCGGGGTCATATGAAGCCCTGGCCAGGCGTATTGACCTGGTATATCCCCTGATGAAGGAGCGCGGCCTGGATATTCGCCGGCTCCGGCTCACCGCCATCTGCACGGTATGCACCCGGGCCTTTGTGAACGAAGTGAGGCAGATGAACGACCTGGTCACGGAGTTGGGACCGCCGGGCAAAGAGCGGCCTGTGGCTGGCAGGGCATAGGTTGGCGCTCTAAGGACTGCACCGATGGTTTCGTCATCAAGTTTACGCTATGACGCCCTGGTCCTCGGCGGGGGCATCGCCGGGCTGGAGGCGGCCCTCTCGCTGGCCGACCAGGATTTCTCGGTGGCGGTCCTGGAAAAAGACGCCTCCATCGGCGGCAAGATGATCCGGCTCTCCAAGGTTTTTCCCACCCTGGATTGCTCCAGTTGCATCACCACTCCCAAAATGGCGGCCGCGGCGCATCATCCCAGGATTACCCTCCTCACTTATTGCGAGTTGAAGACCATGGAGCGCCGGGGGGATGATCTGGTGGCGCTGATTACCCAAAAGCCGCGCTATGTGGACCTGGAGAAATGCATCGGCTGCCGCCAGTGCGAATATCAATGCCCGGTGCTGACGCTCGATGAAGAGCAGGGCGGTTTTGCCGGCCGGAAGGCCATTTATCTTCCCTTTTCCAACGCCATTCCCCAGAAGGCCCTGTTAGATCCGGAAAATTGCCTGCTGTGCGGCAAGTGTGAAAAAGTTTGCCCCACCCAGGCCGTCAACTATTTCCAGGAACCGGAAGATTTCACCCTAACGGCCGCCACCGCGGTGATCGCCACCGGTTTTGAGATGACGCCTCTAGAGGACAAGACCCAGTATGGGCAGGGGAAGATTCCCAATGTGATTACGGCGTTGCAGATGGAAAGGCTGCTGGCGCCCCACGGCCCTTACAACCGCGTCCTGCGCCCCTACGATGGTAAGGAGCCGGATAACGTGGCCTTCATCCAGTGTGCCGGTTCCAGGGACCAGAGCCTGGGGGTGCCGTATTGCTCCCGGGTCTGCTGCATGTATGCCATCAAGCAGGCCATGCTGCTTTCCGGCTCCCTGCCCCTGGCGGATCTCACCATCTATTACCTGGATATCCGGGCCTTCGGGAAGGGCTATGAGCAGTTCTTCCAAAACGCCCGGGCCATGGGGGTCAATTTCGTCAAAGGGAAGGTGGCCTATCTCGACCCGGGAGAAGGCGGAGCGGTGCGAGTCCGGTATGAATCCCAGGAGGCTGCAGGAGGGGTGCAGTTGGTTGAGCACGACCTGGTGGTGCTGTCCCTGGGTCTGCTGCCGGGCTGGAAGCCCGAAGGTCGATGCGCCCTGGCCACCGGCCCGGATAACTTTATTAAGACCGTGAAACCCAATCTGGCCCCGACCTTGACTGATCTGCCAGGGGTGTTTGTCGCCGGCGCCGCCGCCGGACCCAAGGATATCGTGGACAGCATCGCGGAAGCGGGCGCCGCGGCCATGGAGGCCTGCTGCTATCTGGCGGCCCGAACCGCCAAGCTGGCAAGTTAAGCACATGATTTTTTAATATGGTTGCGTTTCCCAGCGCCCTCTTACCCGGCCCTCTCCCCCCGCGGGGGGAGAGGGTCAGGGTGAGGGGGAATTATGGTCCACTGTACAAGGTTTTTCTTATGAGAATGGCTGATGGCGAAGCAGAAGAAAACCGACCCCGCACCTGAAGGCAAAGTGGGGGTTTATGTCTGCCATTGCGGCGGCAATATTTCCGACGTCGTGGACGTGGAAAAGGTTTGCGATCAGGCCGGCAAGGCGCCTGGCGTGGTGGTGGCCCGGGCCCATATGTTCATGTGCTCCGATCCCGGCCAGGAAATGATCATCGCGGACCTGAAAAGCGGCCTGGTGGACCGGGTGGTGGTGGCCTCCTGCTCCCCCAGCCTGCACGAAGCCACCTTCCGCCAGGTCCTGGCCCGAGCCGGGGCCAATCCATACGTGTATGAGCACGCCAACCTGCGGGAGCAGGTGAGCTGGGTGCACCATGGTCCCGCGGCCACCGAAAAGGCCAGCCGACTGGTAGCCGCCGCCGCGGCCAAGGCCCGGATGCTTTACCCCCTGGACCCCATCAAGGTTGAGGCCCACCGGCAGGCCGTGGTGATCGGGGGCGGCGTGGCTGGCCTCAAGACCGCCCTGGAACTGGCCGAGAGGGGCCTGCCGGTGATTCTCGTGGAGCAAAGCCCTTTCCTGGGAGGACAGGTGGCGCAGTTGCATCGCCTGGCCCCCTTTGGCGAGACCGCCTCCGAGGTCATCAGCGCCCTTGCCGGCGCGGTACTGGCGCATCCGGCTGTTACGGTTTACACCTGCGCCCAGGTGGAGGATTTTGAGGGCTATATCGGGAATTTCAACCTCAAGGTAGGGCGCAGGCCTCCCGAAGGTGCGGCCTATGCCGGGAAATTTGCAAGGTTGAGACAGTCCGGCCGGGGCCCGGGGGAATATGTGCCTTTTGTGGGGGTCCTGCCCGCCGCTATCCCAGATAGGCGCGAAGAGATTAGCCTGAAAGCCGGGGTCATTGTGCTGGCCACCGGGTTTCGGCCCTACCGGCCACGGCGGGGTGAATATGGGTATGGGGAATTTCCTGAGGTGCTCACCCTGCCGGAGCTTATCCACCTTCTGGCTGAAGCCCCGGCGGGCGGCGACACCCTGGAGCTAAACGGCCGGCCCGTCCGCCGCGCAGCCCTGATCCACTGCGTCGGCAGCCGGCAGATTCCCGGCATTCATGAAGAAAATGAAGGTGGCTACCTGAACGAGTACTGTTCCCGCACCTGTTGCAGCGCTATCCTTGACGCCGCCAACCTGATCCGGGAGCGCTACCCGAGGACCCGGATTTTCGACTTTTACCGGGATATTCGCACTTACGGCCGGGGGCAGGAGGAACTTTACACCCGGGCGGGCCAAAACGGGGTGGTCTTTGGCCGCTTTGAGGCCGGCGAGGAGCCGCAAGTCCTCAAGAATCCCCATCCCACCGGACACCCGCTGCTGGTCAAATTGAATGATGTCCTGACCTTCGGCGAGGAACTGGAAGTGCCGGTGGATCTGGTGGTGTTGGCGGTGGGCCAGGAATCCAATAACGTCGCCGACCTGGTGGAGAAGATGAAGATTCCCGTGGGGGCGGATCGGTTTCTCCAGGAGGTGCACCCCAAGCTGCGGCCGGTGGAGGTGTCCGTGGCTGGCATCCTGTTGGCCGGCACCTGCCAGGCTCCCTTTGATGTGGGTGAAACCTGTGCGGCCGCGGGCGCCGCTGCGGTCAAGGCCGCGGCCATTCTGACCCGGGGCTATGTGGAACTGAACCCCTTTGTGGCGGCAGTGGACCTCAGCAAGTGCCGCGGCGCCGGCGCCTGCGTGGAGGCGTGTCTCCGGGAAGGGGCCCTGGCCCTGGTGGCAATGGACCTGAATGGCCGCCAGGTCAGGCGGGCCCAGGTCAATCCGGCCAGGTGCCTGGGCTGCGGGGCCTGCGTGGCGGTCTGCCCCGAAAACGCTATTAATGTTCAGGGGTGGACCCTGAAGCAGTTCGAAGCCATGGTGGACATGATCGTCTCGGATGAGTATCTGGAAGGAGCTTGAGAATATGCCGGACATGACGGTGAAAAACGAGCCCCGTACAGAGGCCTTGAAAAGGCTCAAGGCGGCCCGCCGGGAACAGATTACTGCGGCCACCGGGCGGATGAAAGAGCAGCGGCAGGCGGTGATGGCCATCAAGGGGCGACTGGCCGGGGCCGAATTGACGGTGCCCGAGCTCGCCGCGGCTACTGGTTTGCCAGTCTCTGAGGTCCTCTGGTACGTGGCCACTTTAAAGAAATACGGAGAAATTCTGGAAGGGCCGAAGGCTGGCAGCTACTATCGCTACCGGCTGGGCCAGGCCGCCGCGGCCGCGGCCGAATCCGGAGAATAGAGCCGCGTCTCGCGAGAATTGGAAATGGCACTGGTAAATCCTGATTTTGCCGAAGAGCTCAAGGCGTTCGGAGTGGATACCGCCCTGGAGTGCTTCAATTGCGGCACCTGCACGGCCATCTGTCCTTTGATCTTTGAGCACTTTCCCCGGAGGATGATCCGTTACGTCCAGGTGGGGGCCAAAGAAAAAATCCTGCAACAGGCCCAGGAACTCTGGCGCTGTCTGCACTGCGGCCTGTGCACCCAGACCTGTCCCCGCCAGGCCAATCCCGGCGAACTGATCCTGGGCTTGCGCCGCTATGTGGTGGCCTCCTGGAGGGCCGAAGATGTATAATTCCAGGGACATCATCGACCTCATCGCCGCCAATGTCCGGAAGACCCGCAATCCTTTCGGAGTGCCCGACTCCCAGTTCAATACCTGGTGGCGAGAGGAGGCCGGCTTTACCCGGCGGCCGGGGGATGCCCTGCTCTGCACCGGTCTGATGTATCAGGCCATACCTTACCTGGAAGCCACCACCCGTTACCTGGAGCGCCTGGAGGGCAGCCGCTATGCCGACCTCTTGCGGTTCGGCCGCTTCAGCCGCTATATCCCCGGTTTCCTGGTGGGCCGGGGGTTTTCCCTGGTGATCTCCAAGGCGGCAAAGCGGAAGTTTAACGGCATCCTGCAGTCCATTTGCCGCCTCCTGACGAAATCCGGCGTGGACTTCTTTTATCACCCGGAGATGGACTTCTACAGTGGCATACTGCTCTATGACCTGGGGGATCAGGAGGGCTTTGTGGCGCACGCCCGGTTTGTGGCCCGGACCCTGAAGCTCCATGGCGTCGAGAAAATCATCACCGTTGATCCGCACACCACCTATGCCTTGAAAGAGCTTTATCCGAAATACACCGGCGTCAGCTTCGAAGTGAGTCCTTATTTTACCTGGCTCCGGACCAATGGAGCCTGCGGCGGCCTTGGCCAGCCGCCGGTCGCCATCCACGACCCCTGTTTTTACGGCAGGTACCTGAAACTCTCGGAGGCGCCCCGGCAGGTGCTCCGCAGCCTGGGCCAGGAGTATGTGGAAGTGCGCAACTGCGGCGAGTTCACCTCCTGTTGCGGCGGCCCGGCGGAGTCGGTGTCACCGGCCCTGAACCGGGAGATTCTTGGCCGCAGAGCCGCGGAACTGCAAGCCCGCGGCGCCCCGGTGGTCACCATGTGTCCCATCTGTCTGGCCAACCTGCTCAAGATCGGCCTGCCCGTGGAGGACCTGGCCAGCTTGCTGGAGCGCTCTTGGGAAACGTAGTGTCTCAGAGGCTTTATGGGGAGGGCCGCAATCGGTTCCCCTTCGTTCCCAGCACCCAGAAATAGAAATCAAAAAGGAGGACAATTATGACGGAAGCAAAGGAAAAAATGGTTTTGGTAGCCACCCATGCCGGTGAGGATCCGGAGCGCGCCATCTTCCCCTTGCTGCTGGCCAATGCCGCCCAGGCCATGGACGTGGAAGCCGTGGTGGTCTTGCAGGGCAACGGGGTGTATCTGGCTAAAAAGGGGTACGCCGATGACATTACCTTCCCGGGACTGACCCCCTTGAAGACCCTGGTGGACAACTATGTGGTCAACGGCGGCACTTTCCTGGTCTGAATTCCCTGCCTCGAGGAGCGCAAGATCAGTCAGGCTGACTTGATCCAGGGAACCGAATTGGTCAAAGCGGGGCGGCTGGTGGTAGAGATGACCAGCGCCAAATCCACGGTGGTTTATTAACCTGGCATGGCGGCCGACAGGCCCAGGGCGTCAAGCCAAAAGCCCTGGGCGCAGGCCGCCAATTTTTCTCGGACCCCATCCGGACGCCGCCGCGGGCTAAGAAGTGATCAGTTTCCGCACGTCGATGCCATGTTTTTTCATGCGGTGCCAGACGGTCACCCGGGTCACCTCTAAGAGAGCCGCGGCTTTCGACTGATTGCCACCGGTTTGTCGCAAGGCCTCGATCAGGGCGATTTTTTCATCGGCTTCTCTGACGGACCAGGCCTCCCGGGGGTTTCCCGGAGCAGGTTCCGGGGAGCCCAACTTGGGGGGCAGGTGCTCAGGGGCGATGAGGCCGTCTGCGGCCACCACAAAGGCATACTCCAGGGCCCCCTGAAGCTCCCGGACGTTGCCGGGCCAGGAGTAGTCCAGGAAGATCTTCATGGCTTCCCCGGTGAGGCCGGAGATCGCTTTGCCGCTGCGCTGCCGGAGGTGTTCCAGAAAATGCTCCACCAGCAGGGGGAGATCCCCCAGGCGTTCCCGGAGCGGCGGCAGCTGGATGGGAATGACATTGATGCGGAAAAACAGATCTTCCCGAAATCTTCCGGTGGAGACGAGAGATTCCAGGTTGCGGTGGGTCGCAGTAATGATGCGAACATCCGCCGAAATGGGCCTGACGTCTCCCACCCGCTCAAATTGCTTGCTCTCCAGGACGCGCAAAAGTTTAATTTGGATGGCTGGGGGGAGGTCGCCGATTTCATCCAGAAAGATGTCCCCCCGATGGGCTGCCTCAAAGCGGCCCTGGCGATGGGTGTAGGCCCCGGTAAAGGCGCCCTTTACATGGCCGAAGAGCTCGCTTTCCAACAGGGATTCGTTGAGCGCCGCGCAGTTGCAGGTAATAAAAGGCCCCTCCCTTCTGGGGGACAGGGCATGAATGGCATGGGCCACCAGCTCCTTGCCGGCGCCGCTCTCTCCGAAGATGATCACCGGCGCCTCGCTTTGGGCGGCTTTCTGGGTGAGATCAAAGACTTGTTGCATACGGGGGGATTTCCCCACCATGCCCTGAAAGTCGCCGGCGGTATTCATCAGCTTGGAGAGTTGCTGGATCTGTGCATCGCGCTGGGCCAGTTTAGTGATGTCGGTGAGGGTTTCCACCGCTCCCAGCACCTGCCCGGCCTCGTCCCGCAGGATCGCGGCATTTTTGAGGATATGGACGTAAGCACCGTCTTTGCGCATGTACAGGCAGGGTTTGCGGGTGGCCAGCCCTTGCCGGAAGAGGTCGCAATACTGCTGATGGCCCTCCGAACGGCCGGTGGCGCAGCCATCGCACTGCAACATGGCGCAGGAGAGCCCAATGACTTCCTCCCGCCGGTATCCCATAATCTTTTCGAAGGCCTGATTGACCATGAGAATGGTGCCGTCGGGGCTGACCACCATGAGACCGTCGCTCATGGTATTGAGGATTTCTTTCAGGTAGAGGTTGATCTTAGGTTCCTGCATGCCCGCCTGATGCCTTAACACTTGTTTTAACTATATTATAGCAAATCAGTCCTGGAGCACAACAAGCAGCAAGAAGTTCCTTGCGGCCCGCTGGCAAATTGTAGCAGCAATCCACACCAACCGGGTTGCCGCCGCTTTATTGGAAAACCCTAAACGGAGCAGAAGATTAAGAAGAAATTCAGTTTTGGTTGGTCGGATTAGGTGTTCCGGAGGTTTTCGCCCCCCATCGGGCTTCTAACTGGCCCTGGACGCGGAAATTTAACCATTACCGCACCTGCCTCTATCAGGTTGTTGAAAAACTCCCATAACTGACAATTGGTCATTCTGAGCGAAGCGAAGAATCTAGTCATATTAATAAGTTCTAGATCCTTCACTTCGTTCAGGATGACATAAAAATCCGTTGTTCTACAACCTGTTAGGGTTTGACCTCATTTTCGCTTTTACTGGTGCTCTTCAGCACATAATCAAAGAACCTCTGGGTTATGCCGTCGTCAGAGGTCCATGCGGCACGAAGCCTGGTCCTTTTCTCGATTCTTCTCAACGACGATAAAAGAAAGCGGTTCAATTCCTTGGCGTTTTCTCCTTCCATCTTAGCCTCAACCTGGAACTCCTCCTTCACTTCTTGCACGCTGCCTGGGGTGATCAGATTCTCGAGAACCGGCTTGATAGCCTGAGGATTCGAGCTGCTCACCCGAGCACTAAGCTTAAAATATTGGTTCGACATTCTATTTCAAGAGTCTAATTTTAAAAAGACAGTTACCTGGAAATAGTCGTAAAATTCAAACTATTGCCATTGAATGTGATAGCCTGCTACTCGCCATTTACCATCACTTTCAAGCTGTGGAGTTACCGTCTCAATTCCAGATTTTCCTTTTTCAAAGGAGGTCTCAAACTGAATGACGACATATTTACCATCAGGGGTATTGGGCAAAGATGTCTTCGGAGTCAGGCTCTTTACTTTTCTCGAAATTGGTTTACCAAGTGGTTCCCGTACTTCCTGCATCGATTGCACCCAATCCCCTTCCGTGATTACTGTCTTAAAATATGCAGCCGCTTCCTGCCAACTTTTCGCATATTCTCCAGGGTCGATCCTGGTAAGCCACTTTTCTGCCGCAGCCAATGCATCTTTCTGCTGCCGGGTATCCGCCCCGAAGGCGACACTCATCAATATCGTGGATAGGAGCACCAACCCGATTAAGACGTTTCTCAGCAAATCAATTTTCCTCCCAATTTTGATCGACCCGAAGCTGTAAGCCATAATCAACCGGGTGCTGGGTCTAATTTCCTTTGACCGACTTCCTCCTGCCTCCCTTTATTCCAAATCCTCTATCCTTGAGCATCCGGCGGCACGGCGGCATTCAGAGCCCGACGAATAATCCGATAGACCTCCGGCGCCACCGAAGTGAATTGGATGGTGGCTTCCAGGCCTCCTGCCGCCCCGGGTTGCAACTGGGTCACCTTGCCGTAGGCCTTCCCGGGAACCGGCGCCCCCTTGCGGTTCAACATCTGCAGGCGCACGTCCTCCCATTGCACCAGGTCCCCCTCCAAGGTCACCCGGACCGCGGTCTCGCCGAGATGGGTGACCCACACCTCCTCATTGCTGCTGACCACCACCTTTTCCTGCATGCGCTGCAGGTGGATCTGGACGGGTTCCGGCAGCTTCACCAGGGTCTGCGGCCGGGTCTTGAGCTGAATATTGTAGGGGCCGCCTATGGCGCGCACTTCGTAGAGGGTGGCTTTGCCCGGGATGCCCTTCATTTCTGCCTCAAGGACGTCCCCAATCTGCACCAGGTCCTTGACCCGCTCGTAGGTGGCGGCGCTGATGAGCACCTGCCCCCCCAGGGCAAAGGATTCGATGCGGCTGGCGAAGTTGACGTGGGCCCCCACCACGCTGTACTTGGTGCGGCGTTCCGAGCCGATGTTGCCTACCACCACCGCCCCGGTGTTCACGGCGATGCCCATCGAAAGAATGGGCAGGCTATCGGCTTCGTTCAGTAAATTAACCTCGTCCATGGCCGCCTGCATGGCCATGGCGCAGGCCACCGCCCGCACCGGGTGGTCTGGCAGGGGCTCCGGAGCCCCGAAGAAGGCCAGGATGCCGTCCCCCAGGATCTCGTCGATCACCGCCCGGTAATCCAGGAGGATCTCGATCATCTTGCCCAGGTAACGATTGAGGAAGGTGATGACCTCCTCGGGCTCCATGTCCGCCGTCAGGGCGGTGAAGCCCCGCAGGTCCGAGATGAGCAGGGAGACCTCCCGGATCTCGCCCCCCATCTCCAGGGCCTCTTTGGATTCCAGCAGCCTCTTGACCACTTCCTGGGTGAGATAGCGCCCGAAGGTATCCCGGATGAAGTCCCGCTTCTCCATATAATCAATGAGTTCCCGGCCCATGCGGTTGAAGGAACCGGCCAGATGGGCGATCTCTCTGGCCCCGGTTTCCGGCACGGTGGCGGTGAAGTCGCCGTGGGCGATGTCCGCGGTCTTCCGGGCCAGAAGCCTCAGGGGCCGGGTGATCCTCCGGGAGATGATAATGATCACCGCGGCCAGAATGCCCAAACCCAGGACCCCGACAACCGCGCTGCGGCGCAGCAGGCGGCCGGCGTCGGCGAATAATTCCGCCTCCGGGAAGATCACCCCCAGGGACCAGCCGGTGGCCGGCACGGGTGCATAGTAGAGCCAGGACCTCTTGCCGGTAAGGGATTCCGGAATGGGCATGAAACCCTCGCCGCCCCGGATCATGTCCCGCCCCACTTCCCGCATCTTGGGGTCGTTCCTGGCCTCCGCCAGGCCGAAAATGCTCTCCCGCATGATCAACTGTTGCTCCGGATAAGTGACGAACATGCCGTTTCGGGAAATGAGAAAGGCGTAACCGGTTTGGTAAATCTTCACTGCGGAGACGATGTCTTTCAGCCACATGAGGGAGATATCAGCCGAAACCACCCCGGCTATTTCCCGGCGTCCCTCCCGTTCCCGGTAGAAAGGCACGGAATAGGTGGATTCGATGGTGTTGCCGGCGCCGAAATAAGGCTCGATCCAGAGCGGCCGCCCCAGCTCCCGGGGAATTTGATACCAATCCAGGTAAAAGTAGCGGTAGGATTCGCCTCCCAGCATCTTCACCCGGAGTTGATCATCACTGCGGAAAACGTAGGGACAAAAATATAGAGATTGGGGGTTATGGCCATAGGGTTCAAATCCGATGCCCAGGCCGAACAACTCCTTATTGTTGCTCACGGCAGTCCGCAGCAAGGGCACCAGGTTTCGCTCCTGCCACGGCAGCTGTTCCAGGGTGGCCGCCAGGTCCAAAGGGATCTTTTCCACTCCTCGCAAGATCGCCTCTATGCGGAAAACGGTCTCATGGGTCAGGTGCCGGGCGTTCTCGGAGGCATGGCGGATGATACCCTCTTCGGAGGCGTTATAATTATAAAGGGAGGCGGTAAGGAAGATGACCGCCACACTGGTGAGGATAAAAAAGATGAGTTGGCTGGCCAGGCTTCTATTTTTTATCAGCATTGGCGCAATCGTGAAAAAACTGGGAAAATTCGGGAATAGCCTTAATGGTCCCGTCCATCTTCAAGGCTTCCGCCGTCCGGTAGTAGTCTTCCCGGTCCAGGCTCCCGACCGGCCTCCCGAGTCCGGGGGCCAGGATCATGGTCCGCAAGTGCTCCAGCATCCACTTCTGGTGCACCCGGTCGGTGGGCAAGTGGGCGGCATCCACGTATTTCATGACGATGTCCAGGGCCTCTTCCGGGTGGGCAAAGGCATATTGCCAGCCGGCGATGCTGGCCTGGACAAAGGCCCGGCATACCTGGGGTCTATCCCTGAAAGTCTGCTCCAGGCAATAAATGCCGTCTTCGGGGAAATCGAAGCCGTAGTCGGCCATGGAAAAAGTGGTCAATTCCTCCGGGTTCAGGCCGGCGTTGAGGAGCAAGTGGTATTCGTTGTACCACATGGCCGAAGCCACCTCCACGCCGCCCCGCAAAAAGAGGTTCAGGGTAGTCCCCTGGGGAACGGTCTGCACCTTAAGATTGAACTTGCGGAAAAAGGCATCTAGCTGGCCTTGAAAGTCCTCGCCCCAGAGGCCCACTTTCTTGCCGTTGATATCCTGGGGTTTAGTGATGCCGCTGGATTTCTTGGCCACCAGCATGAGGGCCGAATGCTGGGCCAACTGGCAGACGTTCACCAGTTTGAGGCCCCGGGCCCGGCGAACAATGCCGGCGGAGAGCTGCATGGTGCCGAAATCGGCGCGGCCCTGGTTCAGCATCTCCGGGGGGGGCCATTCCGGCCCGCCCCGCAGGATCTCCACCTCCAGGCCCTGCTCCCGGTAGAGGCCTTTTTCATAGGCCACATAATATCCGGCGAATTGGGCCTGGGGCTGCCACTGGGGAATAAACCTGACCTGCTGCGCCCGGGGCTCCTGGGCCGCGGCGGTCTTCAGGAAATGGCCCGGCAACCGCGCGCCAGGCTCGGCGAGGGCCCACATCCCCGCGGTGAGCAGCAGAATCAGCGCCAGATAGGGGCGGATGCTGAGAGAGCGCAGTGGTTGGGCACCTCCGAAAGACCTGGAATCGAGCTTCTCACTACCGGGCGCTCAAGCCCCCGGCCGAAGAGGCCTATCCTGGTTGGAATTGTCCGGGTTTATGCTGCTCACCCGGTCCTCCACTAAAAAAGAAATCCAAAAACGGTTTTGGCGGACCTAGTAAAAAAACCAAAAAAATTTTCCGGGTTTAACCCCGGAGAGCTTCCTCTTTTTGCAGCCCAAGGTTCTCGTGGGAGGCAGGATAGCATAAATTTCCCCAAGTTTTCAACAGTTTTCCAGGGCGTCCCCTGGCCGCCTCCAGCGGCGGGGCCGAGCCAGCCCCAGGAGATTCCTAGACAGCCGCCAGCAGCCGCCCCCGTAATTTTTCCACCAGCACCAGCAGCAGGGAGCCCCCCAGACCCACCGGCAGGATTAATCCCCAGGACTGCGCCTGAAGATGGGGGATCTCGTAGAACAGCTTGAAAGGCTTCAGGAACATATGGTTCCCGGGAAGGCAGAGCAGTAAAAAATATCCCCCCAGCAACAGCAATCCGTAGAAAAGATATTGCCACCGCTCCTTTTCATTCTTGTGGATAGCCACCGTAAAAAAATTGGCGACGGTGACCATGGTCATCACGGCAATCATCACCGTTTCCGCTTCGACGCGGGGGAGCAGCGGGTTGGCCTGGGCCAGATAAAAGCCGAGATAACCGGAGACCGCGATCACCGCGGCCGCGATCCCCACATAGGTAAGCAGGTCCAGCATAAAATTTTTATAGGGGGCGACATTGTTATTCTTGAGGGCAATGCCCAGAAGTCCGCTCCCCTGACCGGATATGGTATGAGGAAATCCCTTGCCATAGTGAAGACTGTTTCATCGGGGTTTATTCCCTGGAACCCCTTATTCTGCAACTTTCCACCTCTAGGCCCAAGAACGCCAGGACGGTATATAATGCTATAAAGGATATGGGGGGGGTGCGGCCGGACTTCCACTTTGATGGTGAGCCGGTGATTTATTTCCCGGTTGAGGCTGTTCACACTGTGGCGTAGATTGCCGGGGCCAGGAAGAAAAGGCGGTTATCTCCCGAGGCAAAAGCCCGGCTCATAGAACAGGGTAAGGCTCACCGATTCTTGCCCCAAAAATGCGGGGTAGAGACCCCGGAAACGGCCCAAATTTGAACGGAAGGGAAGCAGGACATATAAACCCCTCCCTATGCTGGGAATGGTTCCTTGCAATTCTCGCCGTTAGGTGTTTAAATGAAACAAGATCCACACCCGGTGGTGATTCTTGCTCCCCTATAAAGAGTGTTTGTCCACAGATGTAATTAAAGCGATGTAGTTCCCAATAAAAGTGGTTGAGAAATGGAATGGCCGATCTATTTAGATAAGTTCCTTTATTGGATTACGCAATATGGGAATTTTGCTATTTTTGGTTTGTTGATGTTGGGCATTGCGGGAGTGCCAGTGCCCGATGAAGTTATTTTGGTCTTTGTGGGATATCTTATCTTTAAAGGAATATTGCAGCCCTTTCCCACAATAATCACCGCCTTCTTGGGCAGCGTCTGCGGCATCAGCCTCAGTTATTTCCTAGGGCGCACCGTTGGCCTTCGTCTGGTTGAGAGATATGGTCGAGTCATTCACCTTGACCAAGATAGAATCAATCAGGTACATGACTGGTTTAACCAAATAGGTAAATGGACCCTGGTTATCGGTTATTTTATCCCCGGGGTCAGACATTTTACCGGATTTGTGGCAGGAACTTCGAAATTGGAGTTACAGGTGTTCGCCAGGTATGCCTATGCGGGCGCCTTCTTCTGGTCTATGAGCTTTCTCTCTATCGGCTTCTACTTAGGGAAACAGTGGTTTAAGATCCACTCCCATCTTTATCTTATTTCCATTATCGCGCTCATCTTATGTCTAGTCCTAATCTTAGGTTATCTTTTTATGCAGCAAAGAAATAACCGGCCCAGAAATAATATTTTATAAAGCTGGACGCGATATCGCTGTAGTGGTACTGTGGCGGCTCCGACCTCCCATACCACAGAAGTCTTAATTCTTGCAGAAGAAGGCGGAAGGAAATCCGGGAGGCCGCCGCATAAATCAAATGGACGGTTGGCCGGCTGTGGCGGGAGCATATTAGCGATAAACCCAACTCCAAGGGCTCCAAGACGGATCATTATAGATTTGACCAATTCCTGCACTCCCCCCTTGGCGGAGTTGCGGGAAATAGATAAATGGACATTTCCTGGGAAGGGGAATAACCCCACAGTGCTGCAATACCAAACAGCGGAGGGAGACGATGTATAAAAAAATCTTGTTGGCCTATGACGGCTCCAAAGCTGCTCAGCTGGCCCTGGCGGCCGGGCTCAATCTGGCGAAGGTCCACGGCGCTGAACTGTGGGCCCTGGCGGTGCAGGAAAGTCGTCCCCGGTTGGGCGGCCCCAACGCTGAGGTGCAGGAAGAGCAGGAGTTTGCCAACCAGCAATATGGCAAACTGTTGGAGGGCGCCCGGAAACTCGCCCAAGAAGCGGGCATTGAGCTGAAGACCCTGATCCGCCTGGGGGCTCCCCCCAAGATTATCCTCGACGTGGCCCAAGAGGGCGGGTTTGACCTGATCATCCTGGGCCACATCGGGCTTGCCGCAATCTGGGAGCTTATGGGCACCACCGCCGAAAAGGTGAGCCGCCACGCCCCTTGCAGCGTCATGATTGTGCGGTAAGCGCCTCGCCCTGGCAATGATGGCAAGCCTGGAAGTCTGAGGAATGCAGGCAGGATTTATGGCAAACCTGAATGAGGCGCACAAACAGCGGAATCAGAATAACGCTCGCCCTTCTGGATGACGCCATTGAGGTCCAGCTGCGGGATACCTCACCGGTTAATGGTTTCTGAACCAGTTTCAGGTCCCCTAAAGTCGGAAGCACCCGTAAGGCAATGGGGCCAGCAAAGTATTTCGATTCCTAAGCCTAGCGCACGATAATCACGGTGCAGGGCGCGTGGCGGGCCACCTTTTCGGCGGTGGTGCCCAGGAGGGACCTGAACACCTGGGAAAGCCCGGCATGGCCCACCAGGACCAGATCAAACTTGCCCGCTGCGGCCACTTCCACGATAGTCATGGCGGGATGCCCCATGCCTATCTCGGTTTTCAGTTCGACCCCGGCCTTATGCGCTTGTTTTTGGGCCTCATCCAAAAATTGCTCACAGTGCTGGTAACCAGGGTCCTTTTCCTTCACGACCTTTTTATCCATGCTCCCGGCGAAGCCGGGCGGTTTATCCAGGACCGCCAGGGCCAGGAGTTCCGCCTGGTGGAGTTTAGCCAGTTTAATTCCGGCCTCCAGCGCTTTCCTGGCGTCATCCGAGCCGTCGTAAGCCAACAAGAATTTTTTAAACATTCGTTCCTCCTAGGAATATTCTCAGCTCGGGAAAGCCAGGATTAGCCTGGGTTAGCGGCAAGACATAGCACAATTCCCGAGATAACCCAAGATTATGCGGCAGCCTGGGTCATCCTGGTCGATAAATGGTTTTAAGGCCTCCCATCCCGGGTTCAATCCCGCAGATGCTCCTCTTTTGATAGCCAAATCATCTTGTAGTACGCAGGATAGCACAAACATACCTCAAAATGTATCTTTTCCGCAGATTCTCGACATACTACCACCGTTGAGCAGATTCTTCATGTAGAGGCAGGGCCATGGCTGCCGCATAATTTGGATCAAATATCCGGGGTGGGCACATCTTTCCACGCTGTGTCCTTGGCCACCGGCTTGATTTGGACGATTTTCCCGGTTTGGGTGTCCAGGTCAATGAAGCCCACCGGGGTCCTGACGGCGCCGCTGGATAGCAGGCTGCTCCCGGAGATATGCCCCGCCTGACCGTGATCTACCTCCACCAGGATAACCCGCCGGTAAGAACAAGTGTCGCAGGACATCTCAGGCAGATCCAGCCCTAGCGGGCAGTGATGACGCCGGGCCACCGCCGGGTCGACCCCCGTCATGGCCGCCATGTGGGCCATCGGCGAACTGCGGAGATGGGCGAAGGGGTGAAACACCCAATCAATGATCAAGGCCACGGTATGATGCTGCTTGAACAGATGGGAATGGCCGCCCGTGTCGGCAATCATCCCCTGCATCACATAGTCCGCGGGCATAAGATAGCCAAGGTAATCCTTGTCACCCTTAAGGAAAGGGACTTCCCCGGTCTTAGACGCGGTGAAAATGCCCTTGATTGCCTCAGCGGCCAAGGGGCTGTCCTCCGGGAGAATGGGCACTATCGTGAGGTCATTTGCAGTGGTTAATGGCAGGGAGGCCAGGGTAATTTCCCTCAGGAGAATGCCGCTGCCCATCACCAGGATGACCATGAAGACCGGGATAACCGCGTGTTGCAGCGTGGGAGATGGGATTAACCGCTGGACCAGCGCGGCCAGGGGCCGCTCCAGAGCCCTGGGCAGGAACATCCCGGAGCTGTTCATGTATTCCCGGTAAGAATCTCCATATCGGTTCAACATCCGCCGTTCTTCATCATGGGCCAGGAAGTAGTAGAGGACGAACATCAGCGACAGGCTGGCCAGAACGATGAACCGGGGCCACAGGATGGCCATGCCGATGCCCCAGACCCCCAGCAAGAGGTACTGGGGATGCCGAATTATTTGGTACAGGCCCTTGGAGGCTATGCCCCATTTAAAGATCTTCCCCAAATAGACCTGCAGGGCACAGATGCTGAAGCCCAGAAAACCGATGACAAAGAAAATAGAGCCGGCGATCCGCACGGTCTTGAGAAAAGCGGTGGGCGGCAAGATCATGTGGGGGAGGAAAAAAGTGATGGCCCAGCGGGTGGCGGCGTGCTGACCCAGGAAGTTGAAAAAGGGGCTGAAAACCGAGTAAAAGAAAAAGGCGAAGGGGCTGATCATGATCATCACTTCCAAGGCCATGATGAAAAAAACCATGATCCCGCCGAATGCAGCTATTTTCTTGGCCAACGATCTTTGCGTCTTCATGATGATCCTCCGTCAGTTCTGTAACACCCGGGGGCCAGATTATTTCATCGTGGGCACAGCTTGCTGTGCCCTCAAACCTGAGCCGTCAGGTTCAGGTCTGATCGCCTCGGCCCTTTTACTGGTAGTAATGATAAGCTGTAAGCGGAAAAAGGAGTATGATCTGAATCATAGGAAGGCAAATTATTTTCCAGGGAGAAAAATAATTTTGGCGGCGGCAGGAATGCTCGAAACGGTCTTCGCCCAACTTTCTCCGGAGCAGCGAGCGAAGTTGGAATATATGGCCCAGGAAGTTTTCCTGAAAAAAGGGGAGCAGCTTTTCGGCCCCGGGGATCGATCCCGCGGGTTTTATGTGGTACTCGAGGGCGTCATCCGGGTCTACGGCATGTCTTCCCAGGGCAAAGAGATTACCCAGGAGATCTCCGGTGAATTGAGCGCCTTTGCCCTGGCCAGCCCATTTTCCGGGACCTATCAGTGCTTCGCTGAGGCACTGAAAGATAGCCGTCTCTATCTCATCAAGAAGAAGGAATTTTTAGACCTGGTAACCGGCGACCCAGACTTCGCGGTCGAATGGATGCGCCTGTTGTCCCAGATGGTTATTCATCTCCGCCGGCGTCTGGTCGACTTGACCCTCAAGGACCCCAAGGCGAGAATCGCCGGCTATCTGGTGCTCCTGGCCGAAATGCAAAATTCTCGGTCCATTGCCCTCCCTGTCCCGCGTAAAGAGTTGGCCACTTTCTTGGGTATGACCCACGAAACCTTCTACCGCACCGCCAGGGAATTAACCAATGATGGCCTGGTTCGGTTCACCGGGCAATCAGTTGACATCCTGGACCAGGAGCGGCTATCGGAAATCACGGAGTGAACTGCCATTGAGGGAGGGCGAGAGCAATGCGATAAAATTATTTTTCGCGCTTCTTGCGGGGAGGAGACCACACCGGGTAACCAGAATCATCCCGCCATATAAGAATAAGGATTTTTAAAATGGCTGTAAGTCCTTCCTGTGAAGTTATGAGGCTTTGACGACCAGAACCGCGGATTCCGTCAGGCTAATAACCCGTTCGGTCACGCTGCCCATTAAACGGCTCATAAGCCCCGTTTTCCCATGACTGCCGATGACTATTAAGCCTACATGCTTCTGTTTGGCAATCTCCAGGATGACTTCATGCGGCTTGCCTGGTAGAGCCATTCCTTCTTTTTTCAGGCCCTCTTTTTCCGCCAGCTCCATGACCTGCTTTACATTCCCTTCCGCAAGTGGAACTTCTGCGGCTGAAGGAGCAACGGAGACGATGACCAGCGAACTTCCATATCTCTTCGCAATGGCGGCTGCTTCGGAAGCGGCTGCGACACTATGAATGGAGCCATCCGTGGCAATGAGGATGGTCCTGTAGTCAGTCTTTGCACCCGGGGGCACGACCAGGACCTTGCAGGGCGCATGCCCTATGACATTGCCGGTAACGCTGCCCATGATGAACTTCTTGATTCCCCTCCTGCTGTGGGTGCCCATCACAATCATATCGACATGATTCATTACTGCCGCGTTGACTATGTCCATATAGGGGTCTTCACCCCGATAAACAAAAGTCTCACAGTCAATGCCTTGATCCGCGGCCGTCCTCCTGATGGATTCAAGCTTCCCCTGCATCTCTTTTTCCGCCTGGTCGATAACCCACGGCACGGCATCTTCAATGTTGGTTAATACCGTCGCCATGGCGATCAATTTACTGGAACATGCCTTGGCAAGCTGGATAGCTTCTTCCACCGCGCTCCGGCTGGATTCGGACCCGTCCGTAGCCACCAGCAACCTCTCCATTCTCTCCATCGGGCAAACCTGAGCATCCATATCGTTCTCCTCGTGTCTGAAGTGCACATCGCATCAGTCTAGGTTCGCTTCCGGCTACAAATCACCGGAACAACAGTAGCGACACCAGCGCGCCGCCCAATATAATCCAGATGGTGTCTATCTTTATGAACCGTTGCACTACAAAGGCCGCGGCGGCCATGGAAATAGCAGGGATATCGACCAGGGTGGCCCCGGCCAGTTTGAGCAGCACAATCACGAGGGTGCCGATGAAGGCGGCCACGATGCCCCCGATCACCTGCTTCACGTAACCAACCTGGCCGGCTTTGGCATAGGGGGCGGCCACTATGATGGTCATAGCCCAGGCAGGGAAGTACATATTCACCATCCCCACCAGGGCGCCGACTACACCGGCCACTTTGTAACCGATAAACGTGCCGATGATGGTCACGGGACCTGGGGTGATCAGACTCAGAGCCAAGGCGACGGCAAACTGCTGATTGGTAAGCCAGTGGAACTGATGGACCACGGTATCCTGGATGAAGGGAAGCATGGCGTAACCGCTGCCGAAGACCAGGGCGCCGATCCGAAGGAATCTGCTGCCCATCTGCATCAACTCCGGCCGTAGATTGATCAAGAACAGATCAGCGGCCAGAAACAAGGATAACCAGATGACGAGCATCGTGATCTTGCGCCAGTGCAGGGGCAAGGGCATTTGGCTGCAGACGGAGATGTATTCGGTGTCAACAACGGCGGCAGCTTGCCTGCTTTTTGTCTTCCACAACCTCCTGATCTTGCCTAGACTGGGCTGCTGTGAGTTGGATTTGTCAGCGGCAGCCCCTGCCTCGGTCTGTTGTCTGGCCGCACCGCTGCCGGGGTTGCCTGAGAGCTTGGCGCTTTTTCTCCAGAAACCGCTCCAACTGCCCGTCCAGCGGGTTAAGGCTGGAAAGCGGTGGTTCAGCAGAACCATCATCAGGCTGGCGCCTCCGGCGATGAGCAGTATTTTGATGACCCCCATCTTGAACCAGAAGACCATGGCAAAGCCGATGATCGCCATCATCCAGTTGAAGATAGTCTTAACCCCGGATCTCCAGAGGTTGAGGATGGTATTAAAAACCAGCCCGACGACCAGGGCCCCCAAACCGCGGAAAAGGCCGGAAATTATAGGCAGATCGCCATATTTCAAGTAAAGGTGGGAAAGCAGCAGCATGAGCAGAAAGCAGGGGAGCAAAAAACAAACCGTGGCTACCGCCGCCCCGGGCAAGCCACGCAGCCGGAAACCCAGATAAGAGAAAAGGTTGATCGTAGGCGCACCCGGCATCAATTGAGCCAGCCCCAGGCCCTGCAGGTATTCCTCGTCGCTGAACCACCGCCTCTTTTTAGTCATCCAGTCCTTGGCCTCTCCCAGGGCTGCAAGACTGAAAGACGTCAGTCCGATAACCAGAAAGGTGCGGGCGATATCCCAGAGCTTTACCCGGGGCATTTCATCCGTCGTTCCCGGGTTTGGCGCATCCATCAAGATAACCTCTTCCATTCCTAAGTGCTCCGCAGTGAACCATGGTTCCAGGCTTGCAGCGATTTTCAATAATCAACGCTACAGTGTTCACCCGATGAGGGCGCCCCGATCCCGAGAAATTTTAGTTGCAAATAGACACGAATAAAATATAATTCATGTCAATATTATCAATGAGTTCAAAGAGGTGTCAAGAAGATTTTTGTCGGCTTGCCAAAATTTCAAAATATATTAAAATTACAGGGGAAAATGGCACAGAATGAGATGAGATGGCAGATCCTTGAGAGGGGATATGGCTAGAAAAAAATACGATATGGAACCGAAGAGATTGGCAGGTCAGACGATGTCGATGCAGGAACGCACCAGTCACGGGCGCATCATTTCCGTACCGAAGGGGAGCCGGTATCTGGACCCGGTTCAGCTCAACCGGCTGGAAGAGGCATTCCGCGAGTGGGCCCAGGGCACGCCCAGGTTGGATGTACGATTATCCCGTAGGCGCATCTTGCTAATTTTTTTGTTGATCCGTTATACCGGCGCCAAGTTAAACGAGGTGTTGGCTCTTAATCCACTTCGGGACATCAACCTTGACAGACAATCGGTTATTTTTGGGAAACCGGACGCCACCCCTGATCACCCACCAAGAGAAGTACAAATGCCGGCAGCGCTGGCTCGAGAGATTCAGGCGGCGCTGGATGATATTGCTTTCCAGAAATCTCGGGATGGTTTGTTTAACGTGGACCCCGGCCATGTCCGCCGCAAGTTTTATGAACGCGCCGTAACTTGTGGTTTTTCCAAAGAACTGGGAGGACCGGACGCCATTCGGAAATCCCGTGCAGTGGAACTGATGCGAAACAACATGCCTTTGCCGGTCGTTCAAAAAATTCTGGGGCATTCTACGCCCAATTTGACTGCTTCATTTGTTTCATTTTCTGATGCTGATATTCAACAAGTGGCCAAATTCTTTCTTGAAAAAGAAGCTTTTCGGAAAACCAGTGCCCGTAACACTTTTTTCGGTAAAATCAGCGCAATCCAACGGGGAGATATCCAGGCGAAAGTGGAACTCTTAACCATCGGCGGAGATCAAGTAACCGCCCTGATCACCAATGACAGCCTGGCCAGGCTTGGTCTCAAACCGGGAATGCTGATCACGGCCGAAGTTAAAGCCCCTTGGGTGGTTTTGCAAAAAGGCGATGAGGAACCCAAATGCACTGCCGAAAATAAGTTCAAGGGAACCATTGATCGAATCAATAAAGGAAAGGTCACCACAGAGTACGCGGTTCGTATTGCCGATGGGACGGAACTGTGCTCCCTGGTGGCCGGGAAAAGTAGCAGCCGCCTTGATCTCAAAGAAAATGATTCGGTCTGGGCCATGTTTAATAGCTTTTCCGTGGTGCTACATCTTGATTAGAAGAAATATGCTTAAGGGTCATCATTCAATGCGGCGACGCTATTGTAAGAGCTGTGCGACTATCTGCCAAATCTTCACGCTTCCCCACCCTGGTTTTGGCGTGCTAATAAGCATACCTAGCTGTCTATAAAAGCCTGGCATTTTCTTTGAAAATTCAAAAAATTTCCGTACTGATCATATTGGCCAGGGGAGGAGTCCCAATCCCCCGGGGCCGGGTTCCGCAGTAGATTTTCCGCAACTTCTGGCAGCCGTGGACCGCCTGGGCTACCGCAGGGTGGGACCTACTCTGCGGGATGGCCCGTTGATCTAAGGAGACCTGGTCATGGTTGCCGACCTGCCCGCGGGCTGGACCGAGGCGCAGGAACTCGGGGCCTTCCATCTGCAACCGCGCAGGATCGTCTTTATTATCTTCCTGCCCGTGCTCCTGCCGTGCCGCCATGCCTAAAATTTGTCGTTTCACGAGGGTTGAAAAAAATGCAGTGCATGATTAATTTTAAAAATTCAGCCGGTTTTTATGGGAAATGCTTGCCATTATGGTTTACAAGACCTCAGCAATTTATTTTCGATCCCGAAGGGTTATTTTTACTTAAGGTATTCTGCCGCCTGCTGAGACTACGGCAGTATCATTGACTGGCGCCAGGCGACCTGCAAATCCCTCATCAGGAAAGAAGAAATGAAGCAGATCCAACCAAAAGACCGAAAACCGAGAAGTAAGCAGTCCTTTCCCATAGTGGGGATAGGGGCCTCCGCCGGAGGTCTGGAGGCCCTGGAAACCTTCTTTGCCCACATGCCAACGGGAGTGGGTATGGCTTTTGTGGCTATCCAGCATTTAAGTCCCCAACATAAAAGTATCTTGGGGGACATTCTTAAAAAAGACACCTCGATGAAGGTCGTAGAAGTGCAAGATGGAATGAGGATTGTCCCCAACTGTATTTATTTGAACCCACCGGACCAGGAGGTCGGCATCTTCAATGGCATTTTTCAACTGGTGGAGCCGGACAGAACCCGGAAGATCAGGTTACCCATCGATCATTTTTTCCGCTCTCTGGCGGAAGAAAAGGCGGAAAAGGCCATTTGCATAATCCTCTCGGGAACCGGCAGCGACGGGACCTTGGGATTGGAAGCAGTTAAAGGAGCCGGGGGTCTGACCATGGCTCAAGCGGAACAACAGGCCAAATACCCCGGCATGCCCCGAAGCGCGGTTGACACCGGGATGGTGGACCTGGTGTTGCCGGTGGAAAAGATGCCGGGGGAACTGATCAACTATGTAAAACAGCCTTATCTGGAAGGGCCCGAGACTATAACCGGAGAAGGACTACGTGAAAACTTTTTGCCAAAAATTCTGATGCTGATTCGGAGCACCACCGGCCATGATTTTTCTCATTATAAGGCCAACACCATTTGCCGCCGAATAGAACGGCGCATGGCCCTCCATAAAGTTGCCCGGATTGCTGAATACCACCGTTATCTTCAAGAGAACCCGCCGGAAGTAAAGGCCCTCTTTAAAGACCTGCTGATCACGGTGACCAGTTTTTTTAGAGACCCTGCTGCGTTTGAGGTTTTGGTTAACAAGGTAATACCCCGCATTTTGGAAAGCAAAGGGGGGAATGGGAACGTGCGGGTTTGGGTCCCAGGCTGCGCATCCGGAGAAGAATCTCTCTCCCTTGCCATAATCATGGCGGAGGCCATGGACCGGCTGGGAAAACATCTTAACGTGCAAATCTTCGGCAGCGACATCGATCCCGACGCCATCGAACGGGCTCGATTGGGGGAATACCCGGAGAGTGTGGTTGCCGACGTCTCTCCGGAGCGCCTGCAACGTTTTTTTGTCAAAAAGGACGGCAACTATAAGATCAAGAAGAAAATTCGGGAGATGGTGCTTTATGCCGTCCAAAACCTGGTCAGCGATCCACCCTTCACCAAATTGGACCTGATCTGTTGTCGCAATTTGCTCATCTATATGAATGCCACGATACAGAAAAAGATCCTGCCCCTGTTTCACTTCACCTTAAATCCGGAAGGTTACTTATTTTTAGGTTCATCCGAGACCATCGGGGCATTTGCCGATCTCTTTACCCCCATCGACGTGAAATGGAAAATTTTCCAAAGCAAGGGGTTGGCCAGGCAGAAACCGGCTGCCTATCCGGCCCGGGGGTTTATGCCGACTTCCCCGGAGACCGAACCAACCATCAAAAGGGTGACGCGAGAAATGAATGTGCGAGAAATCATGGGAAGAATTATTCTGGATAAGTACGCCCCTCCGTCCGTTCTCGTTAATGAGCGGCACGAGATTCTCTATTTCCAGGGGAACACCGACCAATATTTGGCGTCACCTTCAGGAGAGCCGAGTTTTAATATTTTAAAAATGGCCCGAGAAGGTCTGCGCTATAAATTAACCACCGCACTCCGTCAAGCCATGAAAGAAAAAAGAACTGTCAGTTATCCGGGAGTGCAACTAAAACAAAAAGATGGCTCGGTAACCGTTGATCTGCATATTCAACCCCTTCTCGAAACACCGGAAGCCCCCGCCAACCTGTTCCTGGTAGTCTTTGATGAAAAAACTCCAGCCCGGCCGAAAGAAACAGACAGGGAAACCCCACCGGAGACGGCAGAAGCCGAGGCGCGCCTCACCACTCTGGAACAGGAACTCCAGGCCACCAAAGAATATTTGGAGACTACCATCGAAGAATTAGGAGCCTCCAATGAAGAACTCCAGTCGGCTAACGAGGAGCTACAAAGCACCAATGAAGAGTTGGAGACCGGCAGAGAAGAGCTGCAATCCACTAATGAGGAATTGGTCTCGGTAAACTCAGAACTTCAGATGAAAATAGATGATATGGCGGAAATTAATGACGATATCAATAATCTGTTTATCAGTACGGAGGTCGGCATAATTTTTCTGGACAGCCAGTTAGGCATCAGACGTTTCACTCCCAACATAACCCAGTTCTTTAACCTGATTCCCACCGACGCCGGCCGATCCCTGCGGGATATCACCTCAAAAACCGGGTACGACCATATTTGCCAGGATGCTGAAGCGGTGCTGGCCACCCTGCAAACCAAGGAAAGGGAGATTAAAGCCGGGGTGGATGGCAAATGGTATAATCTGCGCTTTTTGCCTTATCGGACCTCGGAGAATATGATTGACGGGGTGGTGCTTACCTTCGTCGATATTACCGAACGCAAAAGGCTGGAAGACCTCATCCAGGCGGCCAGGACCTATGCGGAAAGCATTGTGGATACCGTGCGGGAGCCTCTTTTGGTGCTCGCTGGCGACTTGATGGTGGTCTCTGGCAACCGGTCTTTCTACCGATTTTTCAGGATGTCGGCGGCAGATACCGAAAATCGGCACATCTTCGACCTGGGAAAAGGCCAATGGAATATTCCCAGTCTGCGGGAACTGCTGGAAGAGATTATCTCCCAGAATACCTCATTTGAAGACTTTGCGGTGGAAGTTGAATTCCCGGATTTAGGCAGGAAAACAATGCTACTCAACGCCCGCCAGATTCCGGGCGGGGAGAGTCAACCGGCGCGCCTTCTCTTGGCGATGGAGGATATTACCGACAAGAGACCACATTAGCTATTATTGCAACTACCGCGGGGGCAAAAGGCAGCATCCGCTAGGACCTTAGGAGTTTCGCCAGTTGTGCATCAGTACAAGGGGAAGGATATGAAGAAGAGAAAACCGGATCGTTCTCACGCTGAGGAACTCCGGGGGAAGGCCGAGGATAGACTGCAATTGGAAAATCCTTTCCCGGAAGAAATTTCGCCGGCCGAGGCCCAAAAGTTGATTCACGAATTGCGGGTGCATCAAATCGAGTTGGAGATGCAGAACGATGAACTGCGCCAGGCTCAGGAAATATTGGAAGAATCCCGCAGCCGCTACAGCGACCTCTATGACTTTGCCCCCATCGGCTACCTCACCCTTGATGAACTCGGAATTATCAGAGAAGCCAACCTCACCGCCGCCCGGCTATTGCAGGTGGAGAGAAGCCGGCTCATGGACCGGCAATTGACCCATTTCATGGTTACGGAAGATAGAGGGGCGTTTCGCCGGCATCTCAACCTGGTGCTTAAGGGGCGGGAACGGCAGACCGTCGAATTAAGATTGAAGATAAGAGACGGGCAGGCGTTTTTTACCCTCCTGGAGAGCGCCTTCTACCAGGATACGGCCGGGAGAAGTTTTGTCAGAACTGCCTTCTCGGACACCAGCAAGCGCAAGTGGGCCGAGAAAGCCCTCCAGGCTTCCTACCGGTTTCTGGAAATTGCCAATTACCACAAGAGGATGGCTCCCTTGCTGCAGGCCTTTGTGGCGGAAATCAAGAACCTCACCGGCTATAAGGCGGCGGGGATCAGGATCCTCCAGGAAAATGGGGAGATCCCTTATGAGTCCTACGATGGCTTCAGGCAGCAATTCTATGACCTGGAAAACCGTCTCTCCATCTGGGTGGACCGGTGCATGTGCATCAACATCGTGAAGGGGGATACCGATCCCCAACTTCCCTATTACACCCCGGGCGGCTCTTTCTACATAAACCGCCTGGATGAATTTTTCTGCAAGCTTTCACCGGAAGTGCAGGAAGGTCTTCGGGGCAACTGCCGGAAGTTCGGCTACGAATCCATGGCCCTGGTGCCTATCCGTCTTGGGGATCAGATCCTGGGCATGGTCCATGCGGCCGATCCCCGGAAAGACCTCATGCCGCTAGCCACGGTGGAATTGCTAGAAAAGCTGGGTATGCAACTAGGCACGGCTATCCAGCGGGTAAGAGCCGAGGAAGCCCTGCACAGAGCCCACGCGGACCTGGAACGCTTGGTGGAAGAGCGCACTGCCGAATTAAAGTTTACGGTGGAGTCCTTGCAGGAGGAAATAACGGAGCGCCTGCGCGCGGAGGAGGCCCTCAAGGAGGCTGAACAGAGGCTCCGCTTCCTGGCTTCCCAGCTCTTAACCGCCCAAGAAAGGGAGCGCAAGCGGATCTCGCTGGAATTACATGATGACTTGGGCCAATCCCTGATGGTTTTAAAGTTGCAGATGCGAGCTGTTGAGAAGAACCTGCCACCTGAGCTTAAGGACGCCAGGGATGGATGTTCCGTCGCGCTTAACTATCTTGACGGCATCATTGATAATATCCGCCGCATTTCCAATGACCTCAGGCCTTCAATTCTGGAAGATATTGGCCTCTCTGGGACCCTCATACGACTGTTTGAGGAATTTTGTAAGGGACAAGAGATTGAATGTTCTATTGACATGGATGATATCGCCAACTCATTGTCTCGGGAGACGGAAATCATTATTTATCGAATCTTTCAGGAAACTCTGACTAATATTGGAAAACATGCCCAGGCTACCCAGGTAGAGATGGCTATCAAAAAGTGCGGGGAAACCATCCATTTTAGCGTGAAAGATAACGGAACCGGGTTTAATGTGGAGCAGGTCTTGGCCGGAACTGCCACCGCAGGTGGAATGGGGCTGGGATCTATGGAAGAACGGGTACGGATGCTGGACGGCACTCTTAAATTATGGAGTCAAGAGGGCAAAGGAACCAAGATTTCTTTTATTTTACCTATAAAAATCAATAAACCCAATGAGGCGGAACAACAATTATAAAGTTGGACAGGGTTGTCCGGTTAAATGATTAAAAAAAGTCCGAAAACTCCCTGAATCCGTTAGGATGGGTTAGCCATAACTCATCACACAGAAAGGAGATTCCGGACTAGGCCCCAGGGTAACACAATCTTTCAGCAGGTGCTTCAGCCGCCTTTCGCCAGTTCCTTGAGGTACTCCTCGGAGGGGTAAAAACCGGCGAACCGGTGCTTCTCCTCCCCCTCAGGAGAGAACAGGATGGTGGTGGGCGTCCCGGTAACCTGATATTGGCGCACCAGATCCAGGTGGCTGCGTCCTTCCAGGCGCACCGGGATGAAGCGCTCGTTCAGTGCCTGAACCACTGCGGGGTCTTGGAGGGTCTCACGGACCAACCGGTCACAGTGAGGTCACCCTTCCATAAAAAATTCCAGAGCAAGAGGGCGGTTGGCTTTTTTCGCCTCGCGCAAGGCCTCCTGCCAGTCCGGGCGCCATTTGATCAACTCTGACATGATGATTACCTGATTAATTTGCCCCTCGGGGTCGAAGGGTGTTTAATTTGTTGAGCGTAGGATGGCGGCTTTAACCAGGCCGTAATGGTTAGGCCTTCCAGAGGCCGTGCAGATTACAATATTCCCGCGCCACCACCTTCTCAGCCTTGATGGCAAAAGTGGCTTCCGGCGCTTCCCCCGGACTCAGGAATTGGCGGTCGCTTTTGCCGTCGGCAATGACCTCGATCCATTCAATGTAGTGGGTCTGCTCCATGGGATGGGCGACGCTTCCCACCTTTATTTTAAAGCCCGCGGCGGTCTTCTCGATAACCGGCACATGCTTTTCCTTGGCAGCATCCACCACGTTCTCCAACATAAGTTTCATGGGAGCGCCGCAACATACCAGATCGCCTGCTCCAGAATGCAACATGGACACTATGTTTCCACAGACTTCACATTTGTAAACCTGCAATTTCTCAGTCATGTCTCACTCCTTAGTAATTTGATTGGTTTGGAGGTCACGTGTCGCAGTGGCTCGCCTGCTCGGCCACCGAGCCGGGCCCTGCCAGGGGTCGGAACATTTTCTTGGTTGACCCGCAGCATGGGCACTTCCAGTCTTCAGGGAGGTCCTCAAAACGGGTTCCCGGAGGGATCTTACCCTTCTTATCTCCGTGGGCCGGGTCATAGATATAACCACAGTTGGTAACTTGGCACTGCCACATCTCTTCCGGTTTTGACATCACATCCTCTTTGGATAATTCCCATTCCAGGTTAATTGCACCGGGTGGGGGAGATTGAGCCAGATATCCGTTTTAGGGAGTTGAGTGAGAGGGGGTGGTCAAGGACCCCGTCTCCCTTGATGGACTCAGGCCGATCCGGAAAGAGTTCCGGTTCGGGAAAAGGTTAATCCATCTTCTGCCTCTTTTTACCTCAACATTTCGGCGGAGGACATACACAGGCGCATCCTTGGAGATGGGTCTGTGATTTGACGCCCAATAATTTAGATAATATTTATTATTTGTTAATAATTATTTTTATGGGGAATGCAAGTACCCTGTATAATTTTTTTCCAGAATATCCGCGGGAGGAGGGGTGGCGGACGAACTGCTTTTTGAGATTGACCCTGGATCGGTGCTTTTATGACAACCAGAGGAGTTGATTCCTTAAAGCTGCCCGGGTCATGGTCAAAAAGGCAAATTGCTTGCTGAGGGGATATCCCGCAGGGCCCCGAGGACCGACAGACTGATATGGCCGGCCCCATGAAGATGAGGCCGAAGGCTCAAAAAGAGCTGTTAGCCGGAGGTTGGAGTTCATCAGAAAATCCTTCCTGCCCCGTTAACCTTAAAAACCACGCGCCGGGTGGGCCTGGCCCGCCCGCGACCTCTCGGTTTCTCGCTTCCTCAAAGCCCGCGTTTACTAAACTTGTCCTTGACCCCAGGTAAGCCAGGCCATATATATAGGGTGAAGATTATGCGGACCGGTTCGATAAGTGAGATAGTCCTTTAAATTACGAGCCTGGAGAGTTATGGCTGCTCCCGCGTCGGTTGGCGCCAAGCTGGTGATGGCCGCAATAGAATTTCCACAACTCCTGGCAGCCCTGGACCGCCGGGGCTACCACCTGGTGGGGCCTACTCTGCGGGACGGCCAGTTGCTCTACGGTGACCTGACCGGGGTGGCCGACCTGCCCGTGGGCTGGACCGACGTGCAGGAACCCGGCTCCTTCCGTCTGCAACCGCGGGGCGACCAGGCCCTCTTCGGCTACGGGGTCGGGCAGCAGTCCTGGAAGCAGTTCCTGTTTCCGTCCCAGCACCTGCTCTGGCGGGCCGAACGCCACGGCAGCGGCTTTCAGATTATCCCGCCGGCCGAGAGCGTCCCCCGTTACGCCTTCATCGGAGTCCATGCCTGCGACCTCCATGCCATGGCGGTCCAGGGCCGGGTCTTTCTTCAGGGCCCTCACGTTGACCCGGTTTATCAGGCTCGCCTGGAGCAGGCCTTCATCCTGGCGGTCAACTGCGGCGGCCGGGGTTGCGGCACATGTTTCTGCGTCTCCATGGGCAGCGGCCCCCGGGCCACTTCCGGCTTCGATCTGGCGCTCACCGAGGTTTTGCAGGAAGGCAAACATTACTTCCTGGTGGAAGTGGGAACCGGCCGGGGCGCCGGGGTTCTCCATTCAGTTCCCCAGCGACCGGCCGAATTCGCGGAAATCGAGGCTGCCACCAGCATAGTCGCGGCTGTGGCAGCCAATATTGGCCGGAAGCTGGACACCCAGGGTCTCAAGGAACTCCTCTATCGCAATTACGAACATCCCCGCTGGGATGAAGTCACGTCCCGCTGCCTCAACTGCGGCAATTGCACCTGGGTCTGCCCCACCTGCTTCTGCCATACCGTCGAAGAGGTTACCGACTTGACCGGCGCCGTGGCCGAAAGATGGCGCCGCCAGGACGTCTGTTTCACCGTGGACTATTCCTACATTCATGGCGGCAGTATCCGCTCCTCGCCCCGGTCGCGTTACCGCCAGTGGCTGACCCACAAACTGGCTACCTGGCATGACCAGTTCGGCTGCTCCGGCTGCGTCGGCTGCGGCCGTTGTCTAACCTGGTGCCCGGTGGGCATCGACCTCACCGAGGAGGTCCGGGCCATTCGGGATAATGAAGTCCCTCTCAAGGAGAGCGAGCATGGAGAGCATTGAGCCCATCTTGGCGGCCCAACCGTTTTTCCGGGGTATGCAGCCGCAGCATATCCACGAGGTGGCCGCCTGCGCCTCCCGGTTCAATTTTACCGACGGCCAGTTTCTCAGTCGGGCCGGGGAGAAGGTTTCTCACTTCTACCTGATTCTCCAAGGCCGGGTCTCGGTGGAAATCTTCAGCGCCCGGCGCGGGCCCATGACCTTGCAGACCATAGGGGAAGGGGACACGCTGGGTTGGCTTTGGGTCAACCATGAGCCTTCTCGCTGGCCCGCGGACGCCCGGGCGGTGGGCCTCACTCGAGCCCTGGGCCTCGAGCTGAGCTGCCTCCGGGAAAAGTGCGAGGCCGACCACGAGCTGGGCTATGAAATGTTGAAACGCTACGCCCATTCCCTGGCGGTGCGTTTCCGGGCGTGCAGCCTGCAGCTCACCGACATGTTTCAGGACTGAACGGGTGGGGGGTCTCCGGGCCCGCCCTGTGGGGTGCGTCTTCAGCACCAACGATAATTAGCCTTTTCAGAACAGAATTGCTGGTGCGCAAGACGCACCATAGCTAACCTGGCAGGAAAATGATTGCAAATAACCCGTCCCCCATGCTGCCGGAAATCTTCCGGATCCAACGGGTGCGACGCGAAACCGCCGACACCTTCACCCTTGACCTGGCCCGGCCCGGCGCGACGGCGGACTTTGCCTTTGCGCCCGGGCAGTTCAACATGCTCTACGCCTTCGGCCTGGGAGAGGTGCCCATCTCCATCAGCGGCGACCCGACCCGGCCCGAAAGCCTGACACACACGGTGCGCAGTTTAGGCAACATCACCCGGGCTATTTGTCAGGCTAGCCCCGGGGCGCAACTGGGAGTGCGGGGCCCCTTCGGCGTCCCCTGGCCGGTGACGGAAATGGCCGGCCAGGACGTGCTCATCGTGGCTGGGGGCCTAGGCCTGGCGCCTTTGAGGCCCGCCATTTACCACTTTCTTAGCCATCGCCCGGACTACGGAAAATTCGAGTTGATTTACGGGGCCCGCACCCCCGCGGACCTGCTCTACCGCCAGGAACTGGAGCGTTGGCGGGGCCGCTTCGACGTCCGGGTGCACGTCTCGGTGGACACTGCCGCGGCAGACTGGCTGGGGAGCGTGGGGGTGGTGACCACCGTCATTCCCCGGGCCCGCTTTGACCTGGCCAACACCACCGCCCTGGTGTGCGGCCCCCAGTTGATGATGCGCTACACCGTAATGGAACTGCTGAGCCGGGGCCTGGGGCCCGGGCAAATCTTCATCTCCATGGAACGCCACATGAAATGCGGCCTGGGCCTTTGCGGCCACTGCCAGTGGGGGCCCTTCTTCGTCTGCAAGGACGGTCCGGTCTTTCGCTACGATGCGGTCGCTGACTGGTTCGAACGGCGGGAGGTCTGAGTCATGGCCTTGAAAAAAAAGCCCCGGCTTTCGGTCTGGAAATTCGCCTCCTGCGACGGCTGCCAGCTATCCCTCCTGGACTGCGAAGACGAGCTGCTGGCCATCACCAATGAGGTGGAACTGGCCTTTTTCGTCGAGGCCTCCCGGGCCATGGGCAAGGGCCCCTACGACCTGACCCTGGTGGACGGCTCCATCACCACGGCCCACGACGCCGAACTCATTAAAAAGGTGCGCCGGGACTCCAAATACCTGGTGGCCATGGGCACCTGCGCCTGCTCCGGCGGCATCCAGGCCCTGCGCAACTTCAAGGACGTTAACGATTTCATTAAGGCAGTCTACGCCCATCCGGAATACATCCAGACCCTGGAACAGTCCACGCCGCTGTCGGCCCATATCAAGGTGGACTATCAGCTCAACGGCTGTCCCATCAACAAACGACAGCTCCTGCAGGTGATCAGCGCCTACCTCAGCGGCTGCACCCCGCTGCTGGCGCCCCACAGCGTCTGCCTGCAATGCAAGGCTCGGGGCAATATCTGCGTCATGGTCATGGGCACTCCATGTTTGGGGCCGGTTACCCACGGTGGCTGCGGGGCCCTGTGCCCCACCTACCACCGGGGCTGCTATGGCTGCTATGGCCCCAAGGAGACGCCCAACACCGCCTCCCTGGCTGCCTGGTTCAGTCAGCGTTTTGGGGTCTCCGAAGCGGGTTTGGTGCAGGCCTTCCGTAAATTCTACGCCAATGCCCCGGAGTTCCGCCGGGAGAGCGAGGCCCATGAAAAGTAGAACCATCAAGGTCGATATCCTGACCCGGGTGGAGGGCGAAGGTGGCCTGTACCTCCGGGTCAAAGGCGACGCCGTGGCCGAAGTCAAGCTGAAGATCTTCGAGCCGCCCCGGTTTTTCGAGGCTTTCCTAAGAGGCCGCCAGTTCCACGAAGCCCCGGATATCACTGCCCGCATCTGCGGCATCTGCCCGGTGGCCTACCAGATGAGCGCGGTGCACGCCATGGAGGACGCCATGGGGGTGAAGGTCACCGGCCCCTTGAGGGACCTGCGCCGCCTCCTTTATTGCGGTGAGTGGATCGAATCCCATGCCCTCCACATCTTCCTGCTGCACGCCCCGGATTTCCTGGGCTACCAGGACGCCATCCGCATGGCCCAGGATCACCCGGATGTGGTCAAGATGGGCCTCCGGCTCAAAAAGATCGGCAACGAGGTGGTCACCCTGGTGGGCGGCCGGGAGATCCATCCCATTAACGTCCGGGTGGGGGGGTTCTACCGTGTGCCCACCAAACCGGAACTGGCCCCGCTGGTGGAGGAACTCAAGTGGGCCCGGGACGCGGCCCTGAAGACGGTGCGCTGGGTGGCGGCTCTCCCCATGCCGGAGTTTGAGCAGGATTACGAATTCGTCTCCCTGCGCCATGCCGAGGAATACCCCTTCAACGAAGGACGGCTGGTCTCCAATCAGGGCCTGGATATTGCGGTTCAGGACTACGAGGCCCACTTTGCCGAGGAGCAGGTCTCATACTCCAATGCCCTGCGCTCGCGGCACCAGGGACACGGCCTCTATTTTGTCGGCCCCCTGGCCCGCTACCATCTGAATTTCGACCGCCTCTCGCCCCTGGCCCAAGAAGCCGCGCAGGAGGCCGGATTGAGCCGGAAATGCCGCAACCCCTTCCAGAGCATCATCGTGCGGGCGGTGGAAACCCTTTACGCGGTGGATGAGGCTCTAAGGATCATCGCGGCCTACGCCCGGCCTGATCAACCGGCAATTAAAGTGGAGCCCCGCTCCGGGGTAGGCTGCGCCGCCACCGAGGCGCCCCGGGGCCTGCTCTACCACCGCTATCGCCTGGACGAGTCCGGGGCCATCCTGGAGGCCAAGATCGTGCCGCCCACCTCCCAAAACCTGAAGATCATCGAACAGGACCTCTGGCGGTTCGTGGAAAAACGTCTCGATTTACCTGACGACCAACTTACCTGGCAGTGCGAACAGTTGGTGCGCAACTACGACCCCTGCATCTCCTGCGCCACCCACTTTTTGAAAATCCGGCTGGAGCGGCAGTAAAGGACCGCAGTGGCTTTTCCCCAGAATTTTCAACTGCAGATCATCGGCGTCGGCCAGGAGTGGCGGGGCGACGACGCGGCCGGGCTCCTGGTGGCCCGACTTTTGAAACTTCCCCAGACCTGTAGGGGCGGACCCGCGGGTCCAACCCCGGGAGGGCGCGCGCCTGGGAGCGCCCCTGCAACAGATGCTGCTTCCTTGACGCCAAATCGGTCCCAGGTGACAGTTTTGGAAACCTCCGGTTCGATCAGCGATTTGTTGGCTGCCTGGGATGGGGCCGACGCCGTTATCCTGGCCGACGCCGTCCGGGCCGGCGGGCCGCCGGGCAAGATTTACCGCTTCCCGGTGCACGAGGCCGCATTGCCGGCAGACCTGTTTCCGGCCGCCTCCACCCACGCCTGGGGTATCGCCCAGGCCGTGGCTTTGGGGCAGGTCCTCCGGCAATTGCCGCCTTTTCTGGTGGTCTATGGCATCGAGGGCCAGGATTTTGGCGTCGGACAAACACTTTCTCCGGCGGTGGCTAAGGCCATACCGACGGCAGCCCGGCTGATATTGCAGGAAGTTCAGGAAGTTCTGGGGTAGGGATCTGGCGGACAGCTCGTTCTTGTTGCGGTTTTTGACTGGATCTCGGGGTTCCGGCGTACCATCTTGACATCTAATCCCTGTTTACCCCGATTTTTCCGCCCTGGGTTGCAAATAGGGTTGGAAATAAAAATAGAAGGGTTAGCCGATTAAAGCTAACCCTCTAAAGTCTTTGGGGTGAGCGACGGGACTTGACCCCGTCGCGATTTGCGTAAATATATTGAAATTATTAATCAATTAATCTGTCTATCTACTTCTACGGACAGTGTACGGACAGTGTCAGGCGGACACTCCTCGATCATCCCTCGCAGAGCTTCAGTTGCCATTTTCGCATAGCGCCTGGTGGAGTAAGGGTCTTTATGACCCATGGCAGCCCCAACCTTGCGCTCTGAATACCCGGCGATAACTTTTTGCGTGGCAATACGGTAAGGCCTCACAGTGCATTGGGTTATCGGCCACCCGCACCCGAGGCCATCCAGGTGATGCCCAGAGATCCTGGCGCAGCACAGCTCCGCCGGGATCTCTGGCTTGACTTGCCCCCCAGACTAACTTAAAACTTAGTACAACTACTGGGGGCAGGTCAATATGGGCCTGGAGTTCATGAATCGTTATCAAGTTTGATGCTGTGAATTCTTATAGATTCCAGATGCCTATCTCAGCGGATGGGCTCCTTCATAATTTATTTTTAATGAAATATGAAAAATGTGCTTGACAATTCACCGGCTGGTTTCTATGGTCAGGGACACGGGAGGCATTAGTGGCAAAACTACAGCGGGAAAAGCTCGGCGATCAGATTTACACCGTTTTGAAGAAGATGATAGCTAATTACCGCTTCCAGCCGGGAGCCCGCCTTAACATCGAAAGCATCGCCAGGGAACTCGAGGTGAGTCGCACCCCTGTCTGGGAAGCCGTGAGGCGTTTAGAGCAGGAAGGCCTCGTGGAGAATATTCCCAACCGAGGCGTTTTCATGTCATCGCTCACCGCGGAGAATGCCCTGGACCTGTATGCGGTAAGGGAGGTACTGGAGGGCATGGCCGCCCGACTGGCGGCTACCCGCATTGATGAAAGCTCCCTCGGAAAAATGGCCAAATTTATCCTGAGGCAGAGGGAGGTGATCGAGAAGCACGATATCCTGGGTTACTCCAAGCTGGACTTTGAATTCCATGCCACCGTATATGATGCCTGTGGCAACGAGTGGCTCAAGGAACTCCTCGAAACCATCAAAAATAAGATGCGCCCCTTGACCCTGCATATGCAGCCCGATTTCTCGAAGCTCATTGACCAACATGCTGAACTTGTCTGGGCCCTGCGAGGGCGCGACCCGGAAAAGGCCGAGGAGGCCTTCCGCAGGCATAACCGATATATGATGGCCCAAATTCGGGAAGATCTGGACGCGGGCCGCTGGAAGCAGCTCGGGGGGCGGTAACCTAGGGTCCCGTCCAACTACTCGACTACCCATACACCTTAACCTGTGCAGAAGGAGACAGCTATGAAGTTACCGGCTGACAGAACAGCCATTGTTCTCATTGAGGCCCAAAACGACTTTCTCAGCCCTGGGGGCACGATGTATCAGTTCATTGCCGACCAGCTAGCCAAAAGGGGCGTTATCAATAACTTGAAGTCCCTTTTGGATGGCGCCCGGGGCAAGGTAAAGATCTTCTATGTCCCCTTTCAGGCTTTTAAGCCCGGTTTTCCGGAATTGAAGCCGGGAGGACCTGGAACCGCGGGCCTGCGCGGCATAGAAATGGAGATGAAAGCTGACTGGGGTACCGGGGCCTGGTTGGAAGGGACCCCAGGCCCGGAGATCATCGAGCCCCTGAAGCCGAAAGCAGGAGACATCCTGGTGCGCGGCAAGCTGACCCTGGATGCCTTTCACTCCACCGCCCTTAACTACCTCCTGCGCGCCAATGAGATCGAGTATGTGGCGTTCACCGGATTCCATACCAACTGGTGCGTGGAATCTTCGGCCCGTTCCGCTTACGACCTGGGCTATCGGGTGATCCTGATTAAAGATTGCACCGCGACGGATACCGACCGTGAGCAACTCTATGCTGAAGAGGTGATCTTTCCCCGCATCGGTCAAGTAATGACGAGTAAGGAGTTTCTCACGGCCATCTCTTAGGCAACTCCTAATCACCAGTTAAGTTCAGTCAGCAAAAATAAGGAGGGCTCCATTCATGCAGGTGCGCACATCTGGCAAGACGGCTTTGATAGTTGCGGCTGCGGTAAGCTGCCTGGTATTTACCCTTGGGGTTACGGCCCTGGCCACGGAGCCGCCCAAGGAAGTCAAGGTGGGGTTGCTCTATGGTCTGACCGGAGCCGCCTCCCCGGTGGGCCCGGTGCAGTTGGATGGCTCCAAATTGGCCATCGATGAGATTAATGCGGCCGGCGGTCTCGATTGGGGCGGCAAGAAGGTCCCCGTTAAGTATGTCATTAAAGACGATGAGTCCAAATCGGACGTGGGCATTCGCCGTTTCCGCGAGTTGGTCGATGAAGACAAGGTCGATGTTGTCGTCGGGCAGACCTTTGCTCCCATCAGTGCCGCGCTCAATAAGGAAGTAAAACAGCATCCCATCGGTTATTTCCCCGTCAATGTAGTGGCCTTGAAGATGTTTGAGAAAGGGGAGATGGCTCCCACTACCTTTGCCGTGAATGGCTGCGCCTACTCCATCGGTTACGCCGGGGCTTCTTATATCGTGAACAAATTGGGGTTGAACAAAATCGTCTTCTTCGGCCCGGCGTATGCCTTTGGCCAGGACCAATGGCGTGGCGCCAAGGATGCCTTCGACAAACTGGGTATCAAAGTCGAGTATCTGGAGTCACCGGTGGGGACGAGCGATTTCACGCCGTATATGACGAAAATAATGGAGATGAATCCTCAGATCGTCATGCTGGCCCACTGGGGGACTGATGCCATCAACGTGCTCAAGCAAGCTCACGAAACCGGCTTGAAGAGGAAGTCCAAGATCTGGTTCGATTGGATGACGGATGCCTTTGGCAGTGGTGTGCCCCCCGAGGCCCTGGAAGGCGTCTATTCCCTAATGGCTTGGTATTATGACTTGAGCGGCTTCCCGGACGAAGCCATCGTTAAGCAGGCCAAGGCCTTTTCCGATAAGTTTACCAAGGCGTATGGATATCCTCCTGATCCCTATTCGGCTATGGCCTACATCGGCACCAAGGAGGCCCTGCGCGGCATCTCTATCGCCAAGAGTAGTGAAGGCATGGCCGTCGCCAATGCCATTATGGCAAATCCCACCTTCGAATCGATGAAGGGCCAAGGGACCTGGCGCATCGACCACCAACCAATCTTCAAATACAATGCCTTTGTAGTGGTGGGCAAAGGAGCGGCGGAACGGAAAGATCCTAAGTGGGACCTGGTGAAGGTTATCGGCGCCTATACCGGTGAAGATTACCTGCCGTCTTTAAAGTCGCTGGGATACTAAGGCCTCCCCGGCCACCAGCCTCCCGGACCGTTGATATTTACTCTCTCCCGAGGTCAGGATATGGCCCTCCCGCCCTATACAGACCACCTCTCAGAATGACGCGCCGTCGTTGGCGCACTGGCAAGGACCCCCCGCATGTCAGAAGAGGTCATTCTCCAAAGCCATGGCCTTAGTAAGCGTTTCGGCGACTTCACCGCGGTTGACGGCGTGGACTACGGACTCCGAAAAGGAGAAGTTACGGGCATTATTGGGCCCAACGGCGCCGGCAAGTCAACTTTTTTCAATCTCCTTACCGGCCTTTTCCCGCCTTCTGAAGGAACCATTACCTACCTCGGCGCCGATATCACCAACCAGGGGGCCCATAAGCGGGTAGCCCTCGGATTGATCCGGACCTTTCAATTGGTCTCCGTCTTTGACTCCTTGGCGGTCCTTGACAATCTCGTCCTCGCGGTCGTTCACTCCCAGCCCGAATCCAAAGGACTGCTATGGCGCCTCCTGGGTAATCCGCATTCTCCCCAGGTGGTGGATAACTGCAGATCTGCCCTGGAGAGAGCGGGCCTCGCCAAGAAGATGAGTCTACCCACCTCCGAACTTTCTTATGGGGATAAACGTAAACTCGAAATCGCCATGGCCCTGGCCCTCAGACCTCAGGTGCTTCTGCTGGATGAACCCTTTGCCGGCCTGAGTGAGGGGGAGATTACCGATGTCCTCGATCTGATCCATAAGTTAAAGGATGAGTTTACGCTCGTGATCATTGAGCACAAGATTACCCGCATCCTGGGCCTGGTTACGCGCCTCAGTGTCATGCACGAGGGCAGGTTGATTGCAGATGGCCTGCCCGAAGCTGTTTTGGCCGACGAGACGGTACGGCGAGTTTATTGGGGCGACGTGACTTGCCGCCCCCCGGACAAGCCTCAGGGAGCCTAGCATGCTGTTGTCGGTAGACCGGATCGATGTGTTTTACGGGAATGCCCGGGTTCTCTCAGAGGTCTCCTTACACGCCAGGCTGGGTGAAGTCGTATTTATCGTGGGCCGCAACGGGGCCGGCAAGACCACCCTGTTGAAGACCATTGCCGGTTTTCTGCCCCCTTTACGCGGCACGATTAAATTTGCTGGGGAGGAAATATCCGGAAGGCCTCCTGATAAGGTGGCTCGCCTGGGGATCAGGTACGTGTTCCAGGATAAACGGGTGTTCACCAAACTCACAGTCAGGGAGAACATCGAGCTGGCCGCTTACGCCGCCAACGTCAAGCTCAGAGATGCCCTGGATCGGGTGGTGCAAATCTACCCGCAGATCTCCAGGTTCCTGGAAAACAAGGCAGGAGGGCTTTCAGGAGGTCAACGGCAACTGCTCCTCATCGGCCGGGCGATGGTGGGCTCCCCTCGCCTGCTCCTCATCGACGAGCCTACCGAAGGTCTGGCCGCGGGTACCATCGAAGAGGTCTTGAAAGCCCTTGAACTTATGAAAGGCGAAGTGACTATGGTCATCGTTGAACAGAATCTTCCCGTGGTATCCCGATTGGCTGACCGCATCTATTGCATGCAGGAAGGACGCATACCCGCGGAACTTTCCGAGCCGGCCGCCATTCAGAATCAATCTTATCTGGAGACTTATTTATAGCGGATCACGACCATGAGCTTACCCAGGACCGGCGGCAAATCCCTGATCAGTTCCACCCTCGAATTTCTCAGAAAATTTGATTTGCTCGTCATCGCAGCCCTCTTTTTGCTGCTGATGCCGCTTCTCTCCGCGGACCGAACCATTGATTTTATGATCTTCTGTATCTTCGTGCTGGCCTACGATCTGTTATACGGCCACATGGGAAGGCTTTCGTTCGGCCATATGCTTTATCTGGGAGTGGGGGCGTACGCCTTTGCCTTGTCAGGGGAGCACCTATCGGGAAATCCCTTTTTGGCCCTTCTTATTGCCGTGGGATCGGGTGCGGCCGTGGGGCTTATCTTAGGGCCCATCATTGTGCGCACCACCGGCGCCTGTTTTGCGCTCATTAATCTGGCCTTCAATCAGCTCGGATTTTTCCTGGCCCTGGTGGCGTTCTCGCGCTGGACCGGGGGCGAAGACGGCATGTCCGCCTCTTTCCAGAAGGTGTGGATATTCAACTTTGCCAACCGCATGATAGTTTTCTACTTCACCCTCGTGTGTCTACTCCTGGTCATATTTTTAGTGCGGAGGCTCACGAACTCCCTCTTTGGCCTTCTCCTGCGCGGTATCAAGGAAAATGAAACCCGGGTGCAGTTCCTGGGCTATAATACTTTTGCCGTCAAAATGGTGGCCTTTATCGTCTCGACCAGCCTGTCCAGTTTTGCCGGGGCACTGTTTATTCTCAACTACAGCTATGTTACCACCAGCTTCATCGACCCCCTCAGGAGTGTAGAAGTCATCTTTGCAAGCCTCATCGGCGGGGCGGGAAGTGTGTATGGAGCGCTGATCGGAGGCGTAAGCTATAAGTTGATAAGCAATTACCTGCCCAACTACATTCAGCGCTGGGAGATGTTTTTGGGGGTTGTCCTTCTTCTGCTGGTGTTCAAGTTCAGAACCGGGGTTTGGGGATATGTCGTGGCATTGCTCAACCGTTTTGAAAAGCCGGCTAACGTGGAGTCAACGCCTCAGTCGGAGATCAGACGATGATCAGCACGCTTGCCTATGGATTAACCGTAGGGGGAATCCTCTACATTATTTCCATCGGACTGTCCCTGACGTTCGGGACCATGCGGATCGTCAACTTCGCTCATGCCCTGGTATATACGCTGGGCGCCTATATCCTGGTCACCACCCTTCAAAAGTTAGGCTTGGGATTTTTCCTAGCAGCCGTTATCGCAGTAATAGCCGTCATCCCTATATCATACCTGATCGAGCGCTACGTCATTCGCAGACTCTATGGACAAGCCGTTGATTATGCCATCATTGCCACCTATGCTGTCCTCCTCATCGGGGTTGATGCCATCAAATGGATCTGGGGGGCCAGCCCCATTCCCTTATCCGATCCCGTCGGCACCTACTTTTCCCTGTTGGGCGTGGAGCTTCCGGTCTACCGTCTCATCATCATTCTGATTTCGCTGCTGATCTTTGTCGGATTGGAACTCTTCTTTAGCCGCACAGTGGTGGGGAAAATCATCGTCGCCGGCCTGGAGGACAAGGAGGCGGTTGCCAGCCTGGGAATCAACGTGGATAAATATTTTGCCGTGGCCTTCACTTTAGGAAGCTGCCTGGCGGCACTCGGAGGCGTCCTGTACGCGCCCATCACTGCGGTAAATCCCTACATGGGATTCCAGGTTCTTTTGATCTGCTTCGCGGTGGTGGTGGTGGGAGGGTTGGGAAGCATCAGAGGGACTTTTGTTGCTGCTTTTGCTCTGGGGATGGTGATGTCCGTCACCGGCAGGTTCTGGGGTCCCGCCGCCGACACGATGGTATTCGTAGTGATGGGCCTGGTATTGATCATCAAACCGATTGAGGCGTAACCCAAAAGCTCATCGGCTCGCCCACCATTTTGCCGGTCAAGTCTTACCCAATCATCATCAAACGAATATCCATGACGTCGGTCCGGGTGGGACCGGTAATCACCAGATCCCCGAGAAGGAAGGGAAGCACACTCTTCGGTGGGACAAAACCAGTTGCCAAAGGTTCGAGGCCAACCAGGCCAGGCTACAGATGGGGATTCTGGCCTACAACTTCCTGCACCTGATCCGGCAGTTCTACGTCTGGGGTGCAGGAGTGCGTCGGTCAATAGATTGGCTGATCAAGCGTATGATTAAAGTGGGAGCCAGAGTCTCTTATCCTGCCCGGAGGTGGTATGTCCATGTTGCCTCGGCTTTCCCTCTATCCCACCACTACCGGGCGGTGCCGGCCTGGGGTCCTTAACCTCCACAGCAGTAGAGTGTCTGGGGTTCTGAGGATTAGATATGCCCAAAATTCAGGAAAAAAGTATTTTTTCAAGGAAACTTGTGCTACCATGTGGTCGACGAGAGGATTCGGCTTCAAGAACAGAAACTTGGGGGGATTTTTTCCAGGCAAGAGGTCCCAAAAACCTTTTTTTGACTGCGGTGGGCAAGCCTGGCGCCTAATCTCGGTCAATATATATCAAAAAATTCCTTATCTACTGCCGGTTAAGCTATTCTGGCAGACCTTGATCACCCGAGGAAAAATGTATGATAAATATATTGTCGGAAACCAGCAAATGCCGTGGCTACAGAATCTCCTTCGGAATAAGAATCATACTGGCGTCTTGGCTTTTATTTTCTTTTACCCAGCCGCTCCTGGCAGCTCCTGCCAGCCAGCCATCTCCCTCTAAAGAAGCTATCCTGCAAGAGGCTCACGGCTTGATAAACCAAGACAATCCCCAGAGCCTGCGTAAAGCCATCTCTCTTCTGGAAGGCAATAGCGCGCAGTTTCCGGCAGAGGTACGATTCCCTCTCTATCTGGCTGAAGCCTACTATCGCCTGGCCAACCCTGATGCCGATGTGGCCGGGGAATATCAGTATTACGAAAAGACGGAGACTTACGCTCAAACAGCATTGCATATGGAGAATCTCCCGGCGGCTCACTATTGGTATGGATTGGCATTGCTTAAAAAGGCTCAAAAAAAAGGTGGACTGGGGGCGTTTTCCATAGTCAAAGAAGGCATCAGGGAATTGGACCTAGTGCGTCAGACTGCGCCAACCTTAGATCATGCCGGCGCCTCCCGGGTCCTTAGTCAGCTTTATTTCCAGGCCCCGCGTTGGACGCCTTTTGGTGATCGGGACAAAGCCCTCAGTTTGGCCCAGGAGGCCGTCCGTCTTGCTCCGGATTACCCCGAAAACCGTAAAGTTTTGGATGAAGTTTCAAAGAGGTGATAAGAGCGCGACTATTCGCAATAGTCGTTTTGGGCCAACCCTTTTTTTATGCCACCTGATGGTATACGTGAATATCGGTTTTTTACATCTGATATTCAGACCATATATGGAGATTCCCCTCCCCACGATAAGTGTCTAATGGGATTTTTTCTCTCAGGCCCTCAAGCAGGCCCTTCAGGCGATTTATAAACTCTTCTTTTCTGCATTTATCATTATCATTGCCTCCTTCTTTTCAATGTCATTATTACTCTGCTCATCAATTATCTTTAAAAACGTACACAATTTAATGAAGCAGGTCAATTCTGAACTGGCTCCCACTTAATCATACGCTTGATCAGCCAATCCATTGACCGACGCACTCCTTCCCCCCAGATATAGAACTGTCCGATCATATGCAGGAAGTTGTAGGCCCAAACCCTCATCTTGAGCCACGCAGGTCGCACTCTTTTGGGTTTTCATAGGTGTAAACCCGGTGTAACCACCCCCAGTGAACCCCTGATAAAATTAAACATATTGATATTATTGTTATAAATGGCTTTTTGTGGTAGGTGTAAACGTGTCAATGCTGAAAAGAGGTGGGTGGGGTAATCAGAAGAAGGGTTTTGATATTGAGGAGATATATTGATATTTTGGCAATTTTTAGGAAATTATGAAAGGGGCAAGATATGTTGAATTTTTACCAAAGAAAAGCGCCTTCACCTTCCCAGCTTTTTCTATGGGTTATCTCTATCCTGGCGTGAAGTTCAGAGGTTGTATGCCGTGTCTATGGAAATATTGACTTTTATAAAAGTCATGCTTATCAAAGGCATTATCTCAGAGAATTGGTCATTTTTTGTGGTTAACTCGGGCAAGAGGTCCCTAAAAACATTTTTGGACTGTGGTGGCCAAGGCTGCTGGATAATCTCGGTTGCAAGGACCGAAAAATGGAGCGTCGCGAGTTTATTAAGAACTTAACGGCCCTGGGAGTAGCCGCAGGAGTGGCGCGGATTCCCGGCCCGCTGCCTCATGCCTGGGCGGTCCAAGAAAAAAGCCAGATGCCTTACCGTGTGTTGGGCAGCACGGGTGAGAAAGTTTCCATCGTCGGCCTGGGCGGTTTTCACCTCGGCCGGCCGGAGGAGCAGGAGAGCATCCGCATCATTCGCACCGCCATCGACAACGGCATTAACTTCATGGACAACTCCTGGGATTACAACAGTGGCGAGAGCGAAATCCGCCTGGGCAAGGCCCTGAAAGACGGCTATCGCCAGAAAGTTTTTCTCATGACCAAGATTGACGGCCGTACTGCGGAAGCCGCCGCCAAACAGCTGGATGAATCTCTCCAGCGCCTCCAAACGGATACCATCGATCTGCTGCAGTTCCATGAATTGATTCGCATGTCCGACCCCGAGCGTATCTTTGCCCCCCGCGGCGCCTACGAGGCCATGGTCGCAGCCAAAAAAGCCGGAAAAATCCGCTATATCGGCTTCACCGGGCACAAGAGCCCCGCAATCCACCTGAAGATGCTGGAACTCTGCTTCGCTAACAACTTCACCCCTGCCACCGTGCAAATGCCCTTGAATCTCATGGACGCGCACTATGACAGCTTCCAAAAGCAGGTTCTGCCCATGCTCCTGCAGCACGGCATCGGGCCCCTGGCGATGAAATCAATGGGTGACCACTTCCTTCTGGAGAGCAACACCGTAACCCCCATGGAATGCCTGCACTATGACATGAATCTGCCGGTTGCCGTGGTGATTACCGGCTGCGACTCCAGGCCCATTTTGGAGCAGGCCCTGACTGCTGCCCGCACCTTCCGGCCCTTGAGCGCCCAAGAAGTCGCGGCCCTGTTGGCCAAGACTGCCAAAGCCGCGGCGCGGGGCAGATTTGAATTTTACAAGACCTCGGATCATTTCGACAGTACGGCTCGCAACCCCCAATGGCTGGGTTAACCGTAGCGCCGGCTGGGGATTCGATCCACCCAAAAGGAGGGAACCACCATGAGTAAAGTGGCGGTCTTGATCACCGACAGGTTCGAAGATTCGGAATATTCCCAGCCGGCCGAAGCCTTTAAGAAAGCCGGCCACGAACTGATTCATGTCGGTTTAAAAAGTGGAGTTACCGTGAAGGGCGAGAAGCAAGGCACGCCGGTTAAGGTCGACAAAGCCGCCCAGGAGGTCAAGGTAGGCGACTTCGACGCCCTCTTAATTCCCGGCGGTTATTCGCCGGATAAATTGAGGGTCGATGACCATGTGGTGTGGTTTGTCAAAGAGTTCGTGGAAAGCGGCAAACCAGTTTTCCTGATTTGCCATGCCCCGCAACTTCTCATCACCGCCCAGGTGCTCAAAGGGCGCAAGATTACCGGCTGGAAATCCTTGATCCAAGATATCAAAAATGCGGGGGCCGAATTTATTGATCAGGAGGTCGTTGAGGACGGCAACCTGATTTCTAGCCGCAGCCCCGCTGATCTCCCGGCTTTCATACGGGCCTGCTCCAAGAAATTATAAGATTTTCTCAAAGACTAAAGTACCCGGAAAGGTACCGGGGGGTATTCCTGCCAAGTCAAGCCCGAGCCGGAACAGCACGGAGGAAAAGTTTATGAGAATCTCGGCCGCTCTTGATGATTACCAAAGGATTTCCTTCTCTCTAATTCTGATTCCCATTTAGGAAAAGGAGCCGACATGCGGTGGAAACAAATCGAGGATGAACCGAAGGTTTTTGCCCTAATCTTTGAGACCGGCGACGAGATCGCCAGCGTGCTGCAACAGTTCTCGAAGGAACAGGGTTTGGGGGGAAGTAGCTTCCAAGCCATCGGCGCTCTTTCTTACGCGAAGCTGGGTTGGTTCAACTGGGAGACGAAAAAGTACGAGCTAGCCAGCGTTCTCCACGAACAAGTGGAACTGCTTTCGCTCATTGGCGACATCGCCCTCAAGGACGGAGAACCACAGGTGCATGCGCACGCGGTAGTAGGACGCTCCGACGGGACTGCCCACGGTGGGCACCTCCTTGAGGCTCGCGTGCGTCCGACATGCGAATTGATTTTGACCGAGAGTCCGACTCATCTTCAGAAGAAACTCGATCCTGCATCAGGAATAGCGTTGATCCAAATCTAAAGGATGGATGGCAGCCTAATCTTTATCAACCTTTAACCGCCAGCCACTTTCAACTGAATTTGGGAGAGGCTCGGCTGCTGAAGAAAATAATGCCTAGAATCTATTAATTATTTGTCCTAAATCAAACTCAATTTGACATTATCCCCGCAGGTTTAGTTTCTGTATTCCATTGCCGTTAACCTGCCGCCGTCACCACGAGTAAACTAAATCATTTTCAGCCCACCTGCCAGCTATACTCACTTCAACTTCTGTTGGTAGTTTTTTTAAAAATTCAGTCTTTTTCACCCCAAAAATCAGGAATTCCCGATATCTAAGAGGAAGGTTCAAGTTTATGTTATTGTTGAAAAATCTGGTAGTGGTTGCAGTATTGGTTTTTTTACATAAATCCTAAAGAGGGGTAAAGAGCGCCGCAATGAACAAATTTTTGCCTATATTTTTCTGTTTAATGCTTTTGGCAGGCTGCGCCTCCGGCGGCAATCAGGCTATTACCCAACAAACCTACCTGGATCGTATTCAGGAAGGGAAATCTACCAAAGCGGATGTCCAGAATGCGTTCGGGACGCCAGCCAGAATCACTCCTTTGCGGGATGGGGAATTATGGGACTATAACTATTCCCAGACCAGCATCGATCCGGTTTTGGGGATTTCGAATAAGACCCGCCAGCTTTCGGTGTTCTTCGACAAACAAGGAATCGTCAGTAAGATCAAGTCCGAAAACGATATGAGATATGATCTGCAGACTCTGAAAAAATTGATGTTAATGAATTAACTGTCTTGAATCAGATCTGCTTCGATTTCCCCGCAGATTGGTGTCTGTATCCTTTTGCCTGAATCAGCCGCCCGTCCCAGTCGCCTCCCAGGTGCAAATTTTGGGGTAAAATTATTTTGTGGAAATTGACAAACTTTTGACCATGGTTAGATTAAATTGAAACCGGATCAGGTTCCCTAACCAATTTTTAAACTGTAGTGGCAAGATTGACGCATAATCTCGGGTTAAAGTGAAAACATTTGTATTCATATTTTTTTTGATCTTGCTTGCCAGTGCGTTGTTTTCGGGGCTGCTGCTGCTGATTCGCAGGCGTTTTGGGCAGCGCCTGAAAGACCAGGAATATATTCACTCCTCTATTTTTGATTTCTTCACTACCCTCTACGCCTTTTTCATCGGCTTTGCCATCGTCACCTTATGGTCGACGTTTCTCACTGCCAAAGCCGATGTCAACCGTGAAGCTACAACGATCATAAGCGCCTACTACGCCTCCCGAAATTTGCCGAATTCCGCGGCCTTCCGCCAAGCTCTGAAAAACTATGTCAAAACGGTGGTCGAAGATGAATGGCCACAAATGGGACAAGACTCGATGAGCGAGGCAGCCAGTCGTCGTTTTGATGACGTCTTGGCCAAGTTTTCTGCAATCAGTGGCGATTCTGACAAGCTCGGGGCAATTTATAATAGTCTTACGGAAGCCAACCGACTGCGCCTGTCCCGTTCTGCCATGATGAAAGGCAATCTTTACCCAACGGTCTGGATCATTCTCATCTTTGGCTTTGGGGCGATGGTGTTCGGATTCGTCCTCTTGAATCGGCACCAAACGGCGTTGTCCTTTATCTTTGAGTTGATTGTCTTCTTCATGGTCTTGTCTTGTCTCCTTTTTATTTGGGATATTAACACGCCGTTTTCCGGTTTCATTACGGTGAAACCAGACACTTTTCAATTAATTTATCAGAAGATGGTGAGCTTACCTTAGAGGGCAGTTTGATAGTTCTCCGAAAGCCGGATCATTGTTTTGTGTAATTTGTAATTGAAATATAGGCACCCCAAAATCTCAGATAAATAGTTCATCTAAGATATTTATATTGAGGTGCCTATCCCAAAAGACATACAGGGAAATACTTAATATAAAATTAACAAATACCCATATTTCAGCAAGATAATTAATCCAGGTAGTAGTTATCGAAGTAGGCCAAATGTACTCCATTAACCGCTCAATAGCTGTACTCAAACCAAAACAGCCATTATTAGATTGACTTAATGCCCTGCCGGATGCTGAGGTACTCTTTTCCCTTGCCGATGGTCTGCTCCCCGAAAACTGGACCATTCATAATGAGAGAATTTTGCTAAGATGAAAAATCTGGCAAGGAGGATTTTCTCGATGAAGCGGCCCCGATTTACCGAGCAGCAGATTGCCTTTGCCCTGCAGCAGGCTGAGCAAGGGACGCAGGTGGCCGAGGTCACCCGCAAGATGGGCATCAGCGAGCAGACTTTTTACCGTTGGAAGAAGAAGTATGGGGGCCTGATGCCCTCGGAGGTCCGCAAGCTCAAGCAGTTTGAGGAGGAGAATGGCCCGGCTGCGCCGGCTGGTGGCCGATCTCTCCCTGGATAAGGAAATGCTCCAGGAGGTGATCCGAAAAAAGCTCTAAAGCCTGCCCAGGTGCGGGCCATGGTGGAGCTCTTGCGAACCTGCTACCAGGTGAGCATCCGGCGGGCCTCCCAGACGCTTCCCGGTCCCCGCTCCACCTTCTACTACCGGTCCCGCAAGTCTGAGCAGGCACCCCTGAGACAACGGATCAAAGAGATTGCTGCAGTCCGGGTTCGTTATGGCTACCGGCGGATTCACACCCTCCTGCAGCGGGAGGGCTGGGTAGTCAACCATAAGCGGGTCTATCGACTCTATTGCCAGGAGGGTTTGCAGATGCGCCACAAGCCTCCCCGGCGCCGGGTCAGCGCCCAACTGCGGGAAGACCGGACGGATGCTACTCGTCCCAATCAGTGTTGGTCCAGGATTTTATGGCCGATGAGCTCTTCGACGGCAAACGCTTGCGGCTCTTAACGATAGTCGATAACTTTAGCCGTGTTAGTCCCTTTATCGGGGTGGAATTCCGCTACAAAGGCTATGATGTGGTCTCGGCCCTCAACCTGGCAGTGGCCCAATATGGGGTGCCGGAGCGTATCCGGGTGGACAATGGCCCGGAGTTCATCTCCAAGGAGGTAGACCTATGGGCCTATGCCCATAGGGTGGTCCTAGATTTTTCCCGGCCTGGCAAGCCCACGGACAATGCCTTCATCGAAGCGTTCAACAGCCGTTTTCGCCAGGAGTGCTTGAACGAGCACTGGTTTTTGAGCTTGGAAGATGCTACAGATAAGGTCAATGCTTGGCGTTTTCACTACAATGAAGAACGGCCCCACAGCAGCCTGGGATATAAGTCTCCCGCGGAGCATCAGGCTCTAATCCAAGACGGAAGGGCAACCGGTCTCCAGACGGGCCAGCCCCCCGGGGGGCTGGCAGGGTGAAGGAACCCCAAAAGAAGCTGAATTTTCTCACTCAAAATGGTCCCAAGCTGGGGGCATCTCCAACTTAACCCCCTCCTAACTTAAAACTTGGTACAACTACTGGGGACAGGTCAGAAAGGCGGGGAATTTCGTCGAATCGGCCAAGGTGGACATGTGCTGCGGTGGCGCGGGGACCTTTTACCTCGATTTTCCCCAAGAGTCGAGAAAGATTCTGGCTGAAAAGAATGCCGCCTTTCGCAAAACCGGGGCCGACGTCATTGCGACCGAATGTCCTGCCTGCCTGATCCAATTATCTAGAGCAGGTGCTGAGGGAGCACGCTATAAGGTGGTGCACATTAGCCAGGTGATCTAGTCTCAACTTTAGCCACGCCAGGGTGGCAATCCCAAATCCGGCGCCCGGTATAGCTATCTCATAAGAAGGAGCCTATTATGAGCAACGCAGTCAGCGAGGCCGTGGTAAAGGACCATTTAGAACGGATCCCCAAGTTTCGCTGGGCAATCGGAATAATGCTTTTTCTGGGTATCACTATCCAGTCAGCGGACCGCGTAAATTTAGCGGTGACTGTGCCTGTTATCGCTAAAAACCTGGGATTGGACCCCACAATGATGGGCATCGTCATATCCGCCTTCTTCTGGACCTATGTGGCCGGTAATATCCCCGGCGGTATTCTGGTGGACAAGTGGAAACCCCGGAGAACTTTTACATTAGTAGGCATCTGGTGGGCCATAGCCACCTTGGCGAGCGGTTTATCCATCGGATTCAAGAGTTTAATGGGTGCACGCATTCTGCTGGGAGCTGGCGAGGCTCCTAATTTTCCCGCAGCGGCACACACGGTCCGGGCCTGGTTCCCAAAGCAGGAGCGCGCCACTGCCAGCGCACTTTACGCCTTGGGAAATGACGGTGGCATCATTATCGGCATGCCCCTGGCTGCCTGGTTACTCTTTACCTTTGGCTGGCGCCAGGTTTTTTATGCTTTTGCTGCCATTAGTTTGTTGTGGGCCATCGGTTGGTGGTGGCTCTATGACGAACCCCGGAAGCATAAGAGGTTATCTAAAAAAGAATTAGATTAGGCGATTATCCGCTTGACAAAGTGAATTTCCTGTATTATATATAGACTATCAGCTATCTATATCTATAAAACCTCGCCCGCGTAGAGAGATAGATATAGGTAGAAACCAGGATAAGGAGCAAGCCATGAACAAACCACCTTCCCTTTTCGAGATCGTCAAGCGGTTCGATACCGAAGAAAAGTGCATCGCGCACTTTGAACGGATTCGCTGGCCGCAAGGTCTCGTCTGTGTCAAGTGCGGTAGCCCTCGGGTGATGAAGTTTGACGCCAAGGGCAAGACCGGCAAGGTGCGCCATCTGTACGAGTGCAAGGATTGCCGTTATCAATATTCGATCACTAGTGGAACGGTCTTTCACGATTCCCACTTGCCACTTACCAAGTGGTTCCTGGCGATCTTCCTGATTTGCTCCGCCAAGAAGGGAGTTTCTGCCAAGCATCTTCAACGCCATCTTTCTACCGGCTATGAGGCCGCTTGGTATATGGCTCATCGTATCCGCTTGGCTATGCAGGAAGATGAGGATTTTTGTCAGAAGTTCGCCGGGATTTGCGAAGTTGACGAGACTTATATAGGTGGCAAAGCAAAAGGTCCATCCGGGCGCGGAGCCGCCAATAAAGTTCCCGTAGTTGGAATAAAAGAGCGGACATCGGGTAAAATCCTCTTGAAAGCGGTGAGTAACGTTAAGAAAAGCACCCTTGCGGCTTTCATCCGCAATTATGCCGCGCCTGGGGCCGAAATTCATACCGATGAGTTTAAATCCTATTGCTGGATTGACGCCTCTGAATTTGTTCACAATACCGTAAACCATAGAATGACCTATGTGAAGGCCGGGAATATTCATACAAACGGAATTGAGAATGTTTGGTCCCTTTTCAAGCGTGGCATTACCGGCGTCTTTCATAAGGTTTCCGCTAAGTATCTGCCCTTGTATCTGAATGAGTTCACTTTCCGGTTCAACAACCGGGATAACTTCAATATCATGGATGAGGTCCTGAAAACGACTTTCTAAGGGCAAGATGAAATTGCCTCGTTAAAACCCCATGGCTTCCCGTCTATCTCTATGGTATGCTGATTTTGCCGAATCACATATCTAAGGAGACGAGAAGCCATGGCTGTCAATGACGATTTGTGTACCTTTGAAGATAGATCATGTCCCTTTAAGGATAAATGTGACCCCAATTGCGCCCTATATATGGGTGGCGCAAAACAAGCTCGCGGAGATTGCGCTTTCACTATTTCTGGTCGCAGGCTCAATGAAATTAAAGACCTTATGTTGCGGTTTTACGAAAAAATGTACCCGCAACAATGACCTAAGTTAAGTAAGCCTAAGTGTTTGGTAGAGAGCAGCAATAACCTCGTAGTGGGGATTATGCCCAAAAAGGGCTTCAATATCCACGAGTGTTATGCCGCCCTCGGCTTGTACAAACTCCTTGACCAAAGTAACCACCCTGTCTTTGAGAATTTCCTTTTTGCTTTGCAATTGAGTGCTCATTTTGTCTTTCCCCCTGCTTTTTTAACACGCCCCCAAAAAATACTAGCCACGAAATTATATGTATCATAATCAATATCTGTTTCATATTTATTAAGCAGAAAATCAACCTGCTCTATTTCTGAAGGAATGGGATTTTCAATACCCAAATACCTTAGTGTTTTGTGGACCCTTAGTTCATGGACAACCATTTCTTTTATTTCACCTTTATTATCCATAACCTTGATTGCCCGGTCCTTCACGATATCTTTTACAGCAATAATCCGTGATTTTAATGGCTCTTCTGATTCAAGAATCATTCTATCTATATCATAGCCTTGAAGGTAGTTTACGACTTGGGCGGCCAATACTTGCGCTTTATCAAATCCCATTTCCTCTATGAATTCACAAAGTAATATAATACCCACTCCGGTCATAACTAAATTAGATTGCCTATTAATTTTATTGATTGCTAGATCACCTTTGACACCCTTATAAAACGTCTTAATCCTTTCGAACATAAGTAAGCTCCAAAATTATAGTCAAAATAAACTTTAGATTTCAATCCTTCCTCTATTTGCTTTACGCCTTATGTTCCGCTGCCGACTTATTAGCTTTTTAATTTCCCTTGATGCATTGATTAAGTGTTCCGCTGTCATTTCCCCGCCGTGGACTTTTCGCCGCCGAAGCAATAAATCAAGCCAAGGTTGATCCTTAATGGCATATGAATGTGCTAAAAAATCTGCTGTTTGAAGGGGTAAAAATTCATCTTTTCTTCCAAGAAATACACCGGCCACAGGAAATTGGCGATTATTTAACAATAATCTTAAGGTTCGCTCAACAAATCTAGCATTGGGTTGACCATCTTCTATGTAAAACAATATTGGTCCTAATTTCTTATCCTTTGTTAAGTCAAATACACCTTTTGCAACAGTAAGAGTACAAGCTGAATACGCATTACCTAAGCTACTTCTATATTGTGGCCCTGCATGAAGGTTAAAAACTTCTGGTCGGACAGAGCAAATGAAACCAGTAAAATTACGATTTTCAATCGCTTCTATTAGGGGTAGTTTTAAAAGCCTACTTTTCGGTTCTTTGGCATGGAAACAAGATAATTTAGCTCTATCAATTTCCTTTTGCCATTTTTCCTCAAAGGCAAGCCATTCTTTGCGGTTTCCTACATATGCAGCGACACAAAGCAAATTTGCTCCAACATGAGTCCCACTTTCATCCAAATAGGCTTCAAGCACGGTTATATACCTTTTGCCGCTACCAGAAAGAGACTCAATCAATGCGCCTGATTTTAAATTACCTTCCCATGAAGGAAAGTTTTTGTCAAGTTCACCTTGGCGTGGTAAACTTTCCTTCGCTCCGACCTTCACGCAAAACCTCCAATTTGCGTGCAAACTTTTTAGGTTTACTGTGTCAAGCTGATAATCGCCTTAGATTATATTGAACAGGTTGATGAAATTGCAATTCACCCCGATGCCTCTAAACTATCGACGCCATCTTCAATGAATGTATCCTGGTTTTCTTTATTTAAGCACCGTCAAGTCTGGGGAATTACCCTCGGATATTTCTGTTATCCATTTGTGTATGCCTTCTTCTATACCTGGCTTCCCACCTACCTGGTTAGAGCACAGCACTTTTCAATTATAAAAATGGGAATTTATGGAATGTTGCCGGGTATCGCAGGTCTGATCGGCGGCTTGATCGGCGGGTCCTGGTCTGATGCCATGGTACGCCGGAAGATGAGTCTGGCGGTTGCCAGAAAAATTCCTATCTGTGTCGGCATGATCGGTGGCGCCATCTCTATATTTGCAGTCGGACGAGCGCATACTCCCTTTATGGCCGTTGCCCTTCTCTGTCTTACGGCATTTATCATGAGGATGGCTTATGGATGTATTTGGGCGACGCCTACCGATATTGCACCGGCAACGGACTATGTGGGTTCGATCGGCGGGATCATGAATACCGCAGGAATGTTTGGGGGCGGAGTTCTCGCCCCCATCCTTACCGGCATCATTGTGACGCGCACCGGGTCATTTGAGATGGCCTTTCTAATGATGTGTATAGTCGCACTTCTGGGTGCGGCTTCTTTCACTTTTGTTACCGGGCCCTTAAGGCCAATCTGGACGGAAGCGGAGAAGCATTAAGGAAGGGGTAAAATGAAATGAAAATAATCAAGGTTGAGACCATCAGCCTCGCAGTTCCGTTGCAAGAACCTCTCAGTTTCTCATTCGGCCTGATGACGCACAGGAAAAGCTGCCTGGTTCACATCACGACGGACGCAGGTATCGAAGGATGGGGGGAAAGTTTTGTAAACCATCCATACTGGGCTCTTGAGGAGCGGAAAAAAACAATAGCCAAAGCCATCGAACCCCTCTTAATAGGAGAAAATCCTCTTGATGTCGGCCGCCTTTGGCACAAAATGTACGGGCAATTAAATACTATTGGCATTCAGGCAGGTTGTCGCGGGCAGTTAATACAGGCAATCAGCGGCGCAGACATAGCTTTGTGGGACATATTAGGCAAATATAAAAATATGCCGATCTACGAACTTCTCGGCGGAAAATTTATATCCGAAGCACCGGTGTATGCCAGCGGCCTTGGTCCAAAAAACCCCGAAGTTCGGGCTGAGGCAAGCATAGAACTCGGCATCAGGTCCGTGAAAGTCAAAGTCGGATTTGGCGAGAAGACAGACGTGCGGAATATTCGTGAAACCAGGAAGGTAATCGGACCTCAAGGCAAGTTGATGATCGATGCCAATATGGGGTGGAAGCCAGAAGAGGCGCTGAGAATGGCGGATATCCTAGCAAAATACCGCATCGAATGGCTTGAAGAACCCTGCTCCTGTGAGGAACCCGATCACCTGGCTTATGTCACTGCCAACAGTCCGATCCCAGTTTCTGGAGGAGAAAATGTCTACTGCCGGGATGGGTTCCGGAAGGCATTTTCCGGTAAACTGTTCCGCATTGCTCAGCCCGACGTTACTAAAACCGGCGGAATTTCTGAGATGAAAATCATTTGTGACATGGCAGAAGCTTGGGGGCTACCGTGGGCTCCACATTTCTTTGGCAATGCCATTGGTCTCGCAGCAACTTTGCATCTTTTCGCGGCCTTACCAGGTGGAATTATTGTTGAACTCGATGCTACACCAAACCCTCTCCGTAGTGAACTCCTATGTGACCCAAGCGTAATCAAAAATGGGGTCGTCCCCATCCCTAATGGACCGGGCCTGGGGGTTGAAGTCGATTTGGAGACTGTTAAGAGGTACCGAATCGACTAAACCGAAATTCCACTCGATATGTGTATAAGGGTGGAATCAAGACCTTAGCAATTTTAAGGATAAATATCGGCTCACTTGCCAAAATTAAACGTGTTGGGCCGAAAAGTGATTGCCTATTGGGAATACTCTTTGTGATGATTATCTATAAAGGATCACACGAAGGCTTGCCACTTCACCATCTTTTTTTTCAGATTGATGGTCCTGCCATCGACCACGAAGGTGCCATCCCCATTGGCATGGATCATCCGGCGACCTTGGCGCTCAGGATCAGTCCAGACCTTGATAGCTTGCAGAATGAAGAGGTTGTACTTGCTTACCAGGTTGGTGTCCACCACCGCCACAAGGTGGACAATATGGACCTGGCCAGCAATACGGCCTACCACCGGAATGATTTGCGTATGTAATTATTTTTTCCAGGTTTTCGGCTTAAATCAATTCAGTATCAGCAATGTCCAGGGGTCAGGTGGTAGGACTTGGCCCCTTTGGGGTTGGTACAGTAAGGTGCCAATCGCATCCCCATGGGCTTACGGACAGTTTACGGACACATAAAATGGGCTATTGGAAACATCCAATAGCCCGAAATTACTTGAAAATTACTGGGGTGAGCGACGGGACTTGAACCCGCGACCACCGGGGCCACAACCCGGAGCTCTGCCGTCTGAGCTACGCCCACCATCCGCTCCTATTTAACACAGGATTCGTCTCCTGGCAAGGGTGAGGGCTTGCGGAAAGAGGCGCGCCTGGCGCTCATGCCGGCCCGTTGCCGCGCCTGACCGGATCCGCTTTCGCTGGCGGCGGCCCGCCTCTTAAGCCCTGGAAGCCCTTTACATCTCGGGCCGCAGGTTGTAATTTAGAAAAGAAGCCGCCCCCGAGGAGGGCCTATGATTCTGGCGAGAATGTGGGAAAGTCTGGAGGAGCGCAAGGTTCAGTGCCATTTGTGCGCCCATCAATGTGAGATCGACCCGGGGAAACGGGGCCTCTGCCACGTGCGGGAAAACCGGGACGGCAGCCTCTTCAGCCTCAATTACGGCCGGATCATCGCCGAACACATCGACCCCATCGAGAAGAAGCCTCTCTTTCACTTTCTCCCCGGCACCCGCTCTTACTCCATCGCCACCACGGGCTGCAATTTCATGTGCCTTCATTGTCAGAACTACGACATTTCCCAGTATCCCCGGGTCCACGGCGGCCTGATCCGGGGGGACGAGCGGGAGCCGGAGGGCATCGTGGCCTACGCCCTGGCCTCCCATTCGGCCAGCATCGCTTATACCTACACCGAGCCCACCATCTTTCTGGAGTACGCCCAGGACGTGGGGAAAATAGCCCGGGAGCAGGGCCTGAAAAACGTCTTCGTGTCCAACGGCTTCATGACGGAGGAGTCCGCTACCGCGCTGGCGGATTTCGTCGACGCCGACAACGTGGATCTGAAGAGCTTTAGGGACGATTTCTACCGCAAGGTCTGCAAGGCCCGGCTGCAGCCGGTGCTGGACACCATCGTGCGCCTCAAACAGTTGGGGATCTGGCTGGAGGTCACCACCCTGGTCATTCCCGGCCACAACGATTCGGTGGCGGAACTGAGCGAAATCGCCCAGTTCATCAAGGGGGTGGGCCCGGAGGTACCCTGGCACGTCAGCGCCTTTCATCCCACCTTCAAGATGATGGACCGCCCCGCCACCCCGGTGGCCACCCTGCGCCGGGCCCGGGAGATCGGGATCCAGGCAGGGCTGCGCTATGTCTACACCGGCAACATCCCCCCCGGGGAGGGTGGGGAGAACACCTATTGCCACGGCTGCCAGGAACTCCTCATCGAGCGCCAGGGCTATACCATCCGGCGTTACCTGCTGAAAGACGGCAAATGCCCCAAGTGCCAGACCCCCGTGGACGGGGTGTGGAAGTAGTGTAGGGTGGGCACTGCCCACCATTTCCTTAAAGTGGCACAGGCTTCCAGCCTGTGATCGAGGCGCCCCTACGCGAGTCGCCCCAAAGCGAGTTGCCACCGGCCGGATGCCGGCGCCACTGCCGCCCCTTAATGAAAGTTATTCAACTTTTCTTCAATCTCCTTAAGCTTACCCTCCCGGTCCGCCACCTGCACCAGGTTGTCCTTCAGGATCTCCCTGGAAACCAGCAAACTCGCCAGGCGCTCGCCTTTGAAGCTGAAATGGGAATTGGACTGCCAATAAAGGTCTTTTTTCGAATCCAGGCGCTTTCGGGGAGTCTCGTCGGCATATTTCCGGAAAAAGGATAGGAGGTCCAGGTAGCGGATCTGCTCTGTCTGGAGAAAGTCGCCCAGAATGCGGTTGGGGCGCTCCAGGTCGATCTGGCGGCCTCCGGTGAGAAAGGGATAGACCTGAGTATTGGTAGGAATCAGCACCACCAGCAGCTCGGCCCCCTGGGCCGCGGCCCATTCCTTAAAGGCCGCCAGGTTTTTTTCGTGCTTGACCCATTCCTGCGCTATCCAGGGCTCCTGGGAAAAGGCCAAAAAATCCAAGGGATTGGCGTACGAGAATTTGGGGACAACCAGCCGCGCCGCGGCATCATTGATCAGGTTAACCAGAATGAAGTGCTGATCCAGAAAGAAGTCAACCAACTGCCGGAAGCCCAAGGGGTAGTTCCCGGTCAGTTTATCCCAGAAGCTGTAAGGCCTTTCCAAGGCCTTGATGTTGACCAGGCGCCCGGTCTGGTCCTTATATTGGGTGGCCACCACCAGAAAGCCGTCCACCACGGTCATGTCGGGAAAGGCGCGGTCGCGGTCCAAGGCGGCCCAGAAGTAGCCCACGATGATAAGGCGGGGGCTGCGATGGATGCGGGCGATGATCTCCTGGGCCTTCAATAGCTCCTGTTTGGTGCCGTAGCCGCTGACTCCCGCCTTGATGACCCGGTAGTTCAGGAGTTTTTCGATGCGGGTGCCCCATTTGTCCTTAAAAGGGGCGAACATATGGGTGAAGCTGTCCCCCACCAGGAGGATGAAGTCCGGCTCCCCCCGGTAGGGTTCATCGAAACAACCCAGCTCGTTGGACCAGATGTCGTAATCCACGCTCATGTCCACCGAGGTGTGCATCTTGCCGACGTTGGGGCGGATGTCGAAGCCCTTGGCGGCGTCGGCCTGATAATAGTAGCGAAGGTACTGGGACCGGAGCAGCAGGCGGCGGTATGGGGTAAAGTGCAGGGCGGCCTCCAGCAAGAGCGCTGCCGCCAGCACACCGGCCAGGACCAAGGTCAGGTTCGCCAGGAATCTCTTAACCTTTCCAGGGGTCATAATTGCATCGCTAGGCTCGGTTTAGACCGTAATCAGGCATTCCCGGTCTCGTGCGGGCGCGGGTAGCCAACCCGCCCGCAAATCCCCGTAAGGTAATGAGCCAGGGCGGGCGCCCCGAGGGTGGCGACGACCTGCGGCCAGATCTTGCCATTTAAGGCTCTCCCCGGCCCCGCACCCTACCACTCAATCCCGCGGCGGGCCCGGACTCCGGCGGCAAAGTAGTGCTTCAGGGGCCGCATTTCCGTTACCAGGTCCGCCAGCTCGATGAGTTCCGGCGGGGCCTGACGGCCGGTGAGGACCACCTCCACCCAGGGGGGCCGCCGGCGCAGCGCCTCCAGTCCCTCCTCCAAGGGAATGAGGTTGAAGGCCAGGGCCAAATTGATTTCATCCAGGATCACCAGGTCGTGCTCCCCTGCCTGCAGGACCTGCCGGGCCAGGTCCCAGGCCTCCCGGATCAGGGCCAGATCTTCAGGGGCTGGGGCCCGCAGGTTTACCAGGGCCTGGCGCCCGAAATGACGCAGGGTGAAGTCCGGGGCCAGGCGTTGGGCGGCGATCAAGGCCTCGCCGGTGTCCCGGCCTTTCATGAACTGCACCATGAAGACCCGGAATCCCTGGCCGATGGCCCGCAGGCCCAGGCCCAGGGCACAGGTGGTCTTGCCCTTGCCGTCTCCGGTGTACACCTGGAGCAGCCCCTGGGCCAGACGTTCTCTGGGCATACTCTCTCCGTTAATCAATGTTTCTGCTAGGCGTGAATTTTATTATTTTTTCAAATTTACCGACCAGGGTCAATGGGAAAGCTCAGACCCAAGGAAAGGACGACTTGCACTTGGCAGACGGTGTCAATTCAGGTAACATTTTGCACGATTACTAGCACAGACCTCCAGCCGGTGAAAATCGTGGTGTAAAGCCAGCGCCCTCGGCGGTTGTAGGGGCGGGGTTTCCCCGCCCGGGAGGCGGCAATGCTACACCACGGTTTTCACCAGCAGGAACCCTGTGGCACCGAGTTTCATTATTATTAGTTGGTTGACTATGTATCCTGGCGGACCCTTACCGGCAAACTTCAAGGTGGCTCTAATTTTGGGGGGCGCCCGCAGCGGCAAAAGCCGCTACGGCATCTCCCTGGCCGAGTCTTTCCCGGCCCCCCGTCTCTTCCTGGCCACCGGCGAGGCTCGGGATGGGGAGATGGCGGCCCGCATCGCCGCCCACCAGGAGGAACGGGGTCCCGGCTGGGAAACCCGGGAAGTGCCTCTGGAACTGCCAGAGGCCGTCAGCCATGGCCAGGGGCGCTACGGCGCCATCCTGGTGGATTGCCTCACCATGTGGCTGGCCAATCTGATGCTCCGGGAAACAGCCACGGATGAAGACTTGCAGGCGGGGAGCCGGCGTCTACTGGCGCTGCTTTCGAGGCTCACCACCCCCACCATCTTCGTCAGCAATGAAGTGGGTCTGGGGATTGTCCCGGAGAGTCCCCTGGCCCGCAGGTACCGGGACGGCCTCGGCTGGTTGCACCAGCAAGTGGCCCGGGCCGCGGACCTGGTGGTCCTGGTAGTGGCAGGATTGCCGCTGGTTCTAAAGGGGAGCTAATCACCGTAGTGTCCGGCAAGGTTTTTGCTATGAGGCATGTAGGGTGGGCACTGCCCACCAAAACCAGAGATCTTTTTTAACTCAGGCATGCCCACTGGCTAATCAATTCATGGAATTTACAAGTTATTTCCATCTCCCCCCCTGGGGGGAGATGGCAGGGTGAGGGGGGTATGGAACGACCGATGAATCCACCCCTCACCCGGTGTCGTCCCCTCGCAGGGGAGAGGGAATTTAGTTGCATCGGTATAATATGTTGATATCGTTGAAATTATAATGGTATAGAGTTTAACTGCGAGATAGCGTAACCTTCTCCATGCAATTTTGTTGCCGGATACTACTGAGCTAATCAGCCTTCGGCGCAACGGAAGAATCACTGGTTTATGGATATCCTGAAAATCAGTCGCGAAAGGTAAAAGGTAAATTTCCCATGATGAAGGAATTATCCCAGATAATCGCCCAGATAGAACCGGTGGACCCCGCCTGGCTGGCCCGGGCCCAGGAGCGCCTGGATTCCCTCACCAAGCCCCCGGGCAGCCTGGGTCGCCTGGAGGAGCTGGCAGCCCGCTATGTGGCCATCCGCCAGGACCCCTGGCCGGAGCTGCAGAGAAAATGGGTGGTGGTTTTTGCTGCGGACCATGGAGTGGTCGCCGAAGGGGTGAGCGCCTTCCCCCAGGACGTCACCTTTCAGATGGTCTACAACTTCCTCCATGGAGGCGCGGGCATCAATGTCCTGGCCCGCCATGCCCAGGCCCGGGTGGAAGTAGTGGACATCGGGGTCAACCACGATTTCGCCGAGGCCCCGGAGCTCATCTCCCGCAAGGTGGCCTATGGCTCCCGGAATATGGCCCGGGAGCCGGCCATGACCCGGGAGGAGGCCCTGCGGGCCTTGCTGGTGGGGGTGGAACGGTCTGAAGCGGCCGTCGCCGCCGGGGTGGACCTGATCGCCGCCGGCGATATGGGTATCGGCAACACTACCCCGGCTTCGGCCCTGGCCTCGGTCTTCTGCGGCCGCCCGGTGAGCGCGGTCACCGGCCGGGGCACCGGTATCGAAGATAAGGTTTGGCAACACAAGGTGGCGGTCATCAACACGGCCATCAACCTGCACCGGCCGGACCCGAGCGACCCTCTGGGGACCCTGGCCGCGGTGGGGGGCCTGGAGATTGCCGGGATCGCCGGGCTTATCCTGGGGTGCGCCGCGGCCCGGCGGCCGCTGCTGCTGGACGGCTTCATCGCCAGCGCCGGGGCCCTGGTGGCCGCGGCCCTGGCGCCGGCGGCCACCGATTATCTCATCGCCGCCCATCGCTCGGTGGAGCCGGGACATCAGTTAGTATTGGATTATCTGAAGCTGAACCCCTTGCTGCGACTCAATATGCGGCTGGGAGAGGGTACCGGCGCCGCCCTGGGGATGCTGTTGGTGGAGGCCGCCCTCAAGATCTACCGCGAGATGGCCACCTTCGCCGAGGCCGGGGTGTCCGAAAAGGAGGGGTAGCCTTTCTCAGGCGTAGGGGTGACAGTGGCGCAGGTTTCCAGCCGGTGATGGGGCCGCCCGGGCGACTCGATTGACCGCCCGGAGGCCGGTGCACTGCCGCCTCTGCAAGTCAACCCGGAAAATCCGATGAATTGCACCTTTCCTCTGGCTCTCACCTTTCTTACCAAGGCGCCCTGGCCCCGGGCGCCGCTGGCGTCGCCGCAGGACCTGGCCCGCTCCCTGTTCTGGTTTCCCTGGGTGGGGGCCCTGCTGGGCCTGATCTTCCTGGGGGCCTGGCTGGGGTTATCCCGGGTGCTGCCGTTGCCGGCGGCCGCGGCCCTGCTGCTTTGCCTCAGTGTCTGGATCACCGGCGGCCTCCATCTGGACGGCCTGGCGGATACCATGGACGGCCTGGGTGGCGGCCGCACCCCGGAAGAGCGGCGGCGCCTCATGAAGGACTCCCGGGTGGGCGCCTTCGGGGTAATGAGCCTGATCCTGGTGTTGCTGCTGAAATTCGCCTGTTTTCTGGCCGCCGGGCAGCAGGGCTGGCGCGCCGAGTTCATCCTTTATCCTCTGGTGAGCCGCTGGGGTATGGTGTTCCTCGCCTATCTCTCCCCTTACGCCCGTCCGGAAGGCGGACTGGGGCAGGCCATGACCACCGTGAGCCGCCGCACCGCGGCCGGGGCCGGTCTCAGCGCCTTGGGGTTGGCGGTGCTGTTGCTGAGACTCAAGGGTCTGCTCCTCTGGGCCGGGGCCGGGGTCCTCATCTGGCTGATGAGCCGGTATTTTAAGAGAACCCTGGGCGGGGTCACCGGGGACGCCCTGGGCGCGGCCAACGAGGTGGTGGAGGTTGCGGTATTGTTGGGAGCCCTGCTCTTTAACTAGGGCCCGGGGCCTGCGGATCTTCCCATTTCCCATTTTTCTGATAAAATTTAATAAGATGATTTCCCAGGCTGGTTTCGACTCCTGGCCGCAGAGGCGGAGGCCGCCCCTTGAAAAAATCCGGGACGTACCGGGGGTGCGCTCCCAGCGGGGCCGATTCACTCCCGCCTGCGCATTTCATCAAAACCCTTAATGGAGATGGCTTATGTTACCCGACGTCATGGAAATCCGGGTTAAGATAAATGACTTTAAAGACCGGCTGGAACTGCTCCGAGGTCATCTTTGATCTGGCTGGAAAACAGGTGCGATTGCGCCATTTGGAAGAACTGCTGGCCGCCCCGGAACTCTGGGACGACCAGGCCCGAGCCGCGGAGATCCTCAAGGAGCGGGGCGCCTTGCTGCAGGCCCTGGCGGACTGGCAAGGGAAGGAACGCCAGGTAGAGGACCTCGAGGTGTTCCTGGACCTGGCGGTGGAGGAGGAAGACCACAAGGCCTTCAAGGAAGTGGCCGGCGAGCTCGCCAAACTGGTGGAAACCTTCCGGGATTGGGAGCTCAAGCTGCTGCTGGGGGCCGAGGAAGACCCGCTCAACGCCATCGTTACCATCCATGCCGGCGCCGGCGGCACCGAGGCCCAGGATTGGACTGAAATCCTCTTGCGCATGTATCTGCGCTACGCCGAACGCCACGGCTTTAAGAGCGAAACCATCGACCTCTTGCCGGGGGATGAAGCCGGGGTCAAGAGCGCCACCTTCAGCGTTTCCGGCCCTTACGCTCATGGCTATCTGAAGAGCGAATCGGGCATCCACCGGCTGGTGCGCATCTCCCCCTTCGACGCCAGCGGCCGCCGCCACACCTCCTTCGCCGCGGTCCAGGTACTGCCGGAGGTGGACGACCACATCCAGATCGACATCCAGGAGAAAGACCTGCGCATCGACACCTTCCGGGCCAGTGGTCCCGGCGGCCAGCACGTCAACAAGACCTCCTCGGCGGTGCGCCTCACCCACCTGCCCAGCGGCATCGTGGTCTCCTCCCAGACGGAGCGCTCCCAGCACCGCAACCGGGAGTTGGCCATGAAGGTCCTCAGGGCCCGGCTCTATGACCTGGAAAGGCGGAAGCAGCAAGAGAAGAAGCACGAGATGCAGGAATCCCAGAAGGATATCGCCTGGGGCAGCCAGATTCGCTCTTACGTGATGCAGCCCTATCGGCTGGTGAAAGACCACCGTACCAAGTACGAGGCCGGCAACGTCGATGCGGTCCTGGACGGCGACCTGGACGGCTTCATCGAGGCCTATATCCTGGAACGGGATGAAAAGAAGGAACTCCAGACCCCGGCCCGGGCTAACGGCCGCTGATCCTCGCCCCACCCCCTCATGCCTTCCCTTACCCGGCCCGGCCCGGGCGGGGAGTTATTTCCGCACTCAGCCGGAGGGCCGGGGGGCACTCCGCCCTCCAGGGCGCCGCCGCCTGGACGTGGGCGCACTGGCGCGGCATGCCTTCTTTGATGACGCGGCTCCCGGTTTCCCTCAACTCGGTTTTCATGGCAGGACTCCAACCCATTACCCCTGCCGAAGAGAAACAGAGTTTCCGTAGGGGCGTATTTAAAATCCGGCCCTGGTGTGATGCTTCATAATTGCTATAAACATTTCAAACTACGGTTTTTTAACCCCCCTTTGAAAAAGGGGGGCAGGGGGGGGATTTAAAATAACCTCCTGAAATCCCCCTAAATCCCCCTTTTCCAAAGGGGGACTTTAATACCCCTGGAACTTAGGTTTTCATTCGATTTAATGCCATACTATTACGAAGCACAACAATAGCGCAGGCTAAAGCCTGCGGCTACCCAAATGCTACGACCACTAGCCCCTTTCACTGGTCACTGCTCACTCACTTCTCCTCCCGCCGCTCCACGGAGCCGTAATGGTCGAACTGCAGGGTAAAGGTGCCCCGCCCCTGGGTCAGGGAGCGCAGGGCGGTGGCATAGCCGAACATCTCCGCCAGGGGGGCGGCGCCGGTGATGAGGCGCACCGGCCCCTTGGCGAGGAGCTGTTCCACTTTGCCCTTGCGGGCCGCGAAGTCTCCCACGACCTCCCCGGTGAACTCTTCCGGGGTGATGATCTCCACCTTCATGATGGGTTCCAGCAGTTGGGGCTGGGCCTGATTAAACCCTTGCCTCAGGGCGGCCGTGGCGGCGATGCGGAAGGCCATCTCCGAGGCCTGGCCCTCTTTGATCGCGGCCCCGGCCAGGGCCACGGCCACATCCACCCCGGGGTGGCCGTAGACCACCCCCCCTTCCAGGGCTTCCTGCACCGCCCGGCCAATGACCGCAACCCAGCCCTGGGCCGGGTGTTCCGCGGCCAGCAGGGAAACGAAGGCATTGCCTGAGCCCCGGGGACGGGGGGAGAGGCTCAGGCGCACTTCGGCGAAGTGGTGTTTGCCTGCCAATTCCCGGTCGAAGGTCCCGGACTCTTCGGCTGCCAGGGCGATGGTTTCCCGATAGACCACCTGGGGGCGGCCGGCCCGAACCTGGGCGTGGAACTCCCGCTGCAGGCGGTGGATAATCACTTCCAGGTGCAGTTCTCCCATGCCGGAGAGCAGGGTCTGGCCGGTGTCTTCATCGGTATGGATGCGCAGGCTGGGATCCTCTTCGGACACCCGGGCCAGGGCTGGTTCCAGCTTCTCCTGATCGTCCCGGGTCAGCGGTTCGATGGCCAGGGAAATTACCGGCAGGTAGGAGGAGATGGGCTCCAGGACGATGGGGCGGTCCCGGCTGCACAGGGTGTCTCCGGTGGTGGTGGCCTTCAGGCCCAGGAGGGCGACGATGCTGCCGGCGTGGGCCTCCTCCAGGGGTTCTCGCTTGTTGGCGTGCATCCACAGGATGCGGGCCACCTTTTCGGAGACGCCTTTGACCGGGTTAAAGACCTCCTGGCCCACCTTCAGGGTGCCGGAATAGAGGCGCACATAGGTGAGGCGCTGGTTTTGGTCCACCATGATCTTGAAGGCCAGGGCAGCCAGGGGGCCGTCGTCCCGGGCCGGCCGCGGTTCGGATGCCCCGGTTTTGGGGTTTTGCCCCAGGATGGCAGGCACTTCCATGGGATTGGGCAGGAAATCCTTGATGCCATCCAGCAGGGGTTGGACCCCTTTGTTGCGCAGGGCGGAGCCGCAGTAGGTGGGCACCCCCTTGAGGGCCAGGGTGGCGCGGTGCACCCCGGCCTTGATCTCCTCCGGGGGCAGCCGGCGTTCTGCCAGATAGGCCTCCATCACTTCGTCGTCCACCTCCGCCAGGGCCTCCACCAGGGCTTCCCGGGCCGCGGCTGCCGCGGCCTCCTGGTCCGGGGGGATCTTTAGTTCCTCGAAGGCTACCCCCAGGGTTTCCTGCCGCCATTTCAGGGCCTTCATGGCCAGAAGATCGATGACCCCCTGGAACTGGTCTTCTTCCCCCCAGGGGATGGTGAGCACCAGGGGATGGGCCCCCAGTTTCTCCTTCAAGGAGGCCACCGCGGCCCAGAAGTTGGCGCCCAGGCGGTCCATCTTGTTGATGAAGGCCAATTTCGGCACCCGGTATCTGTCGGCCTGGTGCCAGACGGTTTCCGACTGGGGCTCCACCCCGCTCACCGCGTCGAAGACCCCGATGGCGCCGTCCAGAACCCGGAGGGAGCGCTCCACTTCCATGGTGAAGTCCACATGTCCCGGGGTGTCGATGATATTGATGACGCACCCCTTCCACTGGCAGGTGGTCACCGCCGCGGTGATGGTGATGCCGCGTTCCTGCTCTTCGGGCATCCAGTCCATGACCGCGGCGCCGTTATGCACCTCCCCCATCTTGTGGGTGCGGCCGGTGTAATAAAGGATGCGCTCCGTGAGAGTAGTCTTCCCAGCGTCGATGTGGGCGATGATGCCGATATTGCGGATGGCCATGAGCCTGGGGTTGGACACGGGACTTCTCCGAAAAAATTGGAGCCACGATTTTTTTTAAATGAATTTGCCTGCACTTTCAACCTTAAAAGACATTTATCGGTTTTGGGTTTTCAGTTTTCGGTTTATAAGAAAAGAGAAGGGGTATGCCAGGGCTCCACAAATCAATTAACCACCAAAACTCAAAACTCAAAACTCGAAACTCGAAACTCGAAACTCGAAACTAACATGTCCTGCAATCCACCCTCTTTCCGCTTCTGCCCCTGCTGCGGCGGGCCATTGGAGAGGCGTCCCCTGGGGGGACGGGACCGCCTGGCCTGCCGGGACTGCCGCCGGGTTTTGTACGTCAACCCCGCGGTGGGGGTGGCAGTGGTGGTGCGCCGGGGGGAGCAGATTTTATGGGGGCGCCGGGCCGGGGGACCAGCACCGGGGGCCTGGTGCATCCCCTGCGGTTACCTGGAGTGGGGAGAAGAGGTCAGGGAGGCCGCGGCCCGGGAGTTCCAGGAGGAGACGGGCCTGGCGGTGGAAGTGGGGGAACTGCTGGCGGCCCACTCCAATTTCCACGACCCGGAGCGTCTCACCGTGGGCCTCTGGTTTGCCGGCCGCGTGGTGGGAGGGGACCTGAGGGCCGGAGACGATCTCACCGAAGTGGCCTTTTTCCCAGTGGCCCAGCCGCCCCAGCCCCTGGCCTTTCCCACCGACGCCCTGGTAGCCGGGGAACTGCAAGCCGGAAAGATGTACCTGATCCCGGATATTCTGTCTTCGACCCGCTAATGCCGGTTATCCCCGGCGTCCCCGCATCTAATCTCCTCTCAAATTATTTTGCTCCCCACTGGCGCGCCTCGTCGCGAATATTTTTCCCAGGAGTTATAATAAGTTAGAGAAACTTTCCTCCCTAGGCGCCAGGACGCACGGAAACCAAAGATAAAGAGAGAGACGCTTATTTCCCCCTCACCCGGTGTCGTCCCCCATTGGGGGAGAGGGGCTAAAGATACAATCCCATTGACGCTCTCAGTAAACCTGGGGAAACCGGCTTTTTGCTCCCTCTCTCCCCGCCGTAGGGGCGGGGTTTCCCCGCCCGGGCGGCGAGACGCCGCCCCTACCGGGGAAGAGAGAGGATAGGGTGAGGGGGGGGGAAACGTTACTATAATTACGAAATTATGTAATTATTGCCGCGTGGTTACTTACTCCGGGGGGAACAGCTGCAAGGAATCCAGGACGGCCAGGTCCCGCAGGGAAACCATGGCCAGCCGTGAGGTAAGGAGGTCCAGCACCGCGAAACTGAAGGTGGAATGACGCCCCTCCTCCAGGGTGAAGGCCCCGGGGACTATGAGGTAAACGGTGTCCGGCTCCAGGCTCAGGCAGGCCTGGCGCGGCTGGAACTCCGCGGGCCGGATGGCGTCATTGATGTAAAGCAGGCGGCTGAAGGGTGGGGCAAAGCGGGTGACGCAAGGCACGTGGGTATGCCCATGGCAGGCCAGCAGGGGCGGGCGGCAGGTATGGGCCCCGCGCCGGTAAGCCCGGATGCGCTCATCGTAATGGGTCCAGATCAGAGCCCGGGTATGGGCCAGAAAGACCCTGGCCTCCAATTCCAGGACCACCCCGCAGGCGGTGGCTCCCGGCAACTGGGGGCCAAAGACGTCATAGACCCAATAAAGGCGGTGGCCGGGGTCCAGGGACAGCCAATCCCGGAAAGGCTCCGGCTGGCAGTCCCCCAGGCAGGCCAGGTGACGCAGGCCCTGGCGCCGGAGAAAGACGAACAACGCGGGCATACCGGCCCGGTAGGCGTGGGTGTCGGACACCAGGGCCAACCGGTCCATCTCGCCTTCAGGAGCGCTTATCGCCTTCTTTACCCCCTGGCCGGCTTGAAGCCGCAAGCATGGCCGGCCTGCCCCTTGATGCGGTCCATCAGGCGGGCTAAATAACGGACGGCTTCGTCTTTGTCCTTGTCAATGACTATGGCCTGTATCTGCTGCTGCTCCTGATCCGAAAAGACGATCTCTTTGTCTGCCATAATGTCCTCATCTGCCAGGTGAACCCTCCCCGGATGGCGGTTTATCGGGGGGGCGGTGCCGCGGCGGGCGCCCAGGGGCCGGTCCAGCCCCTGTAGCCGTCGCTTTTCTCGTTAAAAAAAATGGTTATCAGCCGCGCCCCGGGGGGCCTTCCGCCGTCTTCGGCCCGCAGGCGTGGCCGTAATGCGGATTTAACCGGTCATCCAGTTGCGCCAGGTAGCGCAAGGCCTCTTCCCCGTCTTTGTCGATGACGATGGCCTCGAGCTTCATCTGCTCCTGGACCGAAAAGGATATAATCTTGTCAGCCATGGTTTCCTCTCCTTTGACTGCGAGGTATGGAATAATTTAAGGCTAAGAAGCCGCAGTGTCAATAGAAGTGGAGATAATTGCCGAAAACGGAAAAATGGTGGATAATGGACTGAACCGGGATTTGGTTAGTGCGGCGGCCGGGTGGGGCAGGCGGCTCTGCCTGCCGTAACTGGCGATTACTGCGGCCCGCCCCACCAACGGCAATTTTCTCCGGCGGCGGCTCTCCGAGGTGATCCCGGCCCAGCAATGCTTTGCGAGGTTATTTGATGCCGAAGCTGTTTTCAGACCAAACCCACAAGGTGCGCTGCCCTTTTTGCGGCGTTGAGGTGCTGCGCCCGGTGCAGTTGCAGGAGGGTCAGTGGTACGATTTTGCCGGGGGATTCTGCGACTGCGGGGCGGTGTTCGCCCACGATCCCACGGCCCGCAACGGCGGCGCCGTCTTCCTCCAGGCCCTGGTTATGGCCACTGACGGCGATATGGACCGGGCCATGGGTCTGGGGGAAGGTGAGGACTACGACGCTGGCTATGTTTCGCATTACGACCTAGAGCATCACTGCCTGGCTGGCAGCGCCTTCGGCACCCTCTATTTCATCCGCATGCGGGGCAACTCCGGGTCCTGAGCGGCCTGAGAAAACCATTGACACCGCCGGTTAATCTCCATATATAAAAGCTGAGAGTTATGTTCAGGCCAAAGCCACCCAGACTCCTGGGGCGGCTTTTTTTTATGGGGGCTGGAATGCGCCTGGTGATGATCGATAATTACGATTCTTTCACTTTCAACCTGGTGCAGCTCTTCTATGAGTTTAACCTGGAGGTCCTGGTCTTCCGTCACGACGCGGTGACCCTGGCGGAGATCGAGGCCCTCAAGCCCGCCTGGCTCTGCATCTCCCCCGGCCCCAAGGCCCCAGCCCAAGCCGGGATCAGCAAGGCGGCGATCGCCCATTTTCATCGGCGCCTGCCCATCCTGGGGGTCTGCCTGGGCCACCAGGCCATCAACGAGGTCTTCGGCGGCGTCACGGTCCGGGCCCCGGCCCCGGTGCATGGCAAGACCTCCCAGGTTTGCCACCAGGGGCGGGGCCTGTTTGCCGGCCTGCCGTCGCCGTTTGCCGCGGCCCGCTACCATTCTCTGATGGCGGCCTCCGTCGCCCCTGACCTGGAGGTCACCGCCCGCAGTGAAGATGGAGTGATCATGGCCCTGAGCCACCGGCGCTATCCCCTGCACGGGGTCCAGTTCCACCCGGAGTCCTTCCTCACCGGTTACGGCCGGCAACTGGCGGCGAATTTTTTGCGGGAGGGGCGGGATAGTTGTTGGGGGGAGTTTTGGGAAAACGCCGGGGGCCGACGGTCCCTGCCCTTACAAAAAATACCAAAAATACGAAAAATTCCAAAAATACCCGAACTGCCCAAAATATCAAAACCTTCCCCCAATCCCCTGCCCCATCCAGGGGGTGGACAGGAGAGCTTGAGGAGAGGGCGGGGGAAGTGATTTCCCCCGGCCCCTCCCTCAATGCCAGATTCGGCAGAATTGTCGATATTGAGGTGCGGCCTTTGGCGCCTCCGCCGGGGGTGCAGGACCTGGCGGACCTCTTCGGCGCCATCCAGCGGCTCCCCTATGCCATGCTGCTCTTGAGCGGCGGCGAACTGGACTGTGCCGGCTATTCCCTCATGGGCTGGGACCCTTTCCTGGTGTTGCAGGCCAAGGGGACTCAGGTCAGTTGGACGCGTCCAGGCTCCAGCCAGGTGTGCCAGGGCAACCCCTTCACCGTCCTGGAAGACGCCCTGGCCACCCTGGAGCTGCCGGGGGAGACGCCCCTTAACCCCTTGGCCGCCGGGGCTTTAGGGTTTTTGGCCTACGACCTGAAAAACCATTTGGAGATACTGCCCCAAACCGCGGCGGATGATCTGAATCTTCCGGACCTGGTGATGGCCTTCCCCCGCCGTCTGGTGGTGCACGACCGCCGGGGCGGCCAATTCCGGGAAGTCCGGGTAATCCACGAAGACGCCCGGGGACGGCGTTCCGGGGGGGCAAATGAGGCCATTTCCTGGGGGAGAGCGGCCGAGCCCTCGGGACCTTACCAGGTGGGGCCGCTCACCAGCAACTTTAGCCGGGAGGCTTACCTGGCGGCCATCAGGCGCATCCGGGACTATATCCGCCAGGGAGACGTTTACCAGGTAAACCTGGCCCAGCGCTTCTCCTTTCCCTTTGCCGGGGAGGCCTACACCCTTTTCCGGCGGCTTTTTCAGCTCAATCCGGCGCCTTTCTACGCCTTCCTCAACTGCGGCGATTTCCGGGTGCTCTCCACTTCCATGGAGCGCTTCCTCTGCCGCCGGGGGGATTACCTGGAGACCCGGCCCATCAAGGGGACCCGCCCCCGGGGGGCTACTGCCGGGGAAGACGCGGCCCTGCGCCGGGAACTGCAGGACAGCCCCAAGGACGACGCCGAGCTCTCCATGATTGTCGACCTGCTGCGCAACGACCTGGGCAAGGTTTGCGAGCCCCGCACCGTTCGGGTGACCGAGCACAAGCGCCTGGAGGCCTACCAGAACGTCTATCATCTGGTGTCCATCATCACCGGTCGGGTGCGGCCCGGCGTCGCGGCAGCCGACATCTTGCGGGCCACCTTCCCCGGCGGCTCCATCACCGGCTGCCCCAAGATCCGGGCCATGGAGATCATCGACGAGCTGGAGCCCCAGGTGCGCCAGGTCTACTGCGGGGCCATCGGCTACCTGGGGCTGCACCGCAACCTGGACCTCAACGTGGCCATTCGCACCGCCATCATCGCCGGCGGCCAGGCTCATTTTGCGGTGGGCGGGGGAGTGGTGTACGACTCCCGGGAGCAGGATGAATATGAAGAGACCCTCCACAAGGGGCGCACGCTGTTCCGGCTGATTGAGCAGGATTTGGGGCAGGAGGTAAGGGATGGACCAACCTGAATTTGTCTGGCTCAATGATGACCTGGTTCCCCTGGACCAGGCCCGGGTGTCGGTGAATGATCGGGGCTTTCAATACGGGGACGGCCTTTTTGAAACTATCCGGGCCGAGGCCGGCAGGATATATTTTCTCAGAGAACATTTGATCCGCCTGGAGGCTTCGGCCACGGCCTTCCGCCTGCCCTTTCCCGGGGACCTGCCCTGGGAGGCGCACCTGAATAGGCTGCTGACGGTGAACGGTCTGGACCGGGGGGTGGCCCGGGTGAAGATCTTGCTTAGCCGAGGTGCGGTGGCGGGGCTGGGTTTGCCGGCGGCGAGCCGCCCCACTTTGGTGATCTGGGCCCAGCCCTATGAACCGCCGCCGCCCGCGGAGTACGCCGCCGGCTGGCCGGTGGTCACCTTTCCGGAGCGGCGTACCACCTGCCTCGGCCGCCACAAGAGCCTCAATTACCTGTTTTACCTGACGGCCCGGCAGTACGCCCTGGAACGGGGGGCCAGGGAGGCCCTCATCCTGGAGGCCGACGGCCTGGTGTCCGAAGGCGCCGCCACCAGCCTGGTCTATCTCAGCCGCGGGGTCTATGGCACCCCGGCGGCGGCCAGCGCCCTGCCGGGAGTCACCCTGGCTGTTTTAACCCTAGCCCTGGGCCGCCTGGGTCTGTTACTGGAAGTGGTCCCCACCGAGCCTACCCGGTTGCGCCAGGCCGAGGGTATCTGGCTGGCCAACGCCCTCCTGGGCCTGATGCCGGTGGCCTCCATCGACGGTCAAGCAATTCCCATCTCCGAAAAGTCCGATTCTCTGCGGGAAAGCCTCTGGGCCGAAGCCGGGCGGTGAAGGTGCTGCGGGCGCTCCTGAACGCTTAACCTAAAAAAAAGCCGGAGGGTGAATCGCTCCGACTTTTTTATTTGAAATGGTTGGGACTTACCATGTCACCTTGCTATCAAAGTTTCTTGAAGAAAAAATTGACAACTGAGCACATTTAGCAATAAATTAATCAATAAAGTAAAAAAGAATTTACAGGAAAAAAGAGATATGAATATTTATATGCCGGATGATGCCTGGTTCGAATTTCTTAAGAAATCGTATGAAAGATTACTTTCTGCTGCTCCGTTTGCTTTCTCGAAATTGACCCCGTCAGTAATTCCTCAAAATCCTGGTGTGTACGTCATAACTGCACGCCATGAAGAAAAGCAAATACCATACTATATTGGCAGGAGCAAGAATCTTAGACAAAGATTATATAACAATCACCTCATGGGACCTCTCTCTAATGCTCGTCTTAAAAAGTACCTAATAGATTTTGGCGAGTGTGTCTCATTAGAAGAAGCAAAAAAGTTTATAAAATCATATTGCTGGGTCCGTTGGATTGAAGAGCCGGATATCCGAAAAAGAGGTGCAATAGAAGGGTATGTTACCGGTATGCTTTATCCAAAATACGGCATTTATGAAGAACATTGATAGTCCATAGGCGAAGCATTTAATCTGATCCAGAATATGCATAGATTATTTTAATACTATGCATAATCCAATTTTCCTGAAAAAGCTTACATTATCTCGCGGGAATGGCTTCGCTTGGTTTTTCGTAGGGGCGGACCCATGTGTCCGCCCTGTAAGGGCGGGTTTAAAACCCGCCCCTACAGCCCGCCATTTCCAAGGGGGCGCACACATGGGTGCGCCCCTACAAAATATATCATTCCCCCCTCACCCTGCCTTTAACCAAATTACGTTTTCACCCCCGCAGTGACTGGCGCAATTGGGCTGCGGTCTTTTCCAGATCCCCGGGGCGATAGCTATCATGGGGAAAGAGTTGCAGGCCATCGCCGAAATAGCGGGGGATGACGTGGAGGTGGGCGTGCGGGACCGCCTGGCCGGCGGCTGCGCCATTATTCATACCGATGTTGAAGCCCGGGGCAGCAAGGGCGGTCCCCAGGGCCCGGGCCACCCGGCGGCTCACCAACCCCATTTCCATCCAGAGGTCGTCGGGCAGCTCCAGCAGGGTGGGATAATGCTCCTTGGGAATGACCAGGGTGTGGCCATAGTGCACCGGGGCGATATCCAGGAAGGCCAGGACCCCGGGGGTCTCCAGGACCCGCGCCGCCGGGGCCTGGCCGGAGGCGATCCGGCAGAAGATGCAGTTTGGCATGGGGTTCCTCTGAGTTTTGAGTTTCGAGTCGTAGGGGCGACCCGCTGGGTCGCCCAGTTTCGAGTTTCGAGTTTTTATTTTAGTTTTAACTCCCCTTATCCCCTGCCTCCACCTTTTTTCGGCTGCCCCGGCGCAGTTCCAGACCGAGGCGCACCAGGGCGGCTTCCAGGTCGGCGAAGTCATAGCCGGGCAGCGCCTGGGCCTGCCAGTGGCGGCCAAGCTCCTCCAAGGCCTCCCGGGGGCTGAGCCCCCGGGGCGCCAGTCCCGATTCTACGGCGGCGGCCTGGGCCAAAGGGCTCAGGGGCGGCGCCGCCTTGACCCAGATCCCCCGCAGTTCCCGCAAAAAGATGTTGACCGTGGCGGGGCCGATCCCCGGGGCCAGTTGCATGATCCGCCGCTCCAGGTCCGCAGGGTCCGCCGCCACCTCGTGCAGGCGCTCCAGGGAGCCTTGATAGCGCTCTTGCAAAGACGCCATCACCTGGAGCAGCTTGTTGGCCGTCTTGAAGTCATAGCGGGTATAGCCGCCCTGGTCCAGGAGGGCCACCAGTCCGTCCCAGCCCCGGGCCAGGATGGCTTCGGGTGAGGTGACTCCGGCCGCCGCGAAGACCCGGAAGGTGCGGGCGGCCAGGAGGCCGGAGATGCGGGCTCCGTAGAAGATGGCCGCCAGAAACCACTGCTGCCGCGCCTCGGGGCCGGAGGAGACCTTAAGCCCCAATTCCCCGGCGAAGCGGCCTTTGAACCTGGTTAGCAATGTTGCCATGACTTCCATGACCCGCGTCCCGGCCCTTTTAAGGTATTGTCATTATAGCCGAAAAATAGTAACTAGAACCGACCCTGGCAATGGCGGCGACGGCCCCTGGAGAGATCAGGCCGGCCTGAACCTGAACCTCAAGTCCGTGCAAGCCGAATGGATCGCCCAGTCGGGCGGCCTCAAGCCGGGGTGGGCGCCAGGCCCAGGTTGCCTGAAGCGAGAATATTCCCCTAAACCTAAGCATGTGATGCTGACCCTCCGAGACATCAAAGCAGCCAGAGAGCGGATTAAAGGGGTGGTACTGCACACCCCGCTGATTTATTCCCACACCTTGAGCCGGGTAAGCGGCCGGGAGGTCTATCTCAAGCTGGAGAATCTCCAGACCACCGGCTCCTTCAAGCTGCGGGGGGCGATGAACCGCCTCTCCCTCCTGAAGGAGCGGGGCGAAGGAAGTGGGAGGGTGGTTGCCGCCTCCGCGGGAAACCATGGCCAGGGGGTGGCCTTCGCGGCGGCTCATCTGGGAATCCCGGCCACCATCGTCATGCCCCAGGGGGCCTCCATTTCCAAGCAGATGGCCACCCAGGCATACGGGGCCCGGGTCATCCTGTCCGGCCAGGACATCTCCCAGTCCCTGGAGAAGGCCAGGGCCATGGAGGCCGCGGGTTATAGCCTCATCCATCCCTATGACGACCAGGAAGTGATGGCCGGCCAGGGGACCCTGGGGCTGGAGATCCTGGAGGACCTGCCGGAGGTGGATACCGTGGTGCTGCCGGTGGGGGGCGGCGGCCTGGCGGCGGGCGCCGCCCTGGCCTTGAGCGAATCCCGGCCGGGAGTCCGGATCATCGGGGCGCAGACCGTGCAGGTGCCTTCCCTGGCGGCGGCCTTCCGGCACGGGGCCCCGGCGGCGGTGCCGGCCCTGCCCACCCTGGCCGATGGCATCCGGGTGCCCCTGACCGGCAGCCGGCCCTATCCCTTGCTCAAAAAGTACCTGAATGACCTGGTATTGGTAGAGGAGCAGGAAATCGCCCAGGCCTTGCTGCTGCTATTGGAAAGCAAAAAGGTGCTGGCCGAAGGGGCCGGGGCCGTGGCCACCGCGGCCTTCCTGGGACAACTGGCCTCCCGCCCCCTGGGCCGGCGGGTGGTCCTGCTGGTGAGCGGCGGCAATATCGACATCCCCCTGCTGGAGCGGGTGCTGACCCGGGCCCTTCTGGAGAAACGCCGCCTCCTGACCCTGCGGGTGGCCTTGGAAGATTATCCCGGGTCTCTGGGGCGCCTCACCACCCTCCTGGGGCGGACCGGGGCCAACATCCTCCACCTGTTCCATGACCGCCTGGCCCGGGAATTGCCCCTGGACTATACCCGGGTGCAGCTGAATCTGGAGACCCGGGACCTGGAACATGGCCAGGCGGTGCTCCAGGCCCTCCAGGAAGCGGGCTACCAGGTGGAAGAACAGGCTTAACAGACGGTTTTCGAATTGAAAACGGAAAACGGAAAACGGAAAACAGGCACTTTATGAGCATTGCCTCTCGCATCAAGTCGGCCATGGAGAGCTCCTCCTGGATTAGGAGGATGTTCGAAGAGGGCCGGGAGCTCCGGGCGCGGCTGGGGGCGGATAAAGTCTTCGATTTCACCCTGGGCAATCCCGACCTGGAGCCGCCCCGCCGGTTCAAAGAGGAACTGCTGGCCGCGGCGCAAGACCCCCGCCCCGGTCTCCACGGCTATATGCCCAACGCCGGGTTGCCGGAGACCCGCCAGGCCCTGGCCGCCCACCTGGGCCGGGTCCATCAACTGGACTTCAGGGCCGACGACTTGATCCTCACCTGCGGCGCCGCCGGGGCCCTCAACGTCATCCTCAAGACCATCCTGGACGCCGGTGATGAGGTGATCGTGTTTGCCCCCTATTTCGTGGAATATCTGGCTTACGCCGACAACCACGGCGGCGTGGCCCGGGTGGCGGAAACCGATGCGAACTTTCAACTGGACCTGAACCGCCTGGCCGCGGTCTTGAGCCCCAGGACCCGGGCGGTGATCATTAATTCCCCCAACAATCCCAGCGGCCAGGTCTATGAGGCCGCGGCCCTGCTGGAGTTGGGTCAACTGCTGGGGCGGCATGCGGCAGCCCACGGCCGGCCGGTCTATCTGGTGGCGGATGAGCCTTACCGCCGCATCGTCTACGATGGACTTGAGGTCCCCAGCGTCTTCGCGGCCTACCCCGACACCTTGCTGGCCACTTCCTTTTCCAAGGATCTCTCCATCGCCGGGGAGCGCCTGGGCTATGTGGCGGTGAGCCCCCGGACCCCGGGGCGCCTGGAGCTGGCGGGCGGCCTGGTGCTGGCCAACCGCATCCTGGGATTTGTCAACGCCCCGGCCCTGATGCAGCGAGTGGTGGCTCCCCTGACGGAAGTTAGGGTGGATATCGCACCCTATGCCCGGCGCCGGGAGATTTTTTGCCAGGTGCTGGAGCAGGCCGGTTATGAATTTTTCAGACCCAAAGGGGCCTTCTATCTCTTCCCCAAGGCCCCGGGGGGCGACGACCTGGCCTTCGTGGCCCTCCTGAAGGAGGAGAACATCCTGGCGGTGCCGGGCCGGGGCTTCGGCCGGCCGGGCCATTTCCGCCTGGCCTTTTGCGTGCCGGAAACGGTGATCGAAAATGCCGCCCCCGGCTTCGCCCGGGCGCGAGAGCGGGCAGGTTAGAGGTCAGGGATTAGGGGTTGGGGTTAGGGGTTAGAAACGAAAGGTTTTCTTTGAACTGATCCCTAACCCCTGGTCCCTAACCCTTCGATAACTGGCATATGGCAAAACACCCTCCATTGTCCCGGCCGCTGGCCGTCAAGGACGTGCTCCAGGACTTGCTCTCGCCCGCGGACCGGGAAGGCCTGGAGTTGCGCCAGCGCATCCGCCAGGTCTGGGAGCGGGCGGCGCCCGCCTTCATTAGGGAACACGCCCGCCTGGTGGACCTCCGGCGGCGGGAGCTCTGGGTGGAAGTGCCGGACGGCGTCTGGGGCCAGGAACTGCAATTCCTGAAACCCAGAATCCTCGAGGAACTGGCCAGGGTCCTGGGGCCCGGCCAGGTCCGGGACCTGCGTATCCGGGTGGGGGGCTCTTAAAGACGGGGGTTAGCGAGTTGTAGCAGCAAATTCAGGCGGCCCTGGCTTCGCCCGGTGGCGATTAACCGCCAACCTGGTTTCAGTGGCGCGCTGGAAGCAAAAGAGCACCGCGGCGTCGGCCTGGTAGCAGGCGCCTTCCCGCCAGGCCGGCCCCAGCAGTTTGGCGGCGAATTCCCGCATGTCCCGGAGGTTGGAAATGTGGGAGGCGATGAGCCAGAGCCGCGTCGGCGCCGGCCTCTGGGACTCCGGTTGCAGCCCGGTCTCGATGCACGACTTGCCGATGCAGAGGCGCGCCCCGGGCCCGCGGTAATAATAGGCAAACGGCCATTGGGCAAAGTAGTAGACGTAGACTTCATCCCGGGGCTGCAGTTCCTGCTGCAGGCGGGCAACCAGGGGACTGATCTCCTCCCGGTTCATCAAAGGGTGGAGATTTTCCCGGAAGTTTTGCCAGGGGTTAAGTGAGATAATCAGGGCCGCGGTCAACCCCACGGCCAGCCCGCGGCGCCATCCGTGCCACAGGTAGGAGAGCACCAGGCAGGCCCCGGCGGCCAGCACCAGATAGAGCAGGGGCGCGGTGAACAGCATCAGCCGGTTGCCGCCGTAGTCAGCCATAAAGGGGTAGCGGTGCAGCGCCGCGGCCCCCAGGGCCAGCAGGATGGGAAGGCCCCAGTAGGCCAGCGCCCGGCTGCCGCCGGTGCGCCACAGGGCGTAGGCCCCGGCCACCAGCAGGGGCGGGCCCCAGAACACCCCCCATTTCCCCAGGAAATACCAGAAGTAGCGGTACAGGGCGGGCCCCAGCCAGAGGAAAAACCGGCCTGGGCCGGAGAGATCGGGATAGTCCTTGACCCAATAGGACACCAACTCCGGGTCTACGTTGTGGCGGAAGAACAGAAAATAATAGGCCCCGAAGGCCAGGAGCCAAAGGCCCCCCAGGAGGGCCAGGCGGGTCCGGGCCGCGGGCAGCTTGCGCCACAGGATGAGCCCCGCCACCGGCAGGCTGAAGACCAGGGGATGGGAAAAGCCCATCCCCAGCACCCCGGTCAGGGCCAGGGCGGCCCAGCCGCGACGGCCGTGGCTGGAGCAGAGACGTTCCGCCAGATAAAACACCAGTACCGCAAAGAAGGCGTCGCCGCTATACTGCTTCAACTCCTTGGAATAGTACACCATTACGGGGGAGACGGCCACCATGGCCAAGGCCAGCAAGGAGGCGGGCCGGGAGGTAAGTTTGCGGGCCAACAGCCAGATGGTCAGGAGGGTGCCGGCCCCGAAGGCGAAGGACAGAAACCGCAGGGCCCATTCCTGGCCTCCCAGGAGCCTGGCCGCGGCCCAGACGCCCAGGAGATACCAGGGCGGGGTGGAATGGCCCGCGGCCAGGGCCGCGGCTGCGGAGGATTTCAAGACCGCCAGGGCAACCCAGGCCTCGTCGGTCCATAAGTCCCGGGCCGCCAGGTCGCTGAGGCGAAAGGCCAACGCCAGGACCCAAATCAGGGCCAGGACCAATGGCGCCGCGACAGCCGGGGACCGGAGGCGCCGCCCCAGGTTAGCTAAATGACTGGCAATAATCATATCAATTTGATTATTATAATATAAAAATCGGTAAAGACATTAGGAATAATTTGGATGTGGATGTGAGAGGGGGCACTGCTTATGAAATACTCACCCTCTGGCAGCCGGTTCCCGCGCCGCCGGGGGCGGCGGCGCCACATTTTTATGATTTACTGGTGAGCCCGCGGCTCATGAGCAACTGTTGGGAACCTGTGGTAAGGAAAGCGAATGGGGCCAGATTTCCAGGATAGGGGAGGGGAGGGGGGCGGCCCCCGGCCCCCGGCCAGCTTTCATTGGCCGCCGCCGCTCTCGCCCGGGGAGGCCATCGCCCTGGCGGCCCCGGCCAGTTGCGTGGCCCGGGAGGCCTGGGAGGCCGGGGTGCGGGTGCTGAGGGATTGGGGCTTTCGGGTGAAGTGCGGCCCGGAGGTCTTCTCCAGCCGGGCCCCCGGAAGGGAGACCGACCGGCTGTTGGCCCGGCGCTTCCAGGAGCTTTGGTGTGACCCGGAAATCAAGGCGGTCATGGGGGTGCGGGGCGGCTACGGCTCCCTGAAGCTCCTGCCCTACCTGGACCCGGCTTCCCTGGGGGCGGTCCCCAAACGCCTGGTGGGCTTCAGCGACCTTACCAATCTCCTTTGGCACCTGCACCAGCGCCTGGGCCTGGTGACCTTCCACGGCCCCACCGTGGCCCAACTGGGGGAGATGACCGAGGGCGCCCGGCAAAGCCTGTTCGACTGGCTGACGGCCCCGGGTCCCCGGGCGGTCACCTTTGCGGATCTGACCGTCCTCTGCCCCGGAGTGGCCGAGGGCCCGCTGGCGGGCGGCAACCTCACCACCCTCTGCCATCTGCTGGGAACCCCGTTTGCCCCGCAACTGCGGGGCTATCTCCTCTTCCTGGAAGATCACCGCGAGGCCCTTTACCGCCTGGACCGCATGATCCATCACCTGCTGCTGGCCGAGGCCCTGGACGGGGTCAAGGGCGTGGTCCTGGGGGGCTTCAACGGCTGCAGCAGCCGCGAGGGCCTGCTGGAGGTCTTCGCGGCAGCCTTGGAGCCCCTGAAGGTGCCGGTATTGGCCGGCCTGCCCCTGGGCCACCAGCCGGACAACCACACCCTGCCCCTGGGGGCCCAGGCCCGCCTCGATTCACGTACCGCCAGCCTCTCCCTTGCTGGCTAAAGCGCGCGCGCCCCTAATTCCCGGCCAATTCACTAAGCCCGCTGGCCTGACGCCTCGGGGGTAATTTTTCTGGACCGGCGCATTGACATCGCCTTTTTGAGCCTTAACCTTTTTTAAAGACTAGATCGCCGGGAGGCAAACATGGCAAAAAAAGTTTATACCTGTCAGAGCTGCGGCGCCCTGGCCGAGGAGCCGGGACACCTGTGCAACCCCAACATGGACCCCATGACCTGCGCCTTTTGCGGAGAGAAGGCCCCTCACACCAAGCATTATTGCAAGGGCAAGCTGGAAGACATCAAGTATGTCTGCGGCAAATGTGGCCGGCTGGCTACTTCCGGGGATTTGCTCTGCGAACCCACCAGTGTGCCGACAAAGTGAATCCCGCTTTTCGCCGGTAAGGAGTTGCTCTGGGGGCTAAATCGCCGCAGCATCGCTGCAGCCTTTGAACTCCCGGTCGCCGGTTGGGTTAGACTCAGGACGATTATGGGGCGCGGTTGGCCGCGCCCCTTTTTTTTTGATTCTGAGAAGGAATCTCAGGTCATGTAGGCGTGCATGCTTTGCAGGTAGTTGACGCCGAAGTAGGTGAAGATAATCGCCAGGAAGCCCAGGACCGCCAGCCAGGCGATGCGGCGGCCCTGCCACCCCTTCAGCAGGCGGGCGTGAAGCAGGGCGGCGTAAATGAGCCAGGTGACCAAAGAGGCGTCCTCCTTGGGGTCCCAACTCCAGTACTTGCCCCAGGCGGTTTCGGCCCACACCGCTCCCGTCAGGATGCCGAAGGTGAGCAGGAAAAACCCCAGGATCGCAGCCCGGTAGATGAGTCGGTCCAACAACGGCAGGGCCGGCAGGGCCTTCCTGGGACTATAATCCTGGATCAGGTAGAGGAGGGCGGCGCCGAAGGCCACCGTCAAGGCGGCGTAGCCCAAAAAGCAAACGACCACGTGGATGAGGAGCCAGTTGCTCTTCAGGGCCGGCATCAGGGGCTGAATGTTGGCATCCACCCCGCCGAAAGAGGCCTTGGCCAGGAGCAGGCAGGCCAGCATCGCGATGATCGCCCCCAGCCATCCCTTTAAATAGCGGCGGAATGCCAGCAGACCCATGGCCGGCAGGCACCAGGAGAAAAATACCAGGGAATCGTAATAATTTGACAACGGCGCCTGCAAGATAACCAGGCGGAGCTTTTCCAGAAAGACCGGCGGCGGGGTGGGCCCGGCGGCCATCCGGTAAGAGGCGTACCAGCGGCCGACGAGGGCCCCGCTGTGCAGCGCCAGGCCGGCCCACAGCAACCCTCGCCCCGCCCGCTGCATCCAGGGGGAGGACCACAACTCGGCCATGATCAGGATGATGGCCACCCCCAAATAGATCAACATTGCCACGCCAAGTAACTGACTCATGATGGGGTTCCCTTCTTGAGTTCCTCCAGAAGGCGGGTCTGGCGGAGGTCAAAGTCCTCCCGGGCCCGGGGACTCGACCCCAGGAGGCGTCCCTGCCAGTCCCCCTGGGGAGATTTTTCCAGGACCAGCGCCCAACACTGGTGGGGCCGGAAGAAGGCCAGGTAAAATCCCGGCAACAACAGGAGAAATCCCAGGTAAACCCAGGGGACCCCTGGATCCCGACTCACCTGGAATACCGAATAAAATTGAAAATTTACCGATTCCAGGGCAAACCGGTAAGGCCCGATGGGCTCCTGCATCTCCGGATGATCTTTTAGGACCCAGAAAAATAAGGGATGCTCCGGGCCGCTTTTATAGGCGAGCTGCACGGCCGGTCCATAACCCTGGAGGTTGCCTTCCCCCTCGATGACCATGATTTGCGCCTCGCCGCCGGGCAGGGTCAGCCACTGGTGCAGGGACGCCTGGAGGCTATCCCGGCGGGACCCCTGGATGACCTGCAAGCGCACCTGGCCCTCAGGTTGGGTGCCGTAGGAGGCCTGGTAAAAGGTGAAGCCGCCGAAGCTCACCGGTTCGTTCACCCGGCAAATGGCCCGCAGCTCACGGCCGTCTTGGAGATTTTTGGTATTTTTGGTAAATGTGAGGTCGGAGCGAAATTCTTTGGGTATGCCGCCTTCCTCATAGAACTGTACCTGAAAGCGGTCCAGGCGCACCTGAAAACCTAAGGGCACCTCGGCGCCCCCCGCCAGGAAGCTCTGGGCCGTTTCCCCCTGCGTCAGGGGCAGACTGCCTTCGATCCCCCAGAACTTGCCGATCAGGCCCCCGGCCAGGATGAACAACAGGGCCAGGTGCACCAGGTATGGCCCCAGGGGCCGGAAACGGCCGGTTTCATGAGAGAAGACCTCTTTTCCCGGCAGGGTCTGGCGCCGGGTGCGGCCCAATTCCCGGCGCCAAATACCGGCCACCGCTTCCCGAGGGTCCGTTCCCCGGGGCCATTGGAGCCTGGCACGCTGCGGCAGGGTGAGGGCTGCCTCGCCGCTGAGGGGCGTAAATGAACGGCGCCAGGCCCGGGGCAGGCCGCGGATCAGGCAGGACAGGATATTCAGGGCCAGGAGGCAAATGGGGGCCAGGAACCAGATGCTGAAGTAGATGTTGGCCAGCCCGCTCCGCCAGATAATAGCGCCCCAGATGTCCCCGAAGCTGCTAACATAAACCTCCGCCGGCTGCTGCTGGGGCAGCACGGCGCCGAGGATGGCCACGGCCGCCAGGATCAGCAGCAGGTGGACGGTGAGGCGAATGGAGGTCAGCCAGCCCCACAGTCGGGATTTCGGCTGGGCTTGCCTTTTGGTGGTGGACATGAGTTTAGGTGCAGACCTCGGACTTCCCGGCCAAGACGGCGGGGGATCGGAGCTTCAGGGAAGATCCAGGGGAATGGAGGAAGAAACCGGAGAGGCGGTTATTACGTCAATCTTCTTCCAGGTCCTCTTCTTCTTCGCTCAAGTAGTCTTTGTATTCCTCTTCGGTTAGGAGTTCGTCAAACTCCTGGTTGGAAGTCAACTCCACCTTGACCAGCCAGCCTTCCGACAAGGGGTCCTCATTGATGATCTCCGGTTCTTCCACGACTTCGTAATTGACCTCGAGGACCTCACCGGAAACCGGCGCCTTTACGTCACGACGGCCGTTTTTAGCCTCGACCTTGGTAAAGGACTCATCTTTAAGGAACTCCTCACCTTCTTCGGGGAGCCGGATGCCGTAAATCTCTCCCAACTTTTCCTGGAGATAATCCGTCAGGCCGATGGTGGCCTGGGTTTCATCATCCATCCGCACCCATACATGGTCCCGACCGAAGCGCATTTCGCCGATGGCGCTCACCATAATCCCTGATGATCTCAGCCTTCCCCCGCTTTTTTTGCTAGGGAGACGCTGGGAAATATAATAATCTAAAATCAGTTTGGCAAGGATTTTTTGTCTGGTTTGTCACTTTGACAGAAGCCGGGATTTTTTCTCCTCCCGGATAGCCCTGTTTCCCACTCCCTGCTCCCCGGCATTATCTGCCGCGGCCGGTTTTTTACTTGACAATATCAGGGTCAGCAATTAGTTTACACTATATTTCACAATCACAAGGAAAGATAGCCGAAGGGAGCATAACTAATGAAGCCAATTGCAAAAATCCTTTTCCCCCTCGACTTTGCCGAGCACTACGATACCCTGTTGCCCTGGGTCTCCACCTTCGTGACCAAGTTCGACGCCACCCTCTATGTCCTGTTCATCACCCAGGACCTGTCGAGCTTTTCCAGCTTTCACGTGCCCCACGGCAACATCCAGAGTTTCCAGGAGCAGGCGGAGGCGGGCGCCAACAAGAAGATGGCCGCCACGATCAAGGAACATTTTGGGCAATTCCCCAAACTTGAGTCCCGGGTCCTGACGGGTGACCCGGCCGCCAAGATCCTGGAGCTGGCCAAAAAAGAGAAAATTGATCTGATTATCATGGGCGCCCACGGCCGCACGGGCCTGGAGCGGGTCTTCTTCGGCAGCGTGGCCGACAAGGTGGTAACCAACGCCCCTTGTCCGGTGCTCACCATTCATCCGTAGGCTCGCGACTGCCGCAGAATCTTGGCAGGTCTTCTCCGATGGAGCGCTTGGTAGAATAATCCAGGGGCACTCCCATAGCTGGCAAGGAGAAGAGTCCTTACCCGATCTGCTCCGGATGGAGAGCCCTCACCAAAGAAAACCCCTCCGGCCCGGCTGGAGGGGTTTTCTTGCCCTTGAACCCCTGGATAAATCTAGGGATGAGGGCCGGCGGCGCCCCCGCCGGGGCCCGAAGGAGGAGCGGGAAGATGGGGGAATTTTCCCAGGAATGGCTAGGCGCCCGCCTGGTGGCCGACAGCCGGGATGCCATCATCTTTGCTGATCCGGAAGGGGTCATTCGCCTCTGGAACACCGGGGCCGCGGAGTTGTTCGGCTATCAACCCTCCGAGGTCCTGGGCCACCCCCTGGACCTGATCATCCCTGAGAAGTTGAGGGTCCGGCACAACCAGGGCTATCGGCAGGTTATGGCCAGCGGCGCCAGCAAATATGCCAAGGAACTCCTGGCGGTCCCGGGCCTGGCCAAGGACGGCCGCCGCCTCTCCCTGGAATTTACCATTACCTTGATACGTAACGAGGAGGGCCGGATCTTGGGCGCCGCGGCCATCATTCGGGACGTCACCGCGCGCTGGCAGCGGGAACAGGAGCTGAAAAAACGCCTGGCAGCCCTGGAGACCGGCCGGGTTCCTTTTTAAAGGGGCGCCGGGTTGACCTAATTGAACCACGCGGGGAGTGGCTGCGGGCCACGGCCCTCACCCTCCCCGCCGCGCTCCTCCTTGCCGGCCTAATCGGGAAAAATTCCCAGCCGTTAACCTCCGCATCTTCCCCCGCCCTCTTGCCTCAGGTGAGGACCGTGCCTATCTTCCACTGTTAGATGGCGTGGTTAGACTATTCGCCTGGTGTCAGGTTGCGGATTTTCCATAATCCCGATCACGTGGGGGGCAACTACAACCTGGCCAAGCTCCTGGAGGGCTGGGGGGAACTGGCCAGCGCCGCCGCGGTGGGGGCGGCGCACCCGGCCCCTGGCGGCTATTTTTATGGGGGCGCACCCCCCACCCAGGAGCCCGCGAGGTGAATCATGATCAAGTCGAAAAGGGCCTATCTGCCCGCCACGGCGGATGACGGCTCCCGGGTGCTGGTGGAGCGTCTCTGGCCCCGGGGTCTGAGCAAACCGGAGGTGGCGTTGGACCTCTGGCTCAAGGAGGTGGCCCCCAGCCCGGGGCTGCGCAAATGGTTCGGCCACGATCCCAGGAAATGGGAGAGGTTTTGCCAGCGTTATTGGGCCGAATTGGCTGACAAAGGCCAGGAAATCGGGCTGCTCCGGGAAAAGGGCCGGCAAGGCAACCTCACTCTGGTGTATGGCTCCCGGGATGAGATCCACAACGCCGCGGCAGCCCTGAAACTCTATTTGGAAGGAAAGACCTCTGCCTGAGGCCATGGTCTGCACGAACTCCAGCACTCAACGCGAGGTGCTTATGAAAAACCGGTGTTTCTCAGGTCTTCTGGTGGCCCTTTTTTTGGCCATCAATCTCCATTCCAGCTCAGGAGGTCAAGTCATGCAGCTCACATCCAGCGCCTTTATAAATGGCGGCAAGATTCCCCTGCCCTATGTCATGGTGGCAGCCGGCGGTAAAAATTTATCACTGCCCCTCGCCTGGTCCGGGGCCCCGGCGGGCGCCAAGTCCTTCGCATTGTCCATCGTCGATCCTCATCCGGTGGCCCGGAATTGGGTGCACTGGCTGGTGAAGGATATTCCAGGGGCCGCGGTTTCCTTGGAAGAGGGCGCCTCGGGCCGGAAGATGCCTCCTGGGGCGGTGGAGTTGAAGAACTCCTGGGGCGAGCCGGGCTATGGCGGCCCCCAACCTCCCAAAGGCACCGGCGACCACCCCTACGTGGTCACCCTCTACGCCCTGAGCGTGCCGAAGCTGGAGGTGCAGCCTTCTGCCGGCCTGGAGGAATTCAAGCAGGCCCTGGAGGGCAAGGTCCTGACCAGCGCTACCCTCACCGGCTATTATGGCAGATAAGGGGCCAGGCGCCGGGCGCATTATGGTAAGGGCGGTTCTCGAGGCCCTCAGAGTGGCAACCAAACAGGAGATGGGGTCAGTGGCGGCGGCGCGGCGGCAGCTTTTCAGGAGGGTGCGTTGGCTATCCTGGGCAGCGCCTTTACCGCGGTGGTAACGATTTCCGGAAGCTCCTGATTCTGGGCGCGGGAGGCACGCAAGTCTACCGGGACCCGCAGGGCCTTCAATCCCTGGGCCCCTTGTAAATCCTCCAACTCCACCTCCTCCGTTTCAGCCTGCAGGTATCCGGCAGCCTGGAGGTAATCGATATATTCAAGGTATTCCGCGCCTTCCTGTCTTTGGGAGTACACAATGGCAATTTTGCCCGGCTGCGTCAGGCGCTCGGCAGACCCTTTGATTAAGGCCTTATCAATCCGCTTTTTAATGATCTCATGGCGGATATCGTAAGCACCCTCCACTTCGAAGTGCCGCTCATCCGGACTGAAGAAGATGGAGAGCGGTGAATCCTGGGCCAGAATAAGGTGGGTGGTTTCCAGGGGCACCGGCAGACTGCCTTTGATTTCCTCAGTGCGGCGCGCCATTTCACAAATAACCATGAGCTGCCACAGGCGCAGGTTTTTCAGATACATGGGGCTGAAATTCCCTTTCTCCACCATGCTCGCCCCGATATATATGGTGTGTTCCACCCCGTCGGTCTTAAGTTTTTCAAAATAATGGGGGAAATATTCCTGTGCCTTGGCTTCCTCCTGATCCAGATACGTCGCCATAGTTTCATTGATGAGTTTGAGACTGTCTTCAAAGCCTCGCCGGCTCCGGTAAATTGTCTTCATCTGCTGATCCAGGGCGGCCCGGTAAGCAGCTATCTTCTTGGCCACCGGGGCGCCGAAGTCTGCCAATTGGTCAAAAATGGGTTCGATCACCCGCTGGATGAAAAGCGGTTTGGTAGCCTCGTCCCCCGCGTTCAGGCCAATTTTCAGCCCTTTGATATGCTTGTCGATGCGGTGGCTGAAGGCCGCCAGGATCGGCAGAGGCCGGTGTTCATAGGCGAGCTGCAGGATTTCCCGGGCCAGCCGGAAATGTTCGATGAGATCGGCCTGGATCGCGGCGTTGCGATGATCGCTGGACATCCTGATGTCCGAAATGCCGAAAAGGGGATAAACGTGATGGAACACAATGGGTTCCAGGGCTGAAACTCCTTCGTCCTTATGCTGGATATAGTGCAGGGCCGACTGCTGAAAGCGCCATTCCACCGAGGGGTGGATCGCGGTGAACTCCTCTTTGATGACGGTTTGAATTTTTTGGTCCAGTTGCTCCAGGCTGCGATTCAAGGCTACGGCGAACAGCGGCAGAACCGGGTGCAGGGTGGCCGTGTTCAGGGCGTTCAGGGCGCCGGCGCGGGTTGACTTGAGCGTCAAAGCTCCCAGGAGCCGATCCTGGTAGAGGAGGGGAGCAACATAAACACTCCGGTAACCGTGCTCCAGCATGCGCTCTTCCAGGATCGTGCCCTTAGGATAAGATTGCAGATCTTCAACGACCCGCGGCTCGCCCTGATCCATCACCTGGGAAAAAATTGATCCCTTGAATTCACTTCTTTGGTAATGGGTGGCATTCTCCAGAATGCAGCTCTTTTCCGGCTGTTTATGGGCATGCGGTAAGATGAGAATCTGTTCACCCCGGATGGCAGCCAGGCCGAGTGAAATCTCTGGCTCTTGCAGGTAGATCTGCAATTTCTCCTGCAGGCTGGCAAAACCATGCCGCTGAAAAATCGCTTCCTTCTCGAACAGATCTGCCTGCAGGGCCGCTAACATCTCATGGGCCGTCACATCCACAGCCTTGAAAACGCCAAAACCCTGAAATTCAAAGTTCTCCGGGGGTATCAGTTCCATCCACACTTTCAGGTCAGTAACGTTAGCCAGGAGCCGATTTCGGTCTGCTTCCGTCAAAATCCTGGGGTCCCCAAGCACTTTGAGTTCCACAAATTTGGGGTCCAAGGTGATATTAAAAAACCGATCCAGTCCGGTTCTAGGGCAGCGGGCATGGGCAGTCAGGGGATAATCCCAGGCGAGGTCGATGCCGTAAAATTTATTCAGGATATAGGTATACGCCTTGAGGACCCGCCTCCACTGCCACTTTTGGGGGTCGATGTTAAATTGCGGGGTAAAACTTTTTCCTTCCATCCTGAACAGAGTTTTGAAAGTTGGGGTGGCATAGAAGCCCAGAAACTGGAAAGGCACGAAGGCCGCGGCGCAATCGCTCTCCCAAAACGCCGGCGGGAAAACCACGCTCATCAATAGATTAATGAGTTCCTGGTGATTTTCCAGGATGGTGAGGTCCTCGATGGGTTCCCGCAGCTCAGGGGTGTTCTCTAACTTTTGGCGGATAACCGGCCCCAGGGAATTCATCCCGCCTTTGCCTTCGGCCGATAAGCTTTCCCAGAAATCCAGCAATGGCCTCAGGCTCAGTCTGCTCTTGAATGGAAATTTAATCTCTCGGGTTTTCATTACGTCCTCTTAAGCAAGTTCCAGGTTATTTAATTATTTTAATCATTCGTAAGCATGAATCAAGTGGCCAAAAATCGGGAATGTTCGTAAAGAGTTTTTGTTTTAAGAGGTAAGAAAGACTGGCCGGCGGCAGCAGCAGCCAGCTTTTCCAAAAAGCTGAAAACCGATCAGGGACCGCAGGGGACCCGATCACAGGCTGGAAGCCTGTGCAACTGCCGCCTTTAGGCTGACAGCTTGATAATCAGGTATTGTTGCTTTTTCCCTTCCTTTGCGGATAAAATGACCCGACGTGGGGCGGGGCTTGGGCCGCGACCCCCGGCTCGGGAGGGGGATCGGATGCAAGGAAGACGAAGGCTGCTCATCGGGGTCCTGGCCATGCTGGCGGTGGCGGGCGCCCTGGTCTATTCACTGCGCTGGTGGCAGCCCCGGCAACCTGCTAACCTCTTGCGCTTGCAAGGGCACATGGAGGCTACCGAAACGGATCTCTCCTTCAAGGTGCCCGGCCTCATCGAACAGATCTATTTCCAGGAAGGAGACTGGGTCACCAGCGGTCAGAAGGCGGCTGTCCTGGAGGCCAAGGACCTGAAGGACGGAATCGCCAAGGCCCGGGCTGACCTGGCCGCGGCCAAGGCCAATCTCGCCAAGATGGAAAAAGGCTACCGGCCCCAGGAGGTCAAAGAGGCCCAGGCCCAGGCGGGCAAGACCGAGGCGGATCTGGCCAATAAGCGGCTGGATTATGAGCGCTACCAGAACCTCTACCGGCGCCGGGTAGTGGCGGGACAAACCCGGGACAAGGCCGAATCCGACTACTTGATGGCCAAGGAAGACCATCAGAACGCCCTGGCGGAACTCAACCTGCGCCGGGAAGGCTACCGGGCGGAGGACATCGACCAGGCCCGGGAACAGGCGAAGGCCGCCCAGGCGGCCCTGGATTTGGCCCTCACCCAGTTGGGGTACGCCACCATCTATTCCCCGGTGAACGGGGTGGTTTTGGTGCGGCCCATGGAGCCGGGAATGACCGCGGCGGTGGGGGCCCCAGTGCTCACCCTGGGGGACCTGGACAACATCTATTTGGAAGGGTATATCCCCGAGTCCGATCTGGCCCGGGTCAAATTTGGCATGAAGGCCTACATCACCACCGACTCCTACCCTGGCAAGCAGTATCCCGCCTGGATCTCCTTCATCAACTCCAAGGCCGAGTTCACCCCCAAGCCGGTGGAGACCTTAAAGGAGCGGGTAACCCTGGTGTACCGCACCAAGATCCGGGCCCAGAACCTCAATTACGACCTGAAGCCGGGCATGCCGGCGGAAGCGGTAATCCTCCTTGACCAACAAGACAGCCAGGAAAGAGAGCATCCCCCAACAAGGTGAGCCGGCCATTTGGGCTCAAAGCCTGAGCAAGCGGTTCGGCGACCTGACTGCGGTAGGCCACCTGGACCTGGAGGTGGCCTACGGGGAATCCTTCGCCCTGGTGGGGCCGGACGCCGCCGGCAAGACCACCACCATGCGGATGCTGGTGGGCATCATGGACCCGGACCAGGGCCGGGCCGAGGTCCTGGGGTTCGACACGGTCAAGGATGCGGAGCGCCTCAAGGAGCAGATCGGCTACATGCCCCAGCGCTTCGGCCTCTATGACGACCTGACCGTGGCGGAAAACATCGCCTTCTACGCCGACATCTACCAGCTGGCGCGCCGCGAGCGGGACCGCCGCCTTCCGGAGCTGCTGGGTTTCTCCAACCTCACCCCCTTCACCGACCGATTGGCCGGGAACCTCTCCGGGGGCATGCGCCAGAAACTGGGGCTGGTCTGCGCCTTGATCCATACACCCCGCCTCCTGTTTCTGGATGAACCCACCTTCGGGGTGGATCCGGTCTCACGCCGCGAATTCTGGGAGATTCTCCACCGCCTCCTGTTGGGCGGCCTCACCATCTTTCTATCCACCTCCTACATGGATGAGGCCGAGCGGGCCCATCGGGTTGGTTTGATCCACCAGGGCCAGCTCCTGGTGGTGGATACCCCCAGGGCCCTGAAGGGCTCCTTCCAGGGCGAACTGCTGGAGGCCATGGCCTCGGATATGCGGGCGGTCCGGAAGATCTTGAGCGGCCACCCCCTGGTGCTCCAGTGCCTGGTCATGGGGGATAGGCTGATGCTTACGGTGGCCTCCGCCGCCCAGGCATCCGGGCCCTTGACCGCAGCCCTGGAGCAAGCCGGGCTCAGCGAGGTGAGCGTCGCCCCGGCGGAACCCAATCTGGAAGATCTTTTCGTCCAAATCGTAGAGCGGCAGAAGGAGCGACCCGCCGGGTCTTAAGCGGAGGGCCAGCCGATCCCGAGGCTGGAACCGATGCCACTGCCGTGCCGACTCGCAGGGGCTGGAAAATCTGGGGACGGGAAAACGAGGATTCAGGGATGGTCTCAAGAGATGACAGGCGAACCGGCCATCATCGTTAACAACCTCTCCCGCCATTTCGGGGACTTCAAGGCGGTGGACCGGATCAGCTTCGAGGTGAATCGGGGGGAGGTCTTCGGTTTCCTGGGGCCCAATGGCGCCGGGAAATCCACCACCATTCGCATGCTCAACGGTCTGCTGCTGCCCACCAGCGGCGCAGGCCGGGTGGGCGGCTTCGACATCATCCGGGAAAACGACCGGATCAAACAAACCATCGGCTACATGTCCCAGCGCTTTTCCCTTTATGAAGACCTGACCGCCGAGGAAAACCTGAACTTCTTCGGGGGAGTCTACGGTCTGCCGGACGCTCGCCTCAGGGAGCGCCTCACCGAGGTCCTGCGCCTGGTGGGCCTGGAGGACCGCCGCCGGCAACTGACCAGCACCCTGGCCCTGGGTCTGAAGCAGCGACTGGCCCTGGCCTCGGCCATCATCCACGAGCCCGCCATCCTCTTTCTGGACGAAGCCACCAGCGGGGTGGACCCCATCTCCCGGCGCAATTTCTGGGACCTGATCTATGCCATGGCCCGGAGTGGGGTGACCATCCTGGTGACCACCCATTACATGGAGGAGGCCGAGTTTTGCGACCGGTTGGTGCTCATGTTCGAGGGTCACATCGTGGCCCGGGGCACCCCCCGGGAGCTGAAGCTGGAAGTGAAGCAGACCATCCTGGAGGTGCATCCCGATGATCTGGACGCGGCCCTCAGCCTCATCAAGCAATTGCCCGGGGTGGCCGGGGCCGCGGTTTTTGGGGACGGCCTGCACGTGGCGGTGGCTGAGCCCCAGGAAGGGGAGCGTAAGATCACCGAAGTCCTGGCGGGCCATAACATCGCCCTGCAACGGCGTATTGAACAGGTGCCCCTCAGCCTGGAGGACGCCTTCATCGCCGTGATCCAGCGGGCAGAGGGACTGAAAGAAGCTGTCAGCGATCAGCCGTAGGGGCGACCCGTTGGGTCGCCCTAAAGCAAAGGCCAAAAGTGAAAGTTAATGGAAAACCTTGGCCCTCGTTCCCAAACTTCTGCCTGGAAACGAGGATGCCAGCGAGGTTAACCTCGTTATCAAGAAGCTGAAAGCTGATTGCGTAGGGGCGATTCGCGGGATCGCCCGGGCGACCCAACGGGTCGCCCCTACGGCTGACCGCTGAAAACAGAGAGCTATAAACCATGAACCTGAGCCGCACCTGGGCCATCTTCCGCAAAGAGGTGATCCACGTCCGCCGGGACCCCATCAGCCTCCTGGAAATCATTCTGCTCCCCCTGATCCTCATGCTCCTCTATGGCTACGCCCTCACCTTCGACATCAAGAAAGTCACCCTGGCGGTCTATGACCAGGAACGCAGCCAGTTGAGCGAGGACCTGGTCAAGCGCTTCCAGAGCACCGAATATTTTAATTTGGTGCGCTTCGCCCAAAGTTATGCGGAATTAAAGGATTTGATCACCCGGCAAGAGGTGCAGGTGGGCTTGATTATCCCCTATGACTTCTCCTGGTCGTATCAGACCGGGAAGACCGCCAAGGTCCAGGCCCTGGTGGACGGTACCGATTCCAACACCGCCAACATCACCCTGGGCTACATCGAGGGGGTGACCGCCCCTTATGCCCAGGAGCTCCTGGTGCAGCGCCTGCAGGGCGGGGGGGCGGCCAGACAGAAAGGCCCGGTGGAGGCCCAGATGCGCTTTTGGTTCAACGAAGACCTGGAGTCCCGCAATTACATCGTTCCTGGCATCATCGCGGTGATCATGACCATGGTGGGGGCGCTCCTTACCTCCCTGACCGTGGTGCGGGAGCTGGAGCGGGGCAGCATGGAGGGCCTGCTGGCCACCCCCCTGAAGAAGACGGAGCTGCTCCTGGGCAAAATGGGGCCTTATTTCTTCATCGGCATGCTGGACATGGGCATTGTCATGGCCATGGGCAAGTTTCTCTTCCAGGTGCCCCTCAGGGGCAGCCCTTTGCTGCTCATCGGCCTCTCGGCCCTGTTTCTTATCGCCACCCTGGGGCAGGGGCTGCTCATCTCGGTGAGCGCCCAGAGCCAGTTGCAGGCCTTCCAGATGGCCATGCTCAGCACCTTCTTGCCGGCCTTTCTGCTCTCAGGGTTCGTCTTCGCCATCTACTTGATGCCCCTGCCTTTGCGGATTATCTCCTTCATCGTGCCGGCCCGTTATATGGTGACCATCTCCAAGGGCATATATCTCAAGGGCCTCGGCCTCGGGGTGCTGTGGCCCAGCGCCCTGATGCTGGCCGGCGCCGCCACTTTATTCGTGCTCCTGGCCATCCGCAAATTTGTGAAGAAGATTCATTAGAAGCTGTCAGGCAAAAGTGAAAGGCCCCTTAGCAAAGAAATATGTAGCGACTGTCTTTTCTGTCAAGCTGCCAGAGGCAGCTGTGGGTTCCAGTAGGTACGATTTTTGAGCATGGCATTGAGTATCACCAGGAGTTTGCGCATGCAGGCGGTAAGGGCCACCTTAGG